>NZ_JBQSWX010000015.1:0-81915 GCF_052377615.1 Arthrobacter sp. AOP36-A1-22
ATGCTGGGCAGTACACCTAGAAGTGCTAAGTACAGAAGACATTGCGGAAATACTGGCACGGATCCCAACAGCCACGTTGATTAATTCTCTGATCACACATCCAGAGCACTCCGACTGGGTGCAGAAAGGTCTTTCACTTCACGGGAACCGAAGGACTTGTCTTTTCTGCGCCAACGATCTCAATCATGACCGGCTCGAGACACTGAACAGGCACTTCGATGAAAGTACAACGGAACTGCAGGATGAGCTTCGGGAAGCTATCGAAAAAGTCGAAGAAATCACAACGTTGCTTCTTGAGCAGAGCACCTACTTTCCAGACCCCGGACTTCTGTATCCCGAGTTCCGAAAGGAATACAAGTCACTACTTCAGGCTCTCCAGGAGCGAACTGACGAAATCACTCAAGATCTCACAACCGTGCGCGAGTTGCTCGATGCCAAGCTGAAATCCCTACACGAGCCTGCTCATCTACCAGAGCACTTGAATCAAAATTCCTTCACCCTCCCGAACATCGATCGGCTAGTGACGCTTCTGGACAATCACGACGCCCGAAGTGTGGCCTTCGCTAGAGTGCGCAAAGCAGCATGCCAACAACTTGAGGCGTTCTGGATTGGCGAGCAGAAAGACTGGTTGGGTCCCCGTTAGCAGTCCAGCGGCTATGCGATAGCTAATTGGTTCTCTGCAATCCAGCGATCCCAGTGTCTGAACGGCGTCATTCCGCCGAGGGATCCATGAGGACGTTCATGATTGTAGATGTCTTTCCACTCGTCGGCCAAGTACTTTGCCTCGGCCATTGTGTCCATGATTTCTCCGGTGAGTTGTTCCCTCCTGAATTGGGCATTGAATGATTCAGCGAACCCGTTCTGCCACGGCGATCCTGGATCGATAAACGCCGTATTGACTCCGGCCGTGGCGCACCAGTTGATCAGAGCAGCAGCGGTGAACTCCGGCCCGTTATCGGACCGGACGTAAGCCGGAGTGATGCCGGTTTCAGCGATGATGTCCTCCAGAGCGGCGACCACATCCGTGGCGGTAAACGACCGACGAGGAATGATCGCCAGGGCCGTGCGGCTGTACTCATCGATAACGTTAAAGAACCTAATATGCCGGCCGCAGGAGGTCGTATCGGATTGGAAGTCGAAGCTGACCACATGCATCGGGTACTCGGCCCTGAGCCTCTTCTGCTCCCCTGCACCGGGCCCGCTACGACGTTTCTTGCGTACCTTGGGCTTGCAGGTGAGCCCCTCAAGGCGCCAGAGCCGGCAGACTCGCTTCTTATTCAGCGCTATCCCGTCCCGCTGCGGCTGCTGGAGCAGATGCCAGCGTACTTTACGCCAGCCCCATACCGGATACTTCACCGCGACCACTCGTAGATCCGCGCGCAGCCGAGCCTCTCAGAATCTGACCGCTGGACGGCCTCTGCGTAGGGCTGAGCGACTCTGGCTGAGCATCTTGCAGGCAACTTTTTCGGAAGCCCCGAACTTTTCCTGCCCCATACGCACGGCACGGCGGCGTGGTTCGGGGCTTAGAATTTTCCCCGCGCCACCTCGTTGAGAATATCGATGGCCAGTTCTTGCTCCGCCACCAGCTTCTTGAGCCTGGCGTTCTCCTTTTCGAGGTTTTTACCGCCCTGGTATGGCTGGCGTTCTTCTCGGATCCGTACTGCTGAAGCCACCGATACCACGTCGCTTCAGTGACCTGTAGTTCCTTGATGACCTCGATCATCGGCTGTCCGCCGTTAAGCATCTTCTGACCCTGACGTACTTTCGCGATGACCTGATCAGGGTTATGTCTACGTGCCATATCTGTGAATCTCCTCCCGAGTCCATTATCGGATGCGAAACTCACATAGTCACCGGGCTTCTACCAAGGGGCCCAACCAAGACGCTTACGACACAGCCATCCGCGAAGCCGACACAGCCAACAAAACACTTCAAGACAATCACACGATGGTGTGTGCTACCCGAGACAAGATCGTCCAGCTGGAGTCTGAAAAGCATGATCCTGGGCCGCCAGCCGAGTGGCTGAATCAGAGACTACACATCCTGCTCGGCCGGTCCGATATTCGGATTGTCCCCGTGGAAGAGGGACGCTACGCAATTTACAGGGATGGCTCGCCAGCGCTCCACCTTAGCGAGGGAGAATGTACCGCACTGGCTTTGCTGTACTTCGTTAAGAGCCTCAGCACTCAAGGCCGGAATCGCAGTGAGCAGATCGTCGTCATAGACGATCCCGTTTCAAGTTTGGACGACAACTTCGCAATCGGCGCCTCCAGTCTCTTATGGGCGGAGCTGGTGCAGCCGTCCGCATGTGGCTGCGGCCAGCCCGTTGCCTGCTTATGCAACCAGAAGCCTGTCCGAGACTGCGGTCAGGTGTTCCTGATGACCCACAATTTCGAACTCTTCAAAATCTGGGCAAACCAACTGGATCGCCTACCCAACAGCGCCCCCAAGGAGAAACGAGACTTCAAAATTCTCGAGCTACAAGCCCAGGCTCAGAAAGTCGACGTCGGGGTAGTCCGTCGCGTTCCCACGTGGCGCGACTGGGGATCGGACAAAAAGGACAAGGCCTTACGAACCCGTCTTCGTTCGGAATATCACTACCTCTTCTGGCGATCAGCAAGAACGCTGATTGACTGTGGCGATCGACCAACAATCGAGCAGGAAATGGATGCGGCTGTCATCCTTCCGAATGTATGTCGCCGTCTTCTCGAGGGCTTTCTCAGTTTTCGATTCCCCGAACAGATGGGCGATTTCAGGGTTCAGATGCAGACTGCACTCGACGGGATGGACGATGGCCTCACCCGCCAGAGACTAGTCACATACTTACATCATTATTCCCACAATGAACGCGTGGAGACAGGCCGGGGAATCAGCAGGCCAGAAGCAGTACACATCCTCCACGCCGTCTTTGAACTTATCCGCAAGGAAGATAAGGAACACTTCGTGGCCATGTGCCGTGCCTTAAAATTGGAGCCTCAGCTTCTGGCAGAAGGCACATCTCGCGCACCCGAAGAACCGGAAGAAGACGAGAAACAGGACCGAGCATGAACCGCCGCTCAACACTCCCGCGCGTATTCGATGAAGCCGGTACACCCGTCTGAGCGGTTCCTCCGTATGGCTCGTCGTGGAACGATCTGGGGTATAGGGATATTTGTTTAGCCACCTGATGTGCAAGGCTTCCCTGCCCTACGAGGCCCCGAACGCCGGGCACTTTGAGGACCTGCGCTGGGCGCACAGCGGATGCTTCCGACCTTCCGTTCCCCTGTGGAAGGATGACGATGACGGTCTAAATGGTTTGCCTGTTCGCACGCGACGAGTCGCCAATCGCCGCGAGATTCCTAGTACGCCGCCCCGGCCAGACGGTCCCGGTCGTCCTGCAGTTGATCTGGCTGGGTTTCCGACAACGGGCATGGAACCGTGATCAGAATTGGTAATCGCGGTAGGTGCTACGAACGTTGAATCTCCGGCCTTGCTTCCTGCGCTCCACGAATCCTACGATCGTTTCGATGTCCTTTGGCCGCATCTTCAGTTCACGACACTTGTCTCTGACTTGTTCGACCGTGACAGAGGTCCAACGCTCGGGGCTGTTCATCATGTCGGCCTTGAGCTTGTCCTCTTCATTCCATTTGAGTCCGGAGTCGTATCCGGCCGCCCACTTCGAAAGGATCTTCAGTATCCGGATCACGTCTTCAGGTAGCGGATCGCCGGTGACTGCCAGGGCGGCTTCTTGTCCGGACACAAGCTGGGAAGTCTGCCCCGGAAGAAGTCTTACCGGAATAGCGTCCTCCAGCCAAGCGGTTGTTTCGGCAGTTCCCCACTCGACGACGACAATGGCGTCAGCTTGTGAGCCCCACAGATCGTTTAGGTGTTGCCGATCGGGCCACGCGTCGATGACACGCCGGCGGGTAAGGGACCCGGCAGAGAAGCCTTGCCAGGTGAGGTGAGCCGTATCAGCTCTCCCTAGCAACCGCTTGAGAGTTTCGCTTTCGAATCTTCGCTGAGGGGTTACGACCGTAATTGGGCCACCAAGTTGTTGTGAGAGCCAGGCGACCGCGCGGGCAACCTGCGTTTCACGGGGCTCACTAGTGCCGAGTTGGGACACGGCAACTGGAAACGGGTATCCATCCGACGACATCGACGTTCTCCCTGTCTGGTTTAGACGGACCTTAGCAGTCTCCTACGACACCAGTCTCAACAGGACGACGGGCACCCAAGACCTTTGCACAGCATAGGCCATGAATATAGTGGTGCCATGAGCGGCAGTAGATCGAAGAAAAAGCTTCAATCGAAACGTGAACATCCTGAATACCTGGCAAGTGCCAAGTACACCCTTCGCACGGCAAACGCCGTCCTCACGGTCGACTTCGGTGAGGTACCTGTAACCAGAGTCAGTCAGTTTGCTGTCGGTTGGCTACGTGCGGCCTTCGCACAGAGCCGGATAATTGCGACCCTCACCGCCTCTGGATGAGGTGTGTCAAGGTTTCTCGCCTGTTCGACGAAATCGAGGACTGGATTCACTCCGAACTGTCTGAAGCCACGGAGGGGATCGCGTCGGGACTCGATATCCGCTTCGATCCTGAATTTCGGGCACTGGTTGAAGAAGCTCCGGAAAGGGGAGAATTCGACGAACTCTCGAGCTACTTCGAGCAGTGTCAGACCATGGTCGACAACATGGACTACGAGCTCCGTTTTGCAGCAATTTGAGAACGCTCCTATTCTCATGAACCGATCGATTAGCAGGGAATTCTCTTTTGGTATTTTGGGTCGCATCTGGACAGAGGCAGCGACCTATCCTGAGTACATCTATTTGCCATGACAGGTGAGTCTTGTTAAGACGGCACTTCGGATAGCGCCTGTGTATCGAAGCGGTAGCAGGTGCGCGGGCATCGGGTAGCGGTGTCGCGGAGGTTTGCGCCAGCCACGGGTCCAACTGGGGGTCACCGCGGCCGTGGGTGAATGTCGCAAGACCCCGCTCATGACCAACTTCCGCCAAGTGCTTGCCTTGCTTTCGTGAACGCGCCCCCAATCCGCAGAACGAAAGGAGGGCCGCTTGTTCGCGCCGCGATCGCCAAGGCCTGGCGCGCGCTCGTCGACAAGCAGCAGTGCAGGCGGGAGGAGAGCAAATCGCTCACCGTCAAAGACCTCGACTGCCTATTTGCCGATGGTGAGAAAGTGCTATCCGATAGCCGTGCCCGCGCTACGGGATGTCTACACAAGAGCTATCGGAAGCTCCGTCTTAACAAGTCTCGTCCTCCTCCGACTATTTGCAACCGGACTTCTTTCGCAGCTGCAACCGAAACACCTCAACGCACGTCCAGAAGTTCTCATTTTGCATGGATTAAAAATTCTCATACTGGTAGGAACTTCTGCAAAATCGATACAAAAATTCTCAAATTGTACCGGACCCTACAAGTGCTACCGCCGGCTCAGGAGCCACCCCCCGCGCCCGGCTCCGAGGCAGTGGCGCCGAACTGCGGCAAATGGCCCAACTGATCCACCTGTTCGGCCAGGGCGTCGATCACGGAGCGCAACTGGACCTGGGCCACCCGGGTGTAGGTGCGGACATACTCGATCTCCGGGACCGGCTCCCCGTATCCGGGGACGGCCGGGGCGGCGGCGGAACCGGCGCTACCCGCATTGTCTTCGGCCTTCTGCAGGATTTCCGAATATTGCTTTCGGGCCCCGTCGATGAGGCCATGGGCATATTGCTCGGCCTCGCTGACGTGCTTATCGGCGATGACCTGCGCCCGACTGAGCAGGTTCACGGTTTCGGCACTGACATCAAGGCCGGAGCCCCGATCCTCTTCAGCGCGTCGTCGCAGCGTCCGGATCTCCTCGCGGTCCGAAGCCATCTGGACGGAGGCATCGGCCAGGAACAGATTGATGGCCACGGGGTCGAGCCCGCCGACCTCCACGGCCGGGAACATGGCGTCACGGACGGCCTCCGGTGTCAGGGCGCGGGCTGATCGGGTGTCATTGGCATAGGGCATTATCGTGATCCTTCTTCGTCACTCTGGCCGATGGCCGAGGAACTCTCATCTAGGGTTGCGAACGTCTCGAAGCGGAGATCATCCGGAGCAAGTCCGGCGGTCCCCAGTTGGGCCACGGCATGCCCGACCATGGGCGGGGACCCGCAGACCAGGGCCGTCCGGCCGGCCCACGAGCCTTCGGCGGCCGCCGCGGAACCCACCAGTCCACGCAGCCCGTGGAAGGTCGGATCGTCCGAGACGACCGGTCGGTAGGTGAACCAGGGCTGTTCCGCCAGGCGGGTGAGCTTCTCGTGGTCGTAGAGGTTCCACGGCAGGCGGGCCCCATGGAACAGGTCAACCCGCGGCCCGGTTCCTTCGGTCGTCCACTGGGTGCCGACCTGGTCCAGGACCGCCGCCAGAGGCGCCAGCCCCGTGCCGCCGGCCACCAGGAGAAGGTCCTTCCCGTTCCGGGGACGGGTGAGCTGGTCGCCCATCGGGGCTCCGAGCCGGGCCGTGTCCCCGGGACGGATCTTGCGTACCGCGGTGCTACTGAACTGCCCGCCGGGCACCAACTGGATATGCAGTTCCACCAGGCCGTCCGGCTGCGGCTGGTTGGCGGGGGTCACGTAACGCCATAATCGGGGCAGCCGCCCCAGTTCCATGGCCATGGATTGGCCCGGCAGGTAGTCCATGGCCGGGGTGGTCCGCAGCTGGATCACCGTCACGTCGATGCTGCGCCGGTCAACGGAGACCACCTCGGCATCCCACCATGGGGGTGAATCCTCGGCGGCGTCCTCGGCGGCCACGACCATGATCTTCGCGATCTGGCCGTAGGCCGCGGACCAGTCCGCCGCGACGCTTTCGGTCCATTGGCTGCCCAGGAACTGCTTGAGGGTCGCCAGCAGCGAGGAACCAACGGCGGAGTAGTGTTCGGGTTCCACCGCGAATCGCCGGTGATCGCGGCCCAGTTCCTCGACGAATCCGGTATCGGAATCCAGTTTCTCCACATTGCTCACGATGTGCCCCAGCGCGCCGAACAGCTTATCGCGTTGGCTGGCCATGGAGACCGGGAACATCTCGCGCAGTTCCGGATGGGTGATGAACAGATGGGAATAGAAGTACAAGGGGGCTTCGTCGCCCGCCTGGGACATATCGGCCCAGGTGCTCTTGAGCATTTCAACATTCATGGCAGCCCCCGAAGTCCTGGAACACGGACGCTTTCGGCGTCGTCTCCCGACTCGATGCGGCGGCCCTCTGACCTATTCGGTCCATGTATTGCTATCAACTCTCATTGTGGGGGCGATCACTAACGGTCGATAACTATGCCACATAAGTCAAGGACGGAAGAGTGCAATTCGAGAGGAATCGTCTTCCCTGCCGGCCCGACCGGCGGCTGGAGGCCCGGGTCGACGGCCTCGGGGCACATGCCGGGGCGGCGGGATCCGCGGGCCCGGCAGGCTGCTTGGTTCGCCGGACCCGGAACCGTTCAGGCGGCCGGGCCCATCGGCAGGCGCGACCCCGAGGGCACGATGACCTTGCCCAGGGGCACCAGGGAGACGGGGATCAGTTTGAGGTTGGCGATGCCCAGCGGAATGCCGATGATGCTGACGAACATCGGGATGGCGGTGACCACATGCCCGATGGCGATCCAGATCCCCGCCACGAGGATCCACACGACATTGCCCACGGTGGAGAAGAATCCGGTCCGCCCGCCCCGGTCCACGATGGTGCGGCCGAAGGGCCACAGCGCATAGTTGGCGATCCTGAACGAGGCCAGCCCGAAGGGGATGGTCACGATCAGCACGCAACACACGACCCCGGCGGCCAGGTAGCCCAGGGCCAGCCAGAATCCGCCGAAGACGAGCCAGATGATGTTCAGGATCAGGTTCAGGGGTCCGTTCATGTCTCCAGTGTGCCCGTCCGCGGCCGGCGCCGCCATCCGGGAAGACCCTGACATGACGTCCATCGCGGCGACGACTAACGTGGACCCAATGAATGATCCCGCAGCCCCCAAGCCCCCTGTCAACGGCCGCGCCGCCGACGATTTGCGCTTCTACCGGACCGATCCGGTGTCCTTCGTCCGTCGCGGGTCCCGTTTGCACGGCAAGCGCAAGGACTCCTGGGACCGGCTCTCCGGGGACTACGTCATCCAGGTTCCGCGCCACCACGCAGACACCTCGGTCCACGAGGATTTCCGCTTCGACGCCGAGGAGGCCTTCGGCCGTCGGGCCCCGCTGACCGTGGAGATCGGCACCGGGCTGGGCGAAGCCATCGCCGAAGCCGCCGAGGCCCATCCCGAACGGGATTTCCTCGCCGTGGAGGTCTATCTGCCCGGCCTGGCGCAGCTGATGGCCCGGATCGACGCGAAGGGACTGACCAATGTGCGGGCCGTGCAGGCCAACGCCCCCGAGGTCCTCGATGTGATGCTGGAGCCCGGTTCGGTGGATGAACTCTGGATCTTCTTCTCCGACCCCTGGCATAAGACCCGGCACCACAAGCGTCGGCTCATCAAGGAATCGTTCCTGCCCAAGGCCGCCCGTGTGCTGGCCCCCGGCGGCATCTGGCGCCTGGCCACCGATTGGTCGCAGTATGCCGAACAGATGCGTTCGATCCTCGACGCCTCGAAGGATTTCACCTCCCTGCACCCCGGCGAATGCGCCGGGGAGGACTCCCCCCTGAGCCGGGTCCGCCGCGACGGTCTGGAGGGCCACGACCCGGAGCCGGGTTTCACAGACGATCTCGGGGGGTGGGCCCCACGCTACGCGGGGCGGGTGCGCACGAGCTTCGAGGCCAAGGCCGTGGCCGCGGGCCGTCTGGTCTTCGATCTGGCCTATCGCCGGGAACCGGAGGCGGACGGGGACCGCCGGGGGCCGGTCAGCTGAACGGAGGGGTCCCCCCGATGAGGATCCGGGCCAGGTTGTGCAGCGAGAGCGTGCCGGGGTCCCGGTACCCGTATTCGGGGTCATCGGATCCGGGCACGAAGCGGGAGGTGTTGTGCCCGGTGACGGCATGCAGCCCCGATTCCGGGTGTCCTTCCACGGCGAACGGCAGCCCGGCGACCGTGGTCCGCCCACTGAGGAGCCGGCCGCATCGGGCCAGCAGGTCCCGGCTCGCCACGGCCTCGTATCGGCGGCTTGGTGGGATGCCCAAGTCAGACGGGTCCCGCAACAAGCGGTCCGGAATTCCCGCCGAACCAATGGTGGCCAGTGTGTCGATCAAGGGGCCCGCCTGGCCGGCCGGGGGTGGTTCGGCATCCAACCGGGCGAGCGCGTACGCGGCCAACGTCGCCCCGTAGGAATGTGCTTCGATCGCCATCCTGGCCGTACGGGGAAGGAGCTCCCCGACCCGACGGATGTCGAAGGCCAGCCGCGCGGCACAGGTCCGGGCGGTACGGTCCGAGAGGGCCCTGAACATCCCCGGTGCGGGATACCCGAGCCAGGCGATGACGGCCGGGGCTCCGGCACCGGCGGCCCGCTGTTCGAGCAGGAGTTCGCCGGCTTCACGGGCCGTGCCCCACATGGCGGTTCCGGGACGGATGCCTGCCCCGGAGACCTGCCAGGTCAGGTGGGTGGCATGGTCGGGGTCCCCGAGCACCACGGCCGCCAACGGATGCGGTCCTTCCAGGTCCAGGAAGAGCAGCCGTCTGGCGGGAAGCCGCCGGTGCATGGACGTGGGCCTCAGCGCATGGGCGACCCCGTCCACTGCCGCCTTGCGGTCCTGATCGAATCCGTCACGCCGGCCCTTGGTGATCTCGAAGCCGCGCTCCGCCCGCTCGATCAGCTCGGCAACGGTCGCCAGCGTCCCGGGGACCATGAGGTGTCCGCCTAGTCCTGGGCTCGCCAGATGACGACGGCCTGGCTGCGGGCCCTGGGGCGTTCCCCCCGGGCCAGGGTGACGACGTCACCGCCGCCGGCTCCGGCGGCAAAGACCCGTTCCATCTCCGAGGACCTGCGGTCGGCTTCGGCCAGTTCCTGACTCAGTTCCGCCACACGGGAACGCAGCGCCGCAACCTGGTTCTCGAGTTCCAGGACCCGCCGGATCCCTTCCAGCGAGACCCCCGCCTTCGAGAGGCTCTGGACCTCCCGCAGCAATTCGACATCATGCTTGGAATAGCGCCGCTGCTTGCCGCGCTGCCGCGAGGGCGAGACCAATCCCATGCGGTCGTACTGGCGCAGTGTCTGCGGGTGCATATCGGCCAGTTCGGCCGCGACGGAGATCACGAATACCGGGATGAAACGATCGTTGATGGCCAGTGCCTTGCCTACCGCCATGTGCTTGCCTCCTCCTGGTGTGTTCGGTTCCGCCGTGCTTCCCGCGCCCCGGGCCCGCCGCTAGAGTACCGCCTTGGTGGCGATCCCGGCGCGGGGATCCGCGTCGGCGGTTGCTTCGGCGAAGGCCTTGACGGCTTCCTGCGCCTCGGCATTGAGCTTCTGCGGTACGACGACCTCGACGGTGACCAGCAGATCGCCGACGGCCTTGGACGTCTTCACCCCGCGCCCCTTCAGCCGCAGGGTCCGCCCCGATGAGGTCCCGGCGGGGATCTTCATCTTCACGGTCTCCCCGGTCAGCGTGGGGACCTCCAACGTGGCTCCCAGGGCGGCCTCGGAGAAGCCCACCGGCAGGTGGATCCGGATGTTGTTGCCCTCGCGGGCGAAGAAGGCATGCGGTTTGACCGAAACCTTCACCAACAGGTCCCCGTTTCCTGCCGGGCTGCGCTGGCCCTTGCCCCGGACCCTGACACTCTGGCCGTCACGGATGCCCGCGGGGATGCGCACGTCGATGACGTCGCCATCGGGTTCGCGCAGTCCGATGCTGGTGCCGCGGATGGACCCGGCGAAGGAAATCGTGGTCGAAGCGGTCCGATCGGCGCCCTTCTGCGGGGCCTGCTGGAAGCCGCCGAATCCGCCACCACCAAAGAGGTCCGCGAATTCGGGGGGAACCTGGCCGCCTCCGGGGAACCCGCCACCGCGGCGTCCCCCGCCCCCCTGGTTGAACAGGTTGCCGAAGACGTCGTCGAATCCCGCGCCGCCACCGGAGGGCCCCCCGGCGCCTCCGGAGGTGAACCGGGCGCCGGATCCCATCGCCCGGATGGCGTCGTACTGTTCGCGTTCCTCGGGGTCGGACAGCACCGAATTGGCCTCGGTGATGTCCTTGAACTTCTTTTCCGCGGCCTCATCGCCGGGATTGGTGTCGGGGTGGTATTTGCGCGCCATCTTGCGGTAGGACTTCTTGATATCGGCGTCGCTGGCGTCCTTGGAGACGCCGAGGGTGGCGTAGAAATCCTTGTTGACCCAATCCTGACTGGCCATCGGGCGCCTCCTGTTTCCTGGTTGTTTCTCAAGCTAATGGGGTCCCGGCCGCCCCACCGGTGGTGGGGCGGCCGGGGGTGGTTCATTCTCCCGTGGAGACAACCACCTGGGCGGCACGGATGACGCGCTCGCCCTTCTGGTAGCCGATCCGCAGGACCTGGGCCACGTGGTCCTCGGGGACCTCGGAGCTGGGTTGCTGCATCAGGGCCTCGTGGAAGTTCGGGTCGAAGACGACCCCCACTTCCTCGATCCGGGTCAGTCCGTGGCCCGCGAGGATGGCGTCGATCTTGTTCGCCACCGCCGCGAACGGCCCTTCCTCGAGATCGCCGTGCTTGCGGGCGGCGTCGAGATCGTCGAGTACGGGCAGCAGGCTGACGAGCACCGACTGGACGGCGAGGTCGCGCACGGATTCCCGATCGCGCTCGACGCGCTTGCGGTAGTTCACGTACTCGGCCTGCAGACGCAGCAGGTCGTTACGCAGTTCCGCTTCGACGTCGGACGCCGCCGCGGGCTGCTCCTGCTGGTCGCCTGCCTCGTTGAGGATCTGCTCGGCCTGGGCCAGCGCATCCTCCGACTCGGCACCTTCCGCTGCAGCGGTCGCTTCCTCATGCCCTTCGGCGCCGCGCACTTCGCCCGTCTCGGGATCGACCTTGCGCTTATCGGTGAAGCGCACCGGCTCGTCGCCGTCGTGCTCTTCTTCGTTGCCGTGTTCTGGCATCAGATTCGAACCGCCTTACTTCTTCTCTTCGTCTTCTTCGTCGACAACCTCGGCGTCGACGATGTCCTCGTCGGGCGCCTCGGTGCCTTCGGACTCCCCGGCTTCACCGGCGGCGCCTTCGGACTCGGCCTGGGCGTAGATGGCTTCGCCGAGCTTGGTCTGCGACTCCTGGAGCTTCTCGTACGCGGCCTTGACCTCGTCGTCGTTGTCCTGGCCCTCAAGGGCAGCCTTGACGGCGTCGACGTCGGCCTGGACCTCGGTCTTGACCTCCTCGGGCAGCTTGTCCTCGTTGTCCTTGATGAGCTTGTCCACGGAGTAGGCGGACTGCTCGGCGGAGTTGCGGGTGTCGGCGGCCTCGCGGCGCACCTTGTCCTCGGCGGCGTGCTCCTCGGCTTCCTGGACCATGCGGTCGATGTCTTCCTTCGCCAGCGAGGTACCGCCGGTGATGGTCATCGACTGCTCGGTGCCGGTGCCCTTGTCCTTGGCGGAGACGTGCACGATGCCGTTGGCGTCGATGTCGAAGGTGACCTCGACCTGCGGCACGCCACGCTGGGCCGGCGCGATGCCGGTCAGTTCGAACGTGCCCAGCGGCTTGTTGTCCCGGGTGAACTCGCGTTCGCCCTGGAAGACCTGGATCGACACGGACGGCTGGTTGTCGTCGGCCGTGGTGAAGGTTTCCGAACGCTTGGTCGGGATGGCCGTGTTGCGCTCGATGAGCTTGGTCATCACCCCGCCCTTGGTCTCGATGCCCAGCGATAGCGGGGTCACGTCGATCAGCAGGACGTCCTTGCGCTCGCCCTTCAGGACACCGGCCTGCAGCGCGGCGCCCACGGCGACGACCTCATCCGGGTTGACGCCCTTGTTGGCTTCCTTGCCGGCCAGTTCCTGGACCAGCTCGGCAACGGCCGGCATGCGGGTGGAGCCGCCGACGAGGATGACGTGCGCGATATCGGAGACCTTGACGCCGGCTTCCTTGATCACGTCGTTGAACGGCTTGCGGGCCCGCTCCAGCAGATCCTTGGTGAGGTCCTGGAACTTGGCGCGGGAGAGGTGCTCGTCCAGGTGGACCGGGCCATCGGCGGTGACCGAAAGGTACTGCAGCGAGATGTTGGTGCTGGAGGCGCTGGAGAGTTCCTTCTTGGCCTGCTCGGCCGCTTCCTTCAGACGCTGCAGGGCGATCTTGTCCTTGGACAGGTCGGCACCCTTGGCCTTGGCCTGGGACAGCAGCCAGTCGACGACGCGCTGATCCCAGTCGTCGCCACCGAGGCGGTTGTCGCCGGAGGTCGAGCGCACCTGGATGGTGGAGAAGTCGTCTTCGTCCTTGCCGACTTCGAGCAGCGAGACGTCGAAGGTGCCGCCGCCGAGGTCGAACACGAGGATCAGCTCGTCTTCCTTGCCCTTGTCCAGGCCGTAGGCCAGTGCGGCAGCCGTGGGCTCGTTGACGATGCGCAGCACGTTCAGGCCCGAGATCTCGCCGGCTTCCTTGGTGGCCTGGCGCTCGGCGTCGTTGAAGTAGGCCGGGACGGTGATGACCGCGTCGGTGACCTTTTCGCCCAGGTAGGACTCGGCGTCGTGCTTAAGCTTCATGAGGGTACGGGCGGAGATTTCCTGCGCCGTGTACTTCTTGTCATCGATGGTGGTGCTCCAGTCGGTGCCCATGCTGCGCTTGACCGAGGAGATCGTGCGATCGATGTTGTTGACTGCCTGGCGCTTGGCGATTTCGCCGACCAGGACTTCGCCGGCCTTGGAGAAGGCCACCACGGACGGAGTGGTGCGTGCGCCTTCGGCGTTGGCGATGACAGTGGGCTCGCCGCCTTCCAGGACGGAGACGACCGAGTTGGTGGTTCCGAGGTCGATACCTACGGCACGAGACATAATGCATCCTTCTTTCCGGTGGGAAATGCTGGTTCCTCCGCCCAACCGGGGAGGTTGAGCGTTCTGCACTCAAGTCTACTCGGGCTCATTTCATTGTCAATTCGAACTTGAGCGCAGTTGGCTCAAGTTTGGATTCCGGCCCCGATCCGGGCACGCAAAAGGCGCCTTTGCCCCGTCAAATGACGGGGCAACGGCGCCTGGGACGGTGAACGGGGTGATCCGATTCACCTCATGCGTGGAGGTCTAGCCCTTGGAATTGGACTGCGGTGCTCCGGCTCGACGGCTACCGCGACCGCGCCCCGGGCGTCCGGCGCCAAGGGCTTCCTGGGTCTTCTGCCCGATGGCGTCACCGATGGTGTTGCCCTGGCGGGCCCCCGATGAGGTGGGACGCGGGGACGAGGACGGGCGGCTGGTGTTGGCATCGCGCCCCTCGGGACGCCCCGACCCCTGGCGCTGTCCGGAACGGCTGCGGCCGCCCCCGGAACGCTGGCTTCCGGCACGCTGGCCGCCATTGCGCCCTCCGGCACGCTCACCGTTGCGTTCCCCGCGCACGGGGCCCGGACGGCCGCCGCGCTCGCCACGGGGCCGGTCATCACGTGACCGCTCGCCTCCGTCGCGTCCGCCACGGCTGTCGACACCGGCTGCGGAGCCTTCGCCACGAGCCGCCGGACGCCCCGGACGTGAGTTCCCGCGCCCGCCCCGGCGGCGTCCACGGCCTCCGGCGGCATCGGAATCGGCCAGGGTCTTGGCGCGCGGGTTCGATTGCGGGCGCGGCGCCACATAGGTGACCGGCTCGGCCTTGTCGCCGCGGACGGCGGCCACGGCCGCGGACTGCGGGCTGACCTTTTCGAAGGGGACCTTGATCCCGGCGGCCCGCATCAGGGACTTCACGTCCCCCTGCTGGTCGGGGGTCGCGATGGTTGCCACCGCGCCGGCGGATCCGGCGCGGGCGGTCCGGCCGGAACGGTGCAGGTATGCCTTGTGCTCGGCGGGCGGATCGATATGGACGACCAGCTCGACGCCATCGACGTGCACACCACGGGCGGCGACGTCGGTGGCCACCAGCACGCGGGCATCCCCACCGGAGAATGCCGCCAGGTTGCGGTCCCGGGCGTTCTGGCTCAGGTTCCCATGCAGGTCCACCGCGGGGACCCCCGCTTTGGATAGCCAGACGGCCATCTTCTTGGCGTGGTGCTTGGTGCGCATGAACATGATGCGTCGTCCGGTCCCCGACGCCAGTTCGAGCACCAGCTCCTTCTTGGAGTCGGCGTCGACGACGAACACGTGGTGGTCCATGGTGTCCACGGCGGCCTGCGAGGAATCCACCGAGTGGACGACGGGCTGGTCGAGGTAGCGCTGGACGAGTTTGTCGACGCCGTTGTCCAGGGTCGCCGAGAAGAGCATGTGCTGGATGCCGCGCGGGGTCTGGTCCAGGATCCGCTTGACCACGGGCAGGAAACCGAGGTCGGCCATGTGGTCGGCTTCGTCCAGGACGGAGACCTCGACGCGGGAGAGGTCCACGACCTTCTGGCGCAACAGGTCCTCGAGGCGGCCGGGGCAGGCGATGACGATGTCGACGCCGGAGTTCAGCTCCTTCTCCTGGCGGACCTGGGAGACGCCACCGAAGATGACCGTGGTGCGCAGATCCGCGCCTTCGGCCAGCGGGATGACGACCCGGCTGATCTGGGTGGCCAGTTCACGGGTGGGAGCCATGATCAGCGCCCGGGGGAAACGCGCCTTGCGCGGTTTAGGGTTCGCTGCCAGCCGGGCCACCAGCGGCAGCGAGAAGGCCAGCGTCTTGCCGGAGCCGGTCCGGCCCCGACCCAGGACGTCCTTGCCTTCCAGTGTGGAGGGAAGCGTGGCTTCCTGGATGGGGAAGGCGGTGTCGATGCCCTGGCCGGACAGGATGGTCGCCAGGCGTGCGGGCACGCCGAGGGAAGTAAAGGAAACGCTCACGGGGCTGCTTTCGGTCGTTGCTGTGCGCAACCGGGTTCGGCGCGCTATCTCGCCGAAGAAAAGGAATGCCTGGGCCCGGTGGTTCTGGGCTCCGCCGGACCTCCACGGGGGTGGCCGGCCTTCCGCCGCAACGTAGTGCCCCGCTCAAGGCGGGACGACGGCGGGAAAAGGATCAAATCTGTCGACGCATGGCTGGTCCACCGCACATCCTGCCGGTGGGACGAGCCACAAGGGCCCACCCTACCAGCAGGCCGACCGGCCGACCTCCGCTAGTTCCCGACCTTGGACAGTTTCGAGGGCCACCAGATGGCCTTTCCGAGGTCGTGGGCCAGTGCCGGCACCAATAAGGAGCGCACCACCAGGGTGTCCAACAGCACACCGAAAGAGACGATGAAGGCCAGCTGGGCCAGGAACATGATGGGGATGACACCCAAGGCGGCGAAGGTCGCAGCCAGGACGACGCCGGCCGAGGTGATCACCCCGCCGGTGACCGCCAACCCACGCAAAACCCCCTCCCGGGTGCCGTGCTTGAGCGATTCCTCCCTGACCCTGGTCATCAAGAAGATGTTGTAGTCCACCCCGAGCGCCACGAGGAAGACGAACCCGAACAGGGGAACCGAGGGGTCGGCCCCGGGGAAGTCGAAGATCCCGTTGAACACCCAGGCCGAGACGCCCATGGCCGTTCCGTAGGACAGCACCGTGGTGATGACCAGCAGCACCGGGGCCAGGATCGAACGCAGCAGCAGCATGAGGATCACCAGGATGGCCAACAGGATCAGCGGGATGATCTTCACCAGGTCCTCCTCGGCAGTGACGTTGGTGTCCAGGGAGATCGCGGTGGGACCGCCGATGAGTGCGTCCGGATCCACCTGCCGCGCTTCTCGGCGCAGCGACACCACCGACTGTTCCGCTGCAGCGGAATCGGCCGCCGCGTCGAGGGTGATGGAGATCAGGTTCCGTCCGTCCACCTCCTGGGCGGGGCGCTCCCGCCCCGGGGCTCCGCCCCCTGCCGGCCCGCCGCCCTCCGCCTGCAGGTAGGCCGAGGCCACGCCGTCGTCCTTCTTCACCGTCTCGAGCATTGTCCCGGCGCTGCCGCTGGCGGTGATCAGCACCGCCGGGCTGCCGGCTCCGGCGTCGAAGTGCCGGGCCAGGACGTCCTGGCCGGTCGCCGATTCGGTCTCGCCCAACACCAGCTCGCTTTGGGGCACCCCGGTGGCCTTGAGCTGGGTGATGCCCAGGGACCCGACGATGAGCACCAGCGCCGTGGCGATCCAGATCCGGCGTGGATGCCGGCCAACCAGCCGGGCCACCGAGCCCCAGAGGCCGATCGCGGCCACGGGAGAGGGATCGAGATGATCGGCATGGTGCGGAACGAACGGCCAGTAGGCGGTCCTGCCCAACAGGGTCAGTGCCGCCGGCAGGAACGTCAGGACGGCAATCACCGAACAGATGATCCCCGAGGCCCCGATCGGCCCGAGCGCCTTATTGGAGTTCAAGTCCGAGAACGTCAGGCACAACAACCCGACGGTGACCGTCCCGGCCGAGGCGACGATGGGTTCGGCGGCCCCCTTCAGCGCCCGGGCGGCGGCATCGAATCCGCGGTGGCCGGCTGCGATGGTCTCCCGATGGCGGGCCACCAGCAGGAGCGAATAGTCGGTGGCGGCGCCGATCACCAGGATCGAGAGGATCCCCTGGCTCTGTCCATCGAGTTTGATCCAGTCCCATTTGGCCATCCAGAACACCGCAAGGATCGCCAGGCACAGGGCGGCGACGGCGGTGAACAGCACCGTGAACGGCAACAGCAGGGAACGGTAGACCAACAGCAGGATCACCAGGACGGCGCTCAGGGCCACGAGCAGCAGGATCCCGTCGATCCCGGCGAAGGCCTCCACCAGGTCGGCGGTGAATCCCGCCGGGCCCGTGACATAGGCGTCCACCCCGTCGGGGACCTGCTGGGCCAGGACGTCGCGCAGCTCGGCCACGGCGGCGTCGGCTTCCATGTCCTCGGTCAGCGGGACCACCAGTTCCAACGCCGTGCCGTCCTCGGACGGGAAGGGCCCGGCGATGTCCCCGGAGACCAGGTGCTCCGCCTCGATCTTCTTCTTCAGTGCGTCGGCGTCGAAGGAGTCGACATCGGCCGCGGTTCTTCCTTCGAGCACCACGACGGCGGGGACTGCTTCGCTCTCGCTGAAGCCGGCCTGGGCGTCCAGGGCCTGTGTGGCCTCGGCCGTGGCCGGGAGGAACCCCGCCTGGTCGTTGGTCTGCACCTGGTCCAGCTTCCCGAAGGTCGGACCTCCGACCCCGGCCACCCCGAGCCAGACCGCGACCACGAGCACCGCCAACAGGGCCCGAAGCACCGGCCCCCGGTTCCGGCGGCTCCCGGCCGGTGTCAAGGGCGAACCGGTCTGGGGGTCCTGGCTCTGCTGGGTCATCTCTACTCCTCGGCCCGGGCGGCACGGCCGTCCCCGATGTTCGTTTCCCTCAGATCCTACTTTAGTTCCACCATGAAATAATATGATTTTCTGATAAAATTATCGGCCTCCACGTCTGCCCGGCATAAACTGTCTGCATGGAAAGCCCGCCGGATCGTCGCCTCATCGAACTGCTCCAACGGTTCGTCATGGCCACGGACCGCTACGTGGAGACCGCCGGCGCGGGGCACGGAATGCACCGGACCGATCTCAATGCACTGTCCTTCGTCATGCGCACCGAACAGGAAGGCCAGGCCCCGACGGCCAGCAACCTCTCCGCCGTGCTGAACCTGAGCTCACCGGCGACCACCGCCCTACTCAACCGCCTCGCCGCCTCCGGACACATCACCCGCGAGCGCAACGACGACGATCGCCGGGTGGTCAGGATCCGCAGCACCGCCAGTGCCGCGCAGGACGGGCGGGCCATGTTCACCGCCCTGGCCACCGAGCTCGGCGAGGTCATTGCCCGCTTCGACCCCGCCGAGCGCCTGGTCCTGACCCGATTCATGGCCGACGCCTCGGCGGCCGTGGACCGGGCGACCGGGTCGCACCGCCCCGAAACCACGTAGCCGGCTCCGGACCCCTAGAATCCTTGGGTGACCCTCTCCCTCTGGCTTTCGCTGCTGGGTGCCTGCATCCTGATCAGCTTCACCCCCGGCGCCGGGGCGATCAACACCATGAACAACGCCCTCAATGCGGGGTTCCGGCGCTCGTTCTGGGGCATCCTGGGACAACAGGCCGCCTTGCTGGTGCACGTGATGATCGTCGCCGCCGGCATCGGGGTGCTGGTGGCCAACTCACCGGTGGCCTTCGCCGCCATCCGCTATCTGGGCGCCGCCTATCTGGTGTATCTGGGCGTGGGCCTGCTGCGGGCCAAACCGGACCCCGATACGGCGGCGGTTGACGTCAGGGCCCATGAGTCCGGCGTGTCCATGTTCCGGCGCGGGCTCTGGGTGAACCTCCTGAACCCGAAGGCGATCGTCTTCTTCCTGGCGTTCACCCCGCAGTTCATCCGGCCCGCCGCTCCCCTGCTGCCCCAATACCTGATCCTCATCGGGACCATCGTTGCGGTGGACATCCTGGTCATGTGGTTCTTCTTCGCCGCCACGGCCAAGGGATTCCGCCGTTTCACCCGCAATGCCCGCGGCCAACGCATCCTGAACCTCTGCTTCGGGACCTTGTTCATCTTCGTGGCCGCCCTGCTGGTGCTGATGCACCAGTAGCCCCGCCGGGGCGTGAGGCTGTCACCGGAACCACGGCGCACCTAGACTGGCAGCATGTACAGGATCACGACAGTGTGCACCGGCAACATCTGCCGGTCCCCGATGGCCGAACACCTGCTCCGCGCCGCCCTGCAGGAGGCCGGCGTCGAGGGCGTGGACGTCGATTCGGCGGGAACGAGCGACTGGGAGATCGGGCGTCCCATGGATCCGCGGGCCGCCGAGCTGCTCAGGCGCCAGGGCCTCGACCCGTCCGGGCATGCCGCCCGCCAGTTCGCCGCCGAGGACTTCGCCGACACTGATCTGGTCCTGGCCCTGGACACCGACCACTTCGGGGCCCTGCGCCGGCTGGCCGGAAACGAATCCGATCGTTCAAAGGTCCACATGCTGCGGTCCTTCGACCCCGAGGTGGCCCAGAAGGCCCCCGCCCAGCAAGGCATCTACGACCCCTGGTACGGCGACGAGGCGGACTTCGCGATCACCGAACAACTCATCACCGCCGCCGTGCCGGGGCTGGTACGCCACATCAGGACCCGGACCGCGGATCCGCGTGGCGCGTAGATCACCGGTCATCATTGCGGTCGATGGCCGCTCCGGGGCCGGCAAGTCCACCCTGGCCCTGGAACTGGCCACCAGTCTGAGGGTCCACCGCAGCGTCTCCCTGTTCCACCTCGAGGACATCTACACCGGCTGGGACGGGCTCGCCCGCGGCCGCGAACGCTATGTCACCGAGGTGCTGGACTCCCTGTATTGGGGTGAGGACGCCCGCTGGACCTCCTGGGATTGGGAGCACGGCACCGACGGCGAGCGCCGCACCACGGTGGCCGCCGACGTCGTCATCGTCGAGGGGGTCGGGGCCTCCTGCCGTCAAGCACGCGCCTATCTGGATGCCAGCATCTGGGTCGAGGTGGAGGACGACGTCCGACGGCGGCGTGCCCTGGCCCGGGATGGCGACACCTTCGCCCCGCATTGGGAGCGCTGGGCGGCACAGGAGCAGGGGTGGCTGGACCAGGACCCGGTGATCGAACGCGCCGATGTCATCGTGGCGAACCATGCCGACGGCAGTGCCCCGCCCGATGCACTCCGGGCCCTGACCCAGCTGCCGGTGCTGCAGGAACCCCTGCGGCCCGAACTCCAGGCGGCAGCGAACGGGTCGCTGCTCGCCCGCCGTCTGCCGCTGCCTGACATCCCACAGGTCGCGACCAGCCTCTTTGAACGGTTCTTCCCCGGCGAACATGCCGTCCTGCTGGAATCCTCGAACGCCTCCTGCCCCGGGGCCACCCGCAACCGCTTCAGCATCCTGGCGGACGATGCCGGCGAGGCCGCCGCCCGGGCCGAACACCATGACGGCCTGACCGAGGTGGTCATCGGTTGTGCCCGGGTGCGGGTGGCCGGCCCGTTCTTCGCCTGGCTGGACCGCAACTGGGGCACCGCCCGGCTCCAGGGGCCGGCGGGACTGGACTGCGGCTTCGCCCTGGGGTGGCTCGGCTGGCTGGGCTACGAGCTCGGCCGCGAATCCGGGGCGGTCCCCAACGCCTCCAGCCCGACCCCCGATGCCGCTCTCCTGCACCCGGGACGGGCCCTCGTGATCGACCATGAACGCGCCGAAGCCTGGCTGCTGGCCCTGGAGTCCCCGGATGCCCGCAACTGGCTGGATTCCACGGCCGACGCACTCCGGCGGCTCCCCGGCCCCCGGGCCCATCCGGCCATGGGCGAACCGCCCCTCCCCCCGGAGCCCGCCGCCGCGACGAACCCACCCCCGCGTTTCACCGCACGGGACACCCGGGAGGGATACCTGGCCAAGATCCTTGCCGCCCAAGCCCAGATCACCGAGGGCAACAGCTATGAGATCTGTCTGACCACCGCGGTGGAGGCCACCGTCGCCCCGGAGGCCTTCGACCCGTGGCGGACGTATCTGGCCCTGCGTCGGACGAGCCCCGCCCCGTTCGCCCACTACATCCGGTGGGGTGGCACCGTGGTGGCCAGCTCCTCCCCCGAACGTTTCCTGTCCCTGGACGCGGCCGGCCTGTTGCGGGCCGAACCGATCAAGGGCACCCGCCCGCGCTCGCAGGACCCGACCCTGGACGGCAGGCTGGCCCACGATCTGGCGACCTCGCCGAAGGACCGGGCGGAGAACATCATGATCGTGGATCTGCTGCGCAACGATCTCTCCCGCTTTGCTGTTCCCTCGACCCTGCGTGTTCCGCGCCTGTGCGCGGTGGAGAGCTACGCAACCGTCCACCAGCTGGTGTCCACGATCGAGGCCCGGCTGCTCCCCGACGCCCCGCGGGCCGAGGCCGTGGCCGCCGCCTTCCCGCCGGGGTCCATGACCGGGGCCCCGAAGATCTCGACGATGGCCATCCTGGACCGGCTCGAGGAGGGCCGGCCCCGCGGGGTGTATTCGGGGGCCGTCGGATACTTCTCCCACACCTCGGCCGCCGATCTGGCCGTGGTCATCCGCACGCTGGTCGCCCGACAGGATCCGGGGACCACCTCGGGGCCCGACGTCGCGCAGGCAGCCCCCGGCCCGTGGCGACTCGGCCTGGGACTGGGCGGGGCCATCACCGCCGATTCGGATCCGGCCGGGGAATGGGATGAGGTCACGACCAAATCCCGGGGCGTGCTCTCGGCCCTGGGCACCGGGTTCGACGCCGGGGACTGACCGCCTTGCCCTACTGCAGGGTTGCGGTCAGCCGGGCCACGTTGTCCAGGTAGCGCATGGTGCGTGGACGGTCCAGCCAGTCCTCCAGGGTGAGCAGGGTGCACTTTTCCTTATACGCGTCCTGGACCTTCTTGATCTCCCCCACGGCCCGGGATCCCAGCAGCATCAGGGACACTTCCAGATTCAGCGAGAAGGACCGCATATCCATGTTGGAGGACCCGAAGACCGCCACCTCGTCGTCGACGGTGAAGCACTTGGTGTGCAGAACCATCGGCTGCTGATACCGGTAGATCTTCACCCCGGCCTTCAACAACTGCAGGTAGTAGGACTGTTGGGAGTGATGGACCAACGCCTGGTCGCCGCGTTCGGAGACCAGCAGCTCGACCTCGACCCCGCGCTGGGCCGCGGTGGTGACCGCGTAGAGCATCGAATCATCCGGGACGAAGTACGGGCTGGTGATCGTCAGTTTCTCCGTGGCCGAATACATCAGCGTGTTGAACAGGCGCAGGTTGTTCTCCGACTCGAATCCCGGTCCGGAGGGAACGATCTGTCCGGTGGTCGTCCCGCAAGGCAGGGGGACACCGCCCTCGTTGAGGTCCTCCAGCAGGTACTCGTCCGTCTCCTGCGACCAGTCCGTGGCGAAGACGACGTCGAGGCCGGTGACCATCGGTCCTCCGACGCGGGCCATCAAATCGATCCATTCGCGGCCGAGCTTATGCGAGGACTTGCGCTTATAGCCGGGCTCGATGAGGTTCTGGCTCCCGGTGAAGGCGGTTTCCCCGTCGATGACCAGGATCTTCCGGTGGTTGCGCAGATCCGGGCGCCGCCACTTCCAGCGCAGCGGTGAGATGGGAAGCATCCGCCGCCATTCGATGCCGCTGCCGCGCAGACGCCGTAACAACTCGCGGTATCCCTCGGTGCGCATGGTGCCCAGATGGTCGAAGAGGAACCTGACGCGCACCCCGCGGTCGGCGGCATCCTCCAGCGCCGTCAGGAAGGGGCCGGTGAGCTCGGGATCGTCGCCCACGATGTAGAACTGGGCGTTGACGTAGTCCTTCGCCTGGTTGATCGCCTCGGTCATCCGGCGGATCGATTCGCTCGAATCGGTGATGAAATCGAACTGGTTTCCTTCCTGCAGGGGGAAGGCCCCGAGGTTGCGGTTCAGTTCGATCGCCGACCGGACCCACTCCGGGGCGTCCGGGGGGCCGTTGTCCACGTCCAGGGTCGCGGTGGCATCGATCACCCGTTGGTTGACGTCGGTTTGCCGGTCGATCCGGCGTTGCGAGAGCTTGAAGTTCCCGAACAGCAGGAACAGACCCAGGCCGACGACGGGGAAGAAGAAGATGGACAGCAGCCAGGCCATCGCGGTGGTCGGCCGCCGGTTCCCGGGGACGACACCGAGCATGACGATCCGGATCCCGAGGTCGACCACCCAGAGGAGCGACACCATCCATCCGGGAAGGTTCTGCCAAAGGAACAGCGATTCGGTCAAGGACGCACCTCTCAACGATGTCGGGACGGTCCAAGCCTAGTGGCAGGAACAAACCGCAAGGGTATTCTTGGCCCATGACAGTCTTGGTGTTCTTGGACCCCTCCAGGCCGGCCGGCCGCCTCGCCGATGCCTCCGCCGCGCAGTTGCTCGTCACCGATCAGGGGGTCATCCGCGGCGACGGGGTCTTCGAGTCCATGTTGTATACCGCCGGCGCCGTACGGAAACTGGACGCCCACCTCTCCCGGCTCAGGGGCTCGGCGGCCAGCTGCGACCTGGACCTGCCCGGGGAGCAGTCCTGGCGGGCGGCCATCGCCACCGCGGTGGCCCGGTATGACCAGGAGCGTACCGCGGACCCGGAGGACCCCGATGAGGCCGTGGTGAAACTGGTCGCCACCCGGGGCCCGGAGGACCAGCCCCACGGCACCGCCTGGGTCACCGTCTCCCCCGCCCCGGAGTCCGGACGCCGCCAACGCACCGAGGGTGTCGCCGTCGTGCTCCTGGACCGCGGTTACGACTCCTCGTTGGCCGAACGGGCCCCGTGGCTGCTCCAGGGCGCCAAGACGCTTTCCTACGCGGTGAACATGGCCGCCCTGCGTCATGCCCACACACTGGGGGCGGAGGACGTCATCTTCACCTCCAGCGACGGACGCGTGCTCGAGGGGCCGACCTCCACGGTGCTGCTGGCCACCCGAGTGAACGGGGTCAAGCAGCTGGTGACCCCGATGGTGGAGACCGGAATCCTTCCCGGAACCACCCAGGGCGCGATCTTCGCGGCCGCCGAAGCCGCCGGCTGGACGTTGGGCTACGGCCCGTTGGAACCGGCGGACCTGTTCGATGCCGACGCCGTATGGCTGGTCTCCAGCCTCCGGCTGCTGGCCCCGGTCACCTCGATCGATGGCACCCCGATCTCCCGGGATCGGGCCCTGGGCACCGAACTGGCGGCCCTGCTCGAAGCCGTCGGCTAGGACCGGCTAGCCCCAGACGAGGTTCCAGGCGCCGGTGAGCAGGGCGGCGGCCGTGGCCACCGCCCCCAGGGACAGGCCTCCGGCCACCAGGGCCCCGTCCCGCCAGGAGAAGGTGGCGGTCCGCGCCCAGGTGCGGCGGGTCCCGCCGAAGCCCTTGGCCTCCATCGTGACCGCCAGCCGCGAGGCGCGGCGGATGGCCTGGACCATCAGCCCCAGGCTCTGCCCCGCATTGGCCCGCAGACGCTGCACGAATCCTCCTTGGGCGCCCACGCCCCGGGCCCGGCGGGCCATGCCCAACGTCACCCATTCCTCGGCCAGCAGCCCGATCAGGCGCATCCCGGCCAAGGCACCCAACACGAAACGGTGCGGAAGCCTGGCTTGTTGGGCCAGGGCATTGGCCAGATCGGTGGGGTCGGTGCTCGAGAGGACGATGACCGCGGGAACCGCTACCGCGAAGATCCGCAGTCCGGTGGCCACCCCGGAGACCAGGGACCCCTCGCTGATCGTGGCCACCCCCAGGTCCAGCAGGACCGCGCCGGCATCGTTGCCGACCAGCGCGGTGCCCCAGGCGGCAAACAGCGCCGCCACCAGTAAAGGCCACGCCCGCAGGAGGAAGCGTCCCGGGGCGATCCCCCCGAGCCGGAGCAGCAGCAGGCTGGCCAGGACGACGATGCTGGAGGTCACCAGGTCCAGAGAGGCGATCAACGGCACCGTGGCCAGCACCACCGCAGCAAGCTTGGCCAACGGGTTGCACCGCCCGAAGAAGCTCGCCCGGGCCCCGGCATCGGGTTCCAGCCCCGGCATCCCCCCGGAGGCCCGGGCGGTGGTGGGGTCCGGGCCCTGCGGTGTGGTCCTGCCCGGTTCCCGGCAGGGGCGTCGATCGGCGACGACCTCGACCGTGGAGGCCCCCAAGGCGGCGGCGAAGCCCGCATCGTGCGTGACCGCGACGACGGCGACGCCGTCCTGGAGTTGTTCGCGCAGCAACAGCGCCAGTTCCCTCCAGGTATTGGCATCCTGGCCGAAGGTCGGTTCGTCGAGGATCAGTAGTCGGGGGCGGGCGGCGAGCACGGTGGCCACCGACAGCCGGCGCTTTTCGCCTCCCGAGAGGGTGAACGGGTTCGCCTCGGCCAGATGCCTCAGCCCCAACCGGTCCAACAGCTCATCGACCCGTCCGGTGATTTCCTCGTCGGTGTACAGCCGGGTCTTCGACCCCGGTCTGCGGGCCCGTCGTGGGCCGAAGGCCAGTTCCTCGCGCACGGTGGCGGTGACGAATTGGTGCTCGGGCTCCTGGAAGACGGTGCCGATCCGGGCGACCAGTTCCCCGGCCCGCCACCGGTAGGGCCGGTCGGCGTCCCCGGGGTCGGAGGCCCCCGCGGCGCCCTGGTCGCCGCTGAGGCCCGGCAGGGCGGCGACGCTGCCGGCCCGTTCGGGCAGCAGCCCGGCCAGGGTCAACGCCAGTGTTGATTTGCCCGCCCCGTTGGCCCCGGTGATGCACAGCGCCTGCCCGGCGTCGATCCGCAGGTCAAGACCCGATACGGCGGCAGGACCCTGGGCCGTTCTGGACACGGCCAACCCCCGTCCCCTCAACAGGCCGGCGGCCGGTGCTGCCGGCTTCAGCCGGGCCGGCAGCACGGGAGTGTGGCCGGGAACCCAGACCCCGGCGTCGATGAGCCGGTCCCGGATGGGTCCGGGGGCGAAGAGCCGGGCCGGTGTGCCCTGGTAGGCGATGCCGCCGCCGGGCTCCAGGACGATCACGCGGTCCACGGCGTCGGCCCAGGCCGCCAGCCGGTGTTCGACGATGATCATCGTCGCCCCGCTGGCGCCCACGGCGTCGATCACTGCGTCACGGACCTCCAGCACCCCCTCGGGGTCGAGGTTCGCGGTGGGTTCGTCCAGCAGGACCAGTCCCGGGCGCATGGCCAGGATCCCGGCCAGGGCCAGTCGTTGCTTCTGTCCCCCCGACAGGGAGGAGGTGGGGTGGTCCAGGGGCAGGCTGAGCCCGACGGCGTGCAGGGATTCGATGACGCGGGGCCAGATCAGTTCCGGATCCACCGAAAGGTTTTCCGCCCCGAAGGCGACGTCGTCCCCCACCCGGGCCTGGACGATCTGGGTCTCGGGGTCCTGCTGCATCAGCCCGGTCCGGCCGTGGGCGGCCGCGGCGGGTCGGCCATCGATGAGCAGTTCCCCTGCGGAGGCGTTGTCCTCATCGTCCTGCAACACCCCGGCCAGGGCATGCATGAGGGTCGATTTACCGGCCCCAGACGGGCCGACGAGCAACACCTTCTCCCCGGCGTCGATGTCCAGGTCCAGCCCCAGCACGGCGGGCTCCTCGCGTCCGGCATGCTGCCATCCCCAACCGCTGGCCCTGACCGCCGCCGCGCGGACGTCGCCGACCCCGGTGGCCGGTGAAGGGCCCCGGGCCCCGGTCGGTGCATCATGTGTCATCGGTTCAACCCAGGACCCGTTCCTGGGCGGCCTTCCGCGACGCCATCGAGGACAAGGCCCCGGTTCGCGACAGGGCCCGGGTCAGTGCCCAGGATCCCAATCCGGCGATGACCAGGCCCGAAATGGCCATGAACACCACATAGGCCAGTTTCATGCTCTCGGTGTAGTCGGGGAACCAGGAGAAGACGAAGGCGTCGTTCACTCCACCGAAGATCCCGGTCAGCAGCCCGGCGAACAGCGCCACCGGCAGCGACCAGCGGCGGTAGAGCAGCACGGCGAAGACGATTTCGGCGCCGAGGCCCTGGATGATCCCCGAGGCCCAGACCGTCCAGCCGTATTCGGAGCCCAGGAGCGAGGAAACGACCGCGGCTACCATCTCGCAGAACAGTGCGGCCCCTGGTTTGCGGATGATCAGTGCCCCCAGGACGGCGGGGAAGAGCCACATTCCGGCCAGCAGGGCGGATGAGGGCGGGAAGGCCACGAAGATGAAGTCGAAGGCGTGGTGGGTGGTGTTCCAGGCCCAGAAGATCACCCCGGAGGCCACGGCGATGACGGAGGCGACGACGATGTCCACGACGCGCCAGGTGTAACGGGCGGTCGGTGCCGCCGAGAGGGTGCTGCTCATGTGGTGTTCCTCCTTGGGTCCAAGGAGGGGAGGACCCCGCGGCGGTTCCGCGGGTCCTGAGATTCTCGACTCCCTTCGCCGGTACGAGCCGGAGCAGGTTCGAGGGTCTGCGGTGTTCCGCACTCTCAGCGTCGAAGATTCCGGCCGTGGCCGGTCGGCGACGCTCCCCTGTCGTAGGTGATTCAGTAGGGCCGAGTCTACAGCGCGTTATGCTGGGCAGGTAATCACCTACCGACGGGAGAATCGTTCGTGAACGCATTATTGAAGATCGTCGGCGCGGTCGTGTCGATCGGCGTCGGCTTCGTCGGCGGCAAGCTCGTGGACACCATCTGGTACAAGGTCACCGGAGAGAACCCCCCGAAGCCGAACGACAAGGAAGCCCAGGCCGAGGCATCGATGCGTCATGCGCTCGGGTTCGCTGTGGTCTCCGCCGTGGTGTCCGCAGTGATCCAGGTCCTGACCAACCGTGGCACGCAGCGGGCCATTGCCCGCTTCAACCACACGGCCGACGAGGTCTGATCCTCGTCAGCGGCCTTCGTCCAGGCGGCGCTGGGCCTCGGAGACCACTTCATTGAGGTCGTCGAGGACCAGCGTCTCCTGTTTGAGGTGCCGGGTCCGGTAGCCGGCACGACCGACCATATGGGCGGTCACCGGGGCGGTGAGCAGCTGGAAGAACCAGGCCAGCACCAGTATCGGCACCGCGGACCAGGCCCTGATCTGCAGGGCGACGGAGAGCAGCATCAGGAACAATCCCAGGACCTGCGGTTTCGTGGCCGCGTGCATGCGGGAGAAGAGGTCCGGGAAACGCAGCAGGCCGATGCCTGCGGCCACGGACAGCAGAGCCCCGGAGACCATGCTGATCACCACGATCCAGTCCAGGACCTGGTCCAGCGTCCCGCCCTCGGTCAGTCCAAGCACGATCATTGCCCCCTCCGATCGGTGACGTAGCGGGCGATGGTGACCGAACCGATGAAGGCCACCAGCGACCCGACGACGATGAACACGATGTGGTTCAGATGCCGGTTCACGACCATGTCCACGCAGAGTCCGCACAGGATGATGATCAACAGGACGTCCAGGGCCAGAGTCCGGTCCAGGATCGACGGGCCCCTGGCCAACCGGATCAGTGCCATGACGGCGCCAAGCGCCAGGGCGACCCCGGCGATCCAGGCAGCGACGATGATCATGGGTGCTCCTTCATCGATCGGTTCGCTCGTGCTGCGGGGTCGGGGCCTGCGGGGCCCTCGGCGTCCAGGGCCGCCAGTTCCTCCCGGCTGCCCATCATCCGGATGATCCTCGCTTCGATGGACCTGACCTGCCGCCGGAAGTCCTCGGCCTCCTGGACGGTGTTGATGTCCAGCACGTGCAGGTAAAGCGTGGAGGTCGTCCGGTCGATCTCCACGACGAAGGACCCCGGGATGAGGGTCAGCACATGCCCCAGGACCGTGGCCATGAGGTCTTCCTGGCTGCGCATGCGGATGCCGATGACCGCGTTGCGCACCTTCGGCCCGCGCCGGAGGACCACGAGCACCACCTGGATGCTCGCCCGCACGATTTCACGCAGGAACAACACCGTGAACACCAGCCCCTGCCAGGGGTTGAACCGGCCGGAGAGCTCCACGGGAGGCAGTTTGAAGGTCGTCACCACCCCCAGGGCGATGACGAACCCGAAAATCAGGTTCCCGGGGCTGAAGTCCCGCCAGAGGGCGCCCCACACCAGGACCAGCCACAACATCAGGGGAAGTTCGATCAGGAAGCGGGCACGACGCCGTCGTGCCCTGGCCCGGGCGCTGCGGGCCCCGGTGAGCAGTTCCGAGGGCCGTGCCGGACGCGGATGCCGGTGCGGGCTCATCGTCCGCCTCCCGTCTCGGAGGCGCCCAGGACGGCCTCGATGTAGGGCGTGCGTTCGAGCATCTGCTGCGAGGCCTGGTCGGCCAGGTCGAAGAGCGGCCCGGCGAAGATGGTCAGGGCCACCCCCAGGGCCACCAGCACCCCGGTGGCGAAGACCATGGTCGGGGGCAGCACGGCCGCATCCCCCCGTCCGCTCAGGCGATGTGGCTGGGTTTTGACGCCGGTCGTCCCGGTGGCGGGACGGCGGGCCTCCTCCGCGGCGATCAGCAGGATCGGGTCGGCGTCCTCGGCGTCCTCGGCGCGACGCCAGAACGCCCGGTTCCAGACCCGGGCGACGGCCAACAGGGTCAGCAGGGAGGTCACCAGGGCCCCGGCCAGCAGGACCCAGGCCAGCGGGGTCCCCAGGTCCACGCCGCCGCGCAGCAACCCGACCTTGCCCAGGAACCCGGAGAACGGCGGGATGCCGGCCAGGTTCATCGCCGGGATGAAGAACAGTACCGCCAGCACCGGTGACAGCTTGGCCAACGACCCGAGCCGGTCCACGTTCGAGGTCCCGCCCCGGCGTTCCATCAGCCCGGCGACCAGGAACAGCGAGGTCTGCACGATGATGTGGTGGGCCACGTAGTAGACGGTGGCCGCCAGGGCGACGGCGCTGCCGGTGGCGACCCCGAACATCATGTAGCCGATGTGGCTGGTCAACGTGAAGGAGAGCATGCGTTTGAAGTCGGCCTGGGCGAGGGCGCCGAGGATCCCCACGAGCATGGTCAGCAGGGCGACCACCAGCAGCGCCGTGTTCAGCCGGCCCCCTGGGAAGAGCAGGGTTTCGGTCCGGATGATCGCATAGACACCCACCTTGGTCAGCAGGCCGGCGAACACGGCCGTCACCGGCGCAGGAGCCGTCGGGTAGGAGTCGGGGAGCCAGAAGGACAGCGGGAACACCGCGGCCTTGACGCCGAAGGCGACCAGCAGCATCACATGCAGGATCTGTTGGGTTCCGGGGTCGATCTCGGCGAGCTTGCCGGCCAGATCGGCCATGTTCACGGTCCCGGTCGCGGCGTAGACCAGCCCGATCGCCAGCAGGAACAGGATCGAGGAGACCACCGAGACCACCACATAGGTGACCCCCGCACGGATCCGGGCCGTGGTCCCGCCCAGGGTCAGCAGCACGTAGGAGGCGGTCAGCAGGATTTCGAAACCGACGTAGAGGTTGAACAGGTCGCCGGCCAGAAAGGCGTTGGACACCCCGGCGACCAGGATCAGGTAGGCGGGGTGGAACACCGAGATGGGCCCGTCCTCGTCCCCGTCGGCCATGCCTTGGCCGGTGGCGTAGAGCAGCACGGTCAGGCTGACCGCCGTGGAGACCACGAGCATCAGTGCGGAGAACTCGTCGACCACCATGGAGATCCCGAACGGTGGGGCCCATCCGCCGATGACGACCGCTTGCGCCCCATGTCTCCAGGCCGATACCAGGAGCCAGGATTCCAGGGCGAGGGTCAGGCACAGGGTCCCGATCGTCGCGGTGCGCTGGGCCAGCGGGTGCCGTCGCAGCACGAAGGCCAGGGCGGCGCCCAGGATGGGCAGCAGCACCGCCAGGGGGGCGACGTCGATCGCGGCCAGGTCGTCCATCATCGGGCCTTCCTGTTGCGTCGTTTGTTGTTGGTTCCCGCACTCTCCTCGGAGGAGGCCTGCCGCAGTTCGCTGGCCAGCCGTTCCCCGGCGACCCGGGCGGCCGCCGCCCTCCGCGATTCCTCGGTGTGGCCCCCCTCCCCCTCGTCATCGATATCGGCCGGGAACTCCGAGGTCTCCAGCTCGACTTCGGAGTCCTCCTCGAAGTCGAAGGTGTCCTTGGAGGCTACCCGGCGGTCCTCGGCGTCGTCGGTGAGTTCGTCCCGGCGGGCGATGACCCAGGACCGGTAGATCATGGCCAGCAGGAACGCGGTGACCGCGAAGGTGATGACGATGGCGGTGAGGATCAGCGCCTGCGGAAGCGGGTCGGCATAGTCCTCCGCCGGGGTCCCCGCCTCGTAGAGGGGGGCGAGCCCGCTGCGCCCGCCGGCGGCCAGGATCAGCAGGTTCACCCCGTTGCCGACCAGGATGATGCCCAGCAGCACCCGGGTCAGACTGCGTTCGAGCAACAGGTAGATCCCCGCCGCGAAGAGCACGCCCATCACGATCAGCAGGGTCATGTTCACACTCATTGCCGGTCCCCCGCCCGTTGGACGACGGGCCGGCGAGGCCGGCGCACCCCGCCGGAGAGCAGTCCGCGCTTCTCGGTCTTCTCATCGATCTCCGAGCCGAGGCTGCGCAGCACGTCCACGACCAGCCCCACCACCACCAGGTACACCCCGATGTCGAAGAACGTGGAGGTGACGAATTTCTGCTCCCCGAAGACGGGCAGGGCGAATTCAAGGACCGCGGTCTGGAACAGTTGGCCGCCCAGCAGCAGGGGGACGACGCCGGAGAGGGCCGAGGTGGCCAGACCGAGGCCCAGCAACGTGCCAGGGCTGATGGGGGTGGCTTCGGCGAGTTCGAACCGCCCGCCGGCCAGATAACGGATGGTCAGGGCCAGTCCGGCCAACAGCCCGCCGGCGAATCCGCCGCCGGGGGAATTATGTCCGGCCAGCAGGAGGTAGATGGAGAAGATGATGATCGTGTGGAAGACCAGCCGGGCAACCACTTCGAAGATGATGGACCGGCGTTCGGGGGCCAGCGTCTTGCCGGCCACCAGCCAGGCGTCCTTCGCCGACTGGGCGAAATGCCGGGCGGTCGCCAGGGCCGCCGCGGCGCGGGTGCCGCCGGGCTGTGGTCTGGCCCGCCCCACGGATCCGGGTTCCGCCTCGACCACCCGGTGCCTGATGTCGCCCCGGCCGCGGACGAAGATCAGCGAGGCCACCCCGGTGGCGGCCACGGCCAACACGGTGATCTCCCCGAAGGTGTCCCAGACACGGATGTCCACGAGGGTGACGTTGACGATGTTCTTGCCGGCCCCGCCGAAATAGGCCAGTTCCGGGAAGGACAGCGACACCGGGTCCGCGGTACGTGAGGCCATGGCGGCTGCGGCGATGCCGATCATCGCCACCCCGAACCCGATCCCCAGCAGGGCCCGCGCCATGCGGTGCCCCGTGGGGTTCAGCGTCCAGAGCGGTGGGGGAAGCACCCGCAGCGCCAGCACCATCGCCACCAGGACGATCGTTTCCACCAGCAATTGGGTCAGCGCCAGGTCCGGGGCACCCTGCAGGGCGAAGATGAAGGCCATGCCGTACCCGGTGACGGAGACCATCAACACGGCCAGGAAGCGCCGGTTGGCCCGGATGGCCGCCAGGGCCCCGACGATCATGCAGAGTCCGGCGATCAGTTGGGCGGGGGTGTCGAACCAGACGATGTTCTCCGGCAGGGGTGTCTGGTTGGTCAGCCCCGCGACCGCCGGGACCACCAGGGCAACCAGGAGGATGACGCCCAGGTAGAACGGCAGCGAACCACGCTGGGTCCGCCCGGTGGTCCAGACGGAGACCTCGTCGACCGCGTTCAGCGACCACTTGTACACCTGCTCGGCTTCGAGCAGTGCCGGGACGCGGGACTGCAGGGCGCCGAATCCGGCCCGCCACCGATGCACCAGCAGCCCGGCGGCGATGACGAGCACCGAGAAGCCCAGCACCGGGGTCGGACCGTGCCATAGGGCCAGCTGGACCGGGTGCTCGGAGGCCGGGAACAACGAGGCGAATCCGGCCGCAGCCTTCCCCAGCGGCGTCGGGAGGAACCCGAACACCACTGTTGCCGCGGTCAGGACCGCCGGCGCCGCCAGGAAGGACCACGGGACGGCCTTGAACGCCGTGGCCGGCATGCCCGGTTTGGAAGCGAAGCCGCCCCAGATGAATCGTGCGCTGTAGGCGACGGTGAAGACGGAGCCGAGCAGCACCCCCAGGAACACGATGATCCCCGCGATGTCATGAGCACCGGCCAATAGGACCTCGAGCACCGATTCCTTGGCGACGAAGCCATACAGCGGTGGGATGCCGGCCATCGAAGCCGCCGAGATCACCGCGACGACGAACAGTTTCGGAGCGGTCCGCCACAGTCCCGACAGCAGTCTCACGTCGCGGGTTCCCGCCTGATGGTCGATGATCCCCACGACCAGGAACAATGCCGCCTTGAAGAAACCGTGGGCCAGCATCAGGGCCAGCCCGGCGAGGGCGGCATCCGCGGTGCCCTGCCCCACCACCAACATGATGAAACCCAGCTGGGAGACGGTCCCGTAGGCCAGCACCAGTTTGATGTCGGTCTGTCGCAGGGCCCTCCAGCCACCGACGAGCATGGTCGCCAGCCCCAGCCCGATGATCATCCCGTCCCAGTAGGTGGTCCCGGAGAATCCGGGGGCCAGGCGGGCCACCAGGTAGACCCCTGCTTTCACCATGGCGGCGGCATGGAGGTAGGCGGATACCGGGGTTGGTGCGGCCATGGCACCGGGGAGCCAGAAATGGAAGGGTACCAGTGCCGATTTACTCACGGCCCCGAGAAGCACCAGGGCGATGGCGATATCGATGACGGTTCCGCGCGAGGCCAGTTCCGGGGCCATCGCCATGATTTCGGAGAGCCGGTAGGTGCCGGCGGTCTGGCCGATCATCACCAGGCCCAGCAGCATGGCCAATCCGCCGAAGGTGGTCACCAGCAGCGCCTGCAGGGCGGAGCGGCGGGCGAAGATGCGGGTCCGGGCGAAGCCGACCAGCAGATAGGACAGGATCGTCGTGATTTCCCAGAAGATGAACAGCAGGATCAGGTCATCGGCGATCACCAGCCCGAACATGGCCCCGGCGAAGGCCAGCAGCTGGGCGCCGAAGGGCCCGATGTTGGCGTCCTCGTTCTTGAAATAGCGCGCGCAGTAGAACAACACCAGCGCACCGACGCCCAGGATCAGCAAGCTCAGGACCGCGGCCAACGCATCCATCCGGAAAGCCAGGTCCAGTTGCAGGACGGGGATCCAATGGAGCAGTAATCCAGGTGGCGCATTCGGTTCCCCGGCGGCCGCCGATTGGTCGGCGGAGATGAAGGAATCAAAGTTGACCAGCAGCCACACGAATGCGGCGGCGGGGACGGCACCGAGGAGATAGAACGAAGCCCGGCCGAAGCGGCGGAACAAAAGCGGCGCCACGGCGCTCACCGCAAAGAGCGCGATGAGGACCACGGCCACGATGTTCTCCTGAGGGGTTCTGGGCCACGCATGGTTCGATACTGCAGCACTCGGTCAGGTAATTAATTTAGTTTAACAGTTCATCAATCCGATTCCGTAGAAAGCACCTTAATAGGCCGGTAATTTCGCGCAGGGCGTTACGCTTCAGGAATGAGCCCGAACGCCACGCCCAAGGCGCTGCCCGAGCGCGGAGCACGAACGATCTCGAAACAAGTCATTGCCTGGGCCTCCTGGGACTGGGGCGCCTCGGCGATCAACGCGGTGATGACGACCTTCGTGTTCACCGTCTACCTGACCAGTTCCGCGTTCGGGGATACCGATTCCAACACCTCCGCGCTGTCGCTGGCGCTGACCGTCGCCGGTTTCACGATCGCCCTGTTGGCCCCGGTGACCGGCCAGCGGTCGGATGCGGGCGGCCGCCGCCGCTTCTGGCTGGGCGTGAACACGGCCCTGGTGGCCCTGGCCACCGCCGCCGCCTTCTTCGTCTTCCCCGATCCGCGCTTCCTGGTGCTGGGGGTCGGTCTCATCGCCGCAGCCAGCGTCTTTTCCGAATTCGCCGGCGTCAACTACAACGCCATGCTCCCGCAGATCTCCACCCCGAAGACCATCGGCAAGATCTCGGGCTTCGGATGGGGCATGGGCTACGTCGGTGGCATCCTGGCCTTGTCCCTGGTCTTGTTCCTCTTCGTCCAGCCCGTGGTCGACTGGCCGGGTTCCAACACCGACAACGCCTTGAACATCCGGCTGGTCGCGGTCTTCTCCGCCCTCTGGTTCTTCGGTTTCGGGCTGCCGGTGCTCTTCGCCGTCCCCGAGGTCTCCCGGCGGCAGAAGATGGCCAAGGTCAGCATCCTGGAGTCCTACAGACAGCTGGGCCGCAACGTCGCCTCGCTCTGGCGCACCGAGCGGAACACGGTCTTCTTCCTCATCGCTTCGGCCGTGTTCCGCGATGGGCTGGCCGCCGTCTTCGCCTTCGGCGGGGTGATCGCCGCCGGAACCTTCGGCTTCGAACTCTCCGAAGTGATCGTCTTTGCCATCGTCGGGAACCTCGTGGCTGCCGCGGGCGCCCTGGTCGGTGGGGTGCTGGATGACAAGATCGGCCCCAAGGCGGTCATCATCGGCTCCCTCGTGGGCCTGCTCGTCGCCGCTGGGGGGGTGTTCCTTTCCCCCGACGCCACCGGCTTCTGGATCTTCGGCCTGATGCTGACCCTGTTCGTCGGGCCCGCACAGGCCTCGTCCCGCGCGTTTCTGGCCCGGCTGGCCGCCGAAGGCCGCGAAGGCGAGCTCTTCGGCCTGTATGCCACGACCGGCCGCGCGGTCTCCTTCCTGGCCCCGGGCTTCTTCACCCTGGCCATCGTCCTGGCCACGAGCCACGTGGCTGAAGGCGGCGCCCAGCGCTACGGCATCCTCGGGATCATGCTGGTCCTGCTGTTCGGATTGCTCCTGCTGCTGCCGGTGCGCAAACCCACCCCCTCAACCGATCAGGAGAACGCATGACCATCCCCCCGAACACCCCGGAATCAACCGTCCGTGTCGCCGTCGTCACCGGTGCCGGCTCGGGGATCGGCCGGGCCGTGGCCCATGAGCTACTGGATCACGGCTGGTACGTCGCGCTGGCAGGACGACGGTCCGGGGCCCTGGAACAGACGGCACGGGCCAACGACCGGGCCCTGGTCGTCCCCACGGACATCACCGACCCCCAGCAGGTCGAGGCCCTGTTCTCGACGGTGACCGGAACCTGGAACCGGGTGGACGTCCTGTTCAACAACGCCGGCGCCTTCGGCCCCCGCGCCTCGGTCGACGAGATCCCGCTTTCGGATTGGAACGACGTGGTGGCCGTGAATCTGACCGGCAGCGTGCTCTGCGCCGCAGCGGCCGTCAGGGCGATGAAGTCCCAGGATCCGCAGGGCGGCAGGATCATCAACAACGGGTCGATCTCCGCCCACGCACCGCGACCGCAATCGGTGGCCTACACGACGACGAAACATGCCATCACCGGGCTGACGAAGTCCATCGCCCTCGATGGGCGCACCTCACGGGTCACCGCCTCACAAATCGACATCGGCAACACCGCCACCGAATTGACGGCGGGATTCACCACCGGGACCCTCCAGGCCGACGGCAGCACGAAGAACGAGCCGGTCTTCGACGTCCATCATGCGGCCCGGGCGGTGAGGCAGCTGGCCGAACTCCCCTTGGAGGTCACCGTCGACTCATTGGTCATCACGGCCACCGGCATGCCGTTCACCGGTCGCGGCTGAGCCGGTTCAGGCCTGCAGGTCGGTGCGGTGGAAGTTCAGGTGGCTCCGCGACGCCGTCGGACCGCGTTGGCCCTGGTAGCGGTTCCCGTAGGGTCCGGAACCATAGGGGTGCTCCGTCGGCGAGGTGAGCTTGAAGAAGCAAAGCTGGCCGATCTTCGATCCCGGCCACAGTTTGATCGGCAGGGTCGCCATGTTCGACAGTTCCAATGTCACATGCCCCGAGAAGCCTGGATCGATGAAGCCCGCGGTGGAGTGCGTGAGCAGTCCCAGCCGGCCCAGCGATGACTTCCCTTCGAGCCGGGCCGCGACGTCGTCGGGCAGCGTGACCCGTTCGTAGGTCGAGCCGAGCACGAATTCCCCCGGGTGGAGGACGAACGCCTCGGTGGGGTCGACTTCCACCAGGCGGGTCAGCTCCGGTTGGTCCTGCGAGGGGTCGATATGGGCGTATTTGTGGTTGTCGAAAAGCCTGAAATAGCGGTCCAGGCGGACGTCGACGCTGGCGGGCTGGATCATCCCGGGCTCATACGGGTCCAACCCGATGCGCCCGCTGTCCAGTTCGGTCCGGATGTCGCGGTCAGATATCAGCACGGTTCCCAAAATAGCCTATGCCGGGCCCCCGGCGTTATCCTGTAGCTCGGTGGGTCGAACGGCCCTGCGAGGTCCGCAGGCTGCTCCACGCACCACACACACCATGATGACTACACCCGACACGCTCCGCCGTCTTCCCGCAGTGGCGACCAGCATCGCGCTCGCGGCTGCCTTCCTGCTGCCTGCCGCCACGGCCCAGGCCTCCCCCGTCGGTGACCTGCAAAGCACCCAGGCCACGCCCTCCAGCGCGGCCACCGCAGAGGCGACGCCCGGGAAGAATTCGAAGTCCTCCACCTCCGATCACCAGTACGCCGCCTACAGCACCGACCCCGCCTCCCCGTTGGTGCTGGTCAACAAGGATCATCCGTTGCAGCCGCGCGACTACGCGCCCAAGGATCTGGTCTCGGTCTCCGGAAACGGCACCGAGATGGTTCCCCGCGCCGCCAAGGCCATGAAGAAGCTCATCGCCGGCGGCGCCCGGGATGGGCAACGACTCACGGTCATCAGCGCCTACCGCTCCTATGACCACCAGCTCGCCCTCTTCCAGCGGTACACGAGGAAGTACGGCAAGGACTATGCCGCACGCATCTCGGCCAAGCCGGGAACCAGCGAACATCAGCTCGGGCTTTCCGCCGACGTCGGAGCCGCCAGTGGCCAATGCGCCCTGAAGGCCTGCCTGGCCGATCTGCCCTCCGGCAAATGGATCGCCGCCCATGCCGCCGACTACGGTTTCATCGTCAGGTACCCCCAGGACGAGCACGAAACCACCGGCTACAACTTCGAGCCGTGGCATCTGCGCTATGTCGGCACCAAGGCGGCACAACGGATGGACCAGCAGGACATGGCCACCTTCGAAGAGTATTCCGATCATTTGGTGGCCGACCGGAAGAAGCAGAAGTCCAAGACCGCGAAGAAGGAAGCCGCGGCAGAACGGCAGGCCGCCCGGGAAAAGGCGGCCCGCGACGCCGAATGGGAGCGTCAGGAGCGCCGCGCCGAGGAAACCCGCTGGTGGCCCGACTGGGCCCGCAGCGCCTTCACCGAGTAGCCTTCCGGCCCCGGTCCGGGGCGCCTAGCCCGCCCGGACCGGGATCGCGGTGAAGGTCGGGGTCAGGGTCTCGGCGAAGAAGTCATTGCCCTGGTCGTCGACCACGATGAAGGCCGGGAAGTCCTCCACCTCGATGCGCCAGATGGCTTCCATCCCCAGCTCCTCGTACTCGAGGACCTCGACCCGGCGAATGCAATCCTGCGCCAACCGGGCCGCGGGGCCGCCGATCGAGCCCAGATAGAAGCCGCCATGCTTCTGGCAGGCATCGGTGACCTGCCGGGACCGGTTGCCCTTGGCCAGCATGACCATCGAACCGCCGGCCGCCTGGAACCGGTCGACATAGGAATCCATCCTCCCCGCCGTGGTCGGGCCGAAGGACCCGGAGGCCATGCCCTCGGGGGTCTTCGCCGGGCCGGCGTAGTAGACGGGGTGGTCCTTCAGGTACTGCGGCATCTCCTCCCCGGCATCCAGTCGTTCGCGGATCTTCGCGTGGGCGATGTCGCGGGCCACCACCAGCGGACCGGTCAACGACAGGCGGGTCTTCACCGGGTGTCTGGATAGTTCGGCGAGGATCTCCGGCATCGGACGGTTCAGGTCGATCCTGACCACCGAGGAGCCACCGGTCCCGCTGACACCGTCGGTGTCGCCGTCGTGCGCGGCGACCGCCGGGTGATCCGTTTCGGGCATGAAGCGGGCCGGGTCGGTTTCAAGCTGTTCGACGAAGACGCCTTCGGCAGTGATCTTCGCCAACATCTGGCGGTCGGCCGAGCAGGAGACGGCGATCGCCACGGGAAGCGAGGCACCATGGCGGGGCAACCTGACGATGCGGACGTCGTGGCAGAAGTATTTGCCCCCGAACTGGGCTCCGATACCGAAGTGGCGGGTCAGCTCCAGGACCTTCTCCTCCAGGTCGATGTCGCGGAATCCCCTTCCGGTCATCGCCCCGGTGGTCGGCAGGTGGTCCAGGTATTTGGCCGAACCGTATTTGGCGGTCTTCAACGCGAATTCGGCGCTGGTTCCCCCGATGACGATCGAGAGGTGGTACGGCGGGCACGCAGCGGTGCCCAGCGAGCGCAGCTTCTCGTCGAGGAAGGCCAGCATGGCATTCTCGTTCAGGATCGCCTTGGTCTCCTGGTAGAGGAAGGACTTGTTCGCTGATCCCCCGCCCTTGGCCATGAACAGGAACTTGTACTGTTCCTCGTGGCCGGGCTCGGTGTCGGCATAGAGCTCGATCTGGGCCGGCAGGTTGTTCCCGGTGGAGGTTTCCTGCCAGGTCGTCAGCGGGGCGAGCTGCGAATAACGCAGGTTCAACTGGGTGTAGGCATCGTAGATGCCCTGCGAAAGGGCCTTCTCGTCCGGGCCTTCGCTGAGCACCTGCTGGCCCCGCTTGCCCATCACGATCGCCGTGCCGGTGTCCTGGCACATCGGCAGGACCCCGCCGGCGGCGATGTTCGCGTTCTTCAGCAGGTCAAGCGCCACGAACTGATCGTTCGCGCTGGCTTCCTCGTCGTCGAGGATGTTGCGCAACTGCTGCAGATGGGCAGGACGCAGGTAATGGGAGATGTCATGCAGGGCGGTGCGGGCCAGATGCGCCAGGGCCTCGGGGGCGACCTGGAGGAAGCTCCGTCCCCCGGGGCCCTCGAGGCGGCGGACCCCCTCGGTTCCGATGAGGCGGTAGGGGGTGTCGTCCTGGCCGATCGGCAGCAGTTCCTCGTACTGGAACTCGGTCATGGGGCATCCTTGGCATCCGGTGGGTTGGTTGCCGCCCAGTCTAATTCGGCCCGCGTCCGAACCCCGAACCGCCAGCTACTTGATCCGGGGCACGGCTTGCACATCCTCTACGGGCGTGATCGGCTGGAAGGCATGAGCGACGAGCCAACGCAGAACCCATCCGAAAATCCGGACCCCGACGAACCGCAAACGCACCTGGAGACCGTGCTACAGCAGGGCCAGGCCGATGAGGCCATGGCCGGTCAGGTCATTGCGACCTTCCTGTCCGAGGAAGTCTTCTTCCTCAGCCGCGAGGAAGTAACCGAGGAGACCGACAACGTCCAGCCGCTGCTGCTGCAGAACAAGGACGGCGAGCCCGTAATCGCTCTGTTCACGCAGGTGAACCGGATCCCCGAGGCCTACACCACCGAGGCCCCCTACGCCGTGCGCGTGGTCGGCGCAGCGGTCGTCGACAACCTCAACGGTGCCGGTGTGGTCCTGAACCCGGGCCACCAGCTCGGTTTCGAGATCCCTGCCGAAGGCGTCGACGCCATCCGCCGCGATTTCGCCCCCGATGGTTCCCCGGCACCGCAGGAGCCCACCGAGGGCACCGCCGACGGCGAAGCAACCCCGGAGGCCTGAGCCCCGACACCACCATCACCCAAGGGCCGTCGCCGGAACACCGGCGGCGGCCCTCTGTGTTCGGTGCCCCGGGGCTGCCAGGGACTGCCCCGGGGTCTACGCTGGTGTCATGAATCTGGAAGAAACGCCCCTTCCGGGCATCGGCACGCGCCGCGACGTCATGTTGGCCACGGGACGACGCGTCGGCGTCGTGATCAAACGCGAGGGCGGCATGGAGCTGATCATCTCCGAAAAGCAGGACCCCGATGCCTGCCAGGCGGCCATCCCGCTGACCTCGGAGGAAGCCGCGGCGATCGGCGGCCTGCTCGGTGCCCCGCAACTGGTCTCCGATCTTTCCGCGGAGCATCGCGAACTACCGGGGGTGAACACCCAGCAGTTCGTCATCAGCCAGGACAGCCCCTACGCCGACCACACACTGGGTGACACCCATCTGCGCACCCGCACCCACGCCTCCATCGTCGCTATTTCCCGTAGTGGCCAGGTATTCGCCTCCCCCTCGCCATCATTCGAACTCGAAGCCGGTGATGTCGTCATCGTGGTCGGCACGGCCGAGGGCCTCGACAAGGCCGCCCACCTGCTGAATCACGGATAGGGCCTGCCCGTGGACCCCACCACCATCGTCCTGATCGAACTCGGCGCCGTCTTCCTCGGCCTCGGGCTTCTCGGACGTCTGGCGGCCCGGGTCGGCATGTCACCGGTCCCGCTGTACCTGCTGGGCGGGTTGATCTTCGGCCATGGCGGCCTGGTCCCGCTGTCGGGGATCGAATCGTTCGGGGACGTCGCCAGCGAAATCGGCGTGGTCCTGCTGTTGCTGATGCTGGGGCTGGAATACACCGCCAAGGAGCTGGTCACCGGTCTGCGCCGGTCCTGGTTGGCAGGTCTGGTCGACCTGGTCCTGAACTTCGTCCCCGGTGCCGCCCTGGCCCTCATCCTGGGATGGGGGGTCATCGGCGGTCTGGTCCTCGGCGGGGTCACCTACATCTCCTCCTCGGGGATCGTGGCCAAGGTCCTGACTGATCTGGGGCGGTTGGGCAACCGCGAGACCCCGGTAGTGCTGTCCATCCTGGTGCTCGAGGACCTCGTGATGGCCGTCTACCTGCCCATCCTCACCGCGGCCTTGGCCGGGGTGAGTTTCTGGGGTGGGTTCCGGGCCGTGGGCGTCGCCCTGCTGGCCGTGACCCTGGTGCTGCTGCTGGCCCTGCGGTATGGACCCCAGATTTCCCGGCTCGTCCACTCCCCCGATCAGGAGAACTTCCTGCTCAAACTCATCGGCGCCGCGCTGCTCGTGGCGGGCCTCGCCGCGGCCTTGCAGGTCTCGGCGGCCGTGGGCGCCTTCCTGCTGGGCATTGCGATCTCCGGTTCCACGGCACATTCCGCAGCCAAGGTCCTGGCCCCCCTCAGGGATCTGTTCGCCGCCATGTTCTTCGTCCTGTTCGGCATCAACACGGACCCGGCGACGATCCCCCCGGTCCTGGTCCTGGCCCTGGCTTTGGCCCTGGTGACCTCGGTGACCAAGGTCCTCACCGGGGTCTGGGCCGCCCGTCGGGCCGGGATCGGCGTACCGGGCCGGATCCGCGCCGGCACGGCACTGATCGCCCGGGGCGAGTTCTCGATCGTGATCGCCGGACTGGCCGTCGCCGGTGGAGGTGCCTCCCCGGAACTGGCCGCCCTGGCCACCGCCTATGTCATGTTGTTGGCCGTTCTGGGCCCGATTGCCACCAAGCTGGCCGAACCGGTGGCGCGGGCCCTGACGGGCCGCCCGGGCCGGTCCCCCCAACGGGCGGGGCATGATTAGCACGCTGGGTGGGTGGAGTTCCAATATGCATGTGAACGCCCATTGGGCTATGCTGAGATGCACCCGCGGGTACGAACGGACCGGCGGGTGTTTTGCGGGCGTAGCTCAATGGTAGAGCGCCAGCTTCCCAAGCTGGACACGCGGGTTCGATTCCCGTCGCCCGCTCTCTTCATGCCAGGGCCGGGAGTCCAACCACCGCACGGCGCGTAGACTAGGAGTGCCATGAAACGCACAATGTTCAAGTCGAAGATCCACCGCGCCACTGTGACCCATGCCGATCTGCACTATGTCGGTTCGGTGACCGTCGACCTCGATCTCCTCGAAGCCTCCGACATCCTTCCCGGGGAACTGGTCAGCATCGTCGATGTCACCAACGGCGCCCGGCTCGAGACCTACACCATCGCCGGGGACCGCGGAAGCGGGGTCCTGGGGATCAACGGTGCCGCCGCACATCTGGTGCATCCGGGCGATACGGTCATCCTCATCAGCTTCGCCGAGATGGAGAATGCCGAAGCACGCAGCTATGTGCCGCGCATCGTCCATGTCGACGCCAACAACACGATGATCGCCCTGGGGAGCGACCCCTCCGAGTCGCTGTCCACCAATGCCGTGCGCCCACCGCACGCCATCGCCGGCTCCGCCGCGGACTCCTAGGACCGTGCTCGGGGTCCTCTCGGGATTCTCGATCGTCTGGGCCGTCATCATCGTCGGCTACCTCGTCGGACGCACGGGGGTCCTCGGACCCGAGGCCCGCTATGTCCTGAATCGACTGACGTTCTTCGTCGCCAGCCCGGCCCTGCTCTTCGTCACCGTCGCCGACGCCGATCCCCGCGCCGTCCTGGGGCCCAGCCTGGCCGTGGCGGCCATCAGCGCCACGGGTGTTGCCCTGCTTTATTTCGGTGTCACCGGCTGGTGGTTGCCCCGCGGGCGCCCCGAACGACTGGTCGGGGCCATGAGTGCCTCGACGGTGAACTCGGCGAACCTCGGGCTGCCGATCGCCGCCTATGTCCTGGGCAGCACGGCGCATGCGGCCCCGGTGATCCTCTTCCAGCTGGCCCTCTGGAGTCCCGTCTTCCTGTCCCTGCTGGATTCAAGCACCTCGGGCCGACGTACCACCCCGACCGCCCTGGTGCTCAGCACCCTGCGCAACCCGATGATCGTCGCCTCGTTGGCGGGACTGTTGTTCGCCGTCTTCGACTGGACGCTCCCGCAGCCGATCGCCGACCCCGTCGAGCTCATCGCCGGTGCATCCATTCCGGCGATGCTCCTGGCCTTCGGCATTTCCCTCGTGGGTTCCAAACCCCTGGAAAAAGCCACCCACCGACGCTCCGACGTCCTGATCGGCACCGGGTTGAAGCTGATCGCCCACCCGGTGCTGGCCTGGCTCGCCGGGGCCCTCCTGTTCCGGCTGCACGGGGCGGAACTGTTTGCCGTGGTCATCATGGCTGCATTGCCCTCGGCCCAGAACGTCTTCGTCACGGCTTCCCGGTATGAGCAGGGCCTGGTGGTCGCCAAGGACACCGTCCTGCTGACCACGATCGCCGCCGTCCCGGCGATGATGCTCGTTCCCTTGCTGCTGAACTCCTGAATCAGCCGGTAGGGGAAAGAGGGTGCGGCGGCTTCGGAAGGCCACCGGCACCCGGGATAATTGATGCGTGGCTAGGAAGCGTCTTGAAATCAGTTGGATCGGATCGGTCGGCTCCGCCTTGGGCGCCGTCACCTCCGCGGTGGTGTTGTCCACCTTGGGTGTGGGCGGAACCATCATCGGGGCCGCGCTGGGTAGCTTGGTGATCACCGTCGGCGGGTCGATCTACTCGCAATCCCTGCAGCGGACCAAGGACCACGTGGGCGAAAGGGTCAACGTCGGGCGCCCCAAGCCCCGGCCGTCCAACGGCGCGCAGCCACCACATGCGACAGCGCGGGACGCCGGCCCTGTTGGAACGAGCGTCGATGAGGTCGACAAACCATCGAAGGACGCCGGGCGCGGAATCCTGCAACGGTTGCCGTGGAAGCACATCATCGGCGTCACCGTCGCCCTGTTCGCCATCACCATGGCCCTGATCCTCGTCTTCGAGCTCTCTGCCGGGCGCAAGGTGTCCTCGTTCACCGGCGGTACCAGCGGAACCGGCGGCACCTCGATCCCGGGGATCAGCGGGACCACCCACCAGAGCGATGACTCCGGAACCATCAACCAGGACCCGGACGCCCCGGCAGGAGACGACGCGCCCGACCAGGAACAGCAGCAGGAACCGAACCAGGAGCCCGCACCGCAAAACCAGGAACCCGCCGCCCCCGACGCGCCGCAGGAACCCGCCCCGGCCCCGGCACCGGATCAGCCTGTGGAGCCGTAGGCCACCAGCTGCCAGCGGAATCTGGACGGGACGTCCAGTACCGGAAAGCCAGCAAACTCCGACGGGGCTCACAGTGCGGTCAAAGGACCGTTTCCTAGTATTGAAAGTGCCTCATCAAGGTGCGAGTGATGCATAAGGTCCCAGCCGTTCCCCCTCGGCTGGGACCTTTTTGCGTGTCACGGCGCCGCGAACCTGGCCCCTAGGGTGCCGGCGGCCGGTGCAGGTCCTGATCGTTAGCCCGGTGGCGCCCCTTGGCCGGTAGCTCGGCTGGGGCGGCAACGTCCTGCGCCTCGGACCGTCCGGGCTCCTCAACAGAGGGGGATTCCTGAGCCGGTTCCGCCCCTCCCACCTCGGTACGTAGTGCCTGTTTATGAATGAACACCACCAGGACAAGCCCGGCCAGCATGACCGGAACGCCGTAGAGGAACAGAGGCGGCAGTGCCTCGGCGAACCCCTGGGCGATGAGTTCCTGGACCGGGGCCGGGAGCTGGGCCAAGAGTTTCGGTGTTAGTGAGCTGACGGAGTCCGCGCTGAAGCCCCCCTTTCCGGCGCTTGCCGGAAGCGATGAGAAGGCATCGGTCAACCGGGAGACGAAGAGCGCCCCGAACACCGAGATGCCCAGCGAGGCCCCGATCTGACGGAAGTAGGACGCCGAACTGGTGGCTACTCCCACGATCCGGTGGGGGACGCTGTTCTGTACGACGACGACGAGGTTCTGCATCGAACACCCCACCCCGAGCCCGACGACGAACATGGCCAGGGCGGTGTACCAATACGGGACGCCCACCCCGATCTGCGCCAGCATGAACAACCCCGTGGCACCAATGGCGGGCCCGACCAGCAGCCACACCTTATAGCGCCCGGTGGAGGAGACCAGCCGCCCGGTGGTGATCGTGGCCAGGAGCATGCCGGTGGTCATCGGGATCAGCATGAGGCCGGATTCGGTGGCGTTGACCCCCTCGACCATCTGCAGGTAGGTCGGCAGATAGGCGATGGTGGCAAACATAGAGATGCCGATGGTCACCCCGGCCAGGGCCGGGAGGATGAAGTTGCGTTCGGTGAACAGGGTCAACGGGATGATCGGCTCGGCGGCCCGACGTTCGGCCAGCACGAACACCACCGCCGACACGACTGCCACGGCGCCCAGGACCAGCACCTGGACGCTGCCCCAGGCGTAGGTGGTTCCACCCCAGCTGGTGATGAAGACGGCCGCCGCGCTGAACACGGCCAGAGTCAGGGTGCCCAGGACGTCGATCCGTGGTGCTGCCCCGGAGGGCCGGGGCAGGTGCAGGGCGAAGATCACGGTCCCCAGCGCCGCCAGGCCCAGCGGGATGTTGATGTAGAAGATCCACCGCCAGCCCATGTTGTCGGTGAAGAAGCCGCCGATCAGCGGCCCCGCGACGGAGGCCAGACCGAATACGGCGCCCATGAAGCCCATGTATTTTCCGCGGTCACGGGGGGGGAGACGAGGTCGGCGATGATGGCCTGCGCTCCGATCATCAGGCCACCGCCGCCAATGCCTTGGATGGCGCGGAAGATGATCAGCTGGATCATGTTCGTCGCGGTCCCCGACAGGATCGAGCCGGCCAGGAAGACGACGATGGCGAACACGAAGACCGATTTGCGCCCGTAGAGGTCACCGGCTTTGCCGTAGATCGGTAGGCCTATTGTTGCCGCCAGCATGTAGGCGGTGATCACCCAGGAAATGTGCTCGAGCCCGTTGAGGTCGCCGACGATGCTGGGCAGGGCCGTCGCAACGATCGTCTGGTCCAGTGCTGCCAGGAGCATGGCCAGCAGCAAGCCGGTGAAGGCCCAGACGAACTCGCGTTTGGTGCGGACCGGTTGCCGGTCGTCACGAGCTGGGGATTCTTGTGCCGTGTCGTGTGCCATGTGGGTTCCTGCGGTTCTGGAGGGGAGGTACGGGTGGTGTTGCCGGCCTCCCGGACAGTGAAAGCGTCTAGCAGGAGGGAGACGGTGTCGAAGCAGCCGGGGCGCCCGGCCAGCCGTCGGCACTGAGCAGGACCTTGAGCAACAGTCGTCGAAGTTCGACGCGCTCGTCCTCGGCCAGTCCCGAGAGGAGGTTCAGCTCCGCCTCCGTGGAAGCCGCGGCAACGTCGCGAGCGATCTCAGTTCCGGCACTGGTAATGGCGACGATGATGCGTCGTCGATCCGTGGGGTCGGGGCGTCGTTCAATGAGACCGCTGCGTTGGAGGGATTCCACGTAGGTGCTCACATGGGATCGGTCGGTGTTCAGCCGGGTCGCCAACTCGTGGGGAGCCAACGGGCCGAGATCCACCAACGCCATCAATACCGCGTAGTGAGGGAAGCCCAAACCGCGGTCTTTGAGCGTGGCGACCATGCCTGCTTTACCCAGTCGGGCCAAGTTTCCGGCCAGATAGGTCGTCCGGGACATGAGCGATGGCGGTGGAAGACCGACCTGCTCTTCAACTTGAGGCATGGGACCATAATAGCGCGATGCCACTACCGACGAACAGGGTTCTGGACTGCTGGATTCAAGCCTCGCGGTTCGTCAGGCCCCGGGTCCCGACCTACCGGAACCAGCCGTGGCCGTCCCCGTTACCGAGCTCATCAGCCACGCCCGGGCTACCGGGCGCCCACCGGCACGCGTAACGAGGCGACGGTGGCCAGCGCCTGGTCCAGGTCCCCCCGCAGGTCACGGACGTCCTCCACCCCGACCGAGAGCCGCACCAGATCCGTGGGGGCGGCCAGCTCGGTGCCGCGCACCGAGGCGTGGGTCATTTCCGAGCTGTAGCAAACCAGGGATTCGACTCCGCCGAGGCTGACCGAGAGGCCGAAGAGACGCGTGGAAACGGCGAATTTCCGGGCGGCGGCCTCCCCTCCGGCCAATCGGATCGAGACGATGCCGCCGAAGCCGTCCATCTGCCGAGCGGCCAACTCGTGCCCGGGATCTTCGGGGAGTCCCGGATAGTGCACGGCGGCGATCTCCGGCTGAACCCGGAGCCATTCGGCGAGCGCGAGCGCATTGGCCCCGTGCCGGTCCATGCGCAATCCCAGGGTCTTCAGCCCGCGGGCGGCCAGATAGCAATCCTGCGGCCCGGCGACGGCCCCGGCGGCGAACTGCTGGAAGCCCACCAGTTCGGCCACCGGCTGCCCGCGGTGGAGGGCGTCGGAGACGACGACGGCTCCCCCGAGCACATCGGAGTGGCCGCCGATGTACTTCGTGGTCGAATGCACCACGACGTCGGCCCCCAGGTCCAGGGGGCGCTGCAAATAAGGCGAGGCAAAGGTGTTGTCCACGACCAGCAGCGCCCCGGCGTCGTGCGCTATCCGCGCCCATCCGGCGATATCGGCGACGGCCAGCAACGGGTTCGACGGCGTTTCCAGCCACAGCACCACGGTGCCGGAGGGGCGCACCGCTGCCCGGACCGCCGCCAGATCGGTGATGTCCACCGCGGTGTTCTCCACGCCCCAGCGGCCCAGGACCTGGGTGATGAGCCGGTGGGTTCCGCCGTACCCGTCGGCACCCAGGATCACGTGGTCTCCCGGGGAGAGGACGGCACGCAGCAGGGCATCCTCGGCGGCGATGCCCGAGGCGAAGGCGTAGGCCGAGGCGCCGTGTTCCAGGGCGGCGAGCTGGGTTTCGAAGCCGTTGCGGGTGGGGTTGGAACCACGTGAATACTCGTGTCCCCCGCGCAGGACGTTGATGCCGTCCTGGATGAACGTGCTGGTCTGGTAGATCGGTGGGATGACGGCCCCGGTCAGCGGGTCCGGTTCCTGCCCGGCATGGATGGCCGTGGTGTTGAAGCTCCGCGGCTGGTCGGTGGCACCATGGATGGTCATTTCAGGCCCTGCTTCCTGCGGTGGAGGGGGCGGAACGGCCCCGGTGGTCGGTGGGGACGGCTTCGCCGACGACGGCGTCCAGGCACCGACACAGATCGGCGATGAGGTCCTCGGGGTCCTCCAAACCAATGGACAGCCGGATGGTGGTCGCCCCGATGCCGGCCGCCGTGCGCTGGGCCGCACTGAGCCGGCAATGGGTCATGGCCGCCGGATGGGCCACCAACGACCGGGTGTCACCCAGGTTGGCGACCAGCTTGAACAGCGACAGGGCGTCGATGAAGGGCCCCACCGTCTCGGCGGTGGCCGCCAGGTCGAAGGAGAACACGGACACCTGCCGCCGCCGGTCGGGTCCCCCGGCGTCGTCCAGGCCGGGGTGGTGGACGCGGGCGACGGCGGGATGGGTGTCCAGGAACCGGGCCACCCGCAATGCGTTGGCCCCGTGCCGTTCCAGACGCAAGCCCAGGGTCTCCAGGCCGCGGCTGATCTCTGCGGCTGCCGGCGCGGACAGGCTGGGACCGAGGTCGTGCAGGTATTTGCTGCGGGCCAGGGCCAGATAGGCGGCCCGGCCGTGGCGTTCACTGAGAACCTGTCCCCCGTATCTGGCCTTCGGGGTGGCCAGTTGCGGCCATTTGCCCGGGTCGGCGGCGAAGTCAAAGCGTCCGGCCTCGACGATGACCCCGGCCAGCGCGGTGCCGTGGCCGCCCATGAACTTGGTGGCCGAATGCACCACGATGTCGGCCCCGTGGTCGATCGGCCGGTACAGGGCAGGGGTGGCCAGGGTGTTGTCCACGACCACCGGGACGCCTGCTGCGTGGGCGATCGTCGCGATCGTGGCGACGTCGGGCAGCGTGGACAACGGGTTGGTGATCGATTCGACCAGGACGGCCCGGGTGTCGGGCGTGATGGCCCGTTCCCAGGCGCCGGGATCGTCCTGGTCCACGAAGTCGACGCGGTAACCGAAGTCGGCGAAGGAGTCGGTCAGCAGGTCCACGGTTCCGCCGTAAAGCTGGGAGGAGGCCACGACATGGTGCCCTCCGGGCAGCCGGGCCCCGTCCTCATCGCGTCCCCCACCAAGCAGGGCGAGCAGAGCGATGGCGACCGCCGATTGTCCGGTGGCCGTCGCGATCGCCCCGATCCCGCCCTCCAGCGTGGCCACCCGTTCCTCGAAGTCGGCCACGGTGGGGTTTCCGGTCCGCGAGTATGTGAAGCCGGGGGTCCGCAACGCGAACATCTCCACGGCGGTGGCATGGTCGGGGAATTCGAAGGCCGCCGAATGCACGATGGGTGGGGCCACGGCAAAGTGCGGGGCGGCGGGGGTGTAGCCGGAGTGGATGGCCGCGGTGGCCGGGCCGATGGGTGCTGCGGGACGTTCCGGGGTGCTGGTGCTCATGGCGGGGCTCCTGGTCCAGAGGCTGGGTGGTGGAAGGTGGTCTCCGGTGCCGTGCCGGCCGGAACCGGCACGGCACCGGAAGGGGATCAGGCTCCGGCGACGACGGCCGGTTCCCCGGCGGTGAGCCCGCTGCGGGCGGATCTCGCCGCGGCCACCAGATGGCGCAGCGACTCCTCGGTTTCGGCGTAGCCGCGGGTCTTCAGCCCGCAGTCGGGGTTGATCCACAGCCGGGAGGCGTCCAGCCCCTGCAAGGCGGTGTCGATGAGCCCGGCGATCTCCTCCTCGGTCGGCACCCGCGGGGAGTGGATGTCGTAGACCCCGGGCCCGATGCCGCGGCGGTAGCCGAAGCCGGCCAGGTCGGCGACGACCTCCAGGCGGGAGCGGGCCGCCTCGAGGCTGGTGACATCGGCGTCGAGACCGTCGATGGCGCTGATGACCTCACCGAATTCCGAATAGCACAGGTGGGTGTGGATCTGGGTGGCATCCCCGACCCCGGAGGTGGCCAGCCGGAAGGCGGAGACGGCCCAGTCGAGGTAGGCGTCCTGGTCGGTGGCCCGCAGCGGCAGCAGTTCACGCAGGGCCGGCTCATCGACCTGGATGATGGCCGTTCCTGCCTCCTCGAGTTCGGCGATCTCCCCGCGCAGGGCCAGGGCCACCTGGTTCGCCGTTTCGGCCAGCGGCTGGTCGTCGCGGACGAAGGACCAGGCCAGGATCGTCACCGGTCCGGTGAGCATCCCCTTGACCGGGCGGGCCGTCAGCGACTGGGCGTAGCGGGTCCATTCCACGGTGATGGCCTCGGGCCGGATCACGTCCCCCCACAGGATGGAGGGCCGGGTGCAGCGGGACCCGTAGGACTGGACCCACCCGTGCTCGGTGGCGGCGAAACCATCCAGGTTCTCGGCGAAGTACTGGACCATGTCGTTGCGTTCGGCCTCGCCGTGCACCAGCACGTCGAGGCCGATGTCCTCCTGCAGTTCGATCACCCGAGCGATTTCACGGCGCAGGAACTGCTGGTAGTCGGCCTCGGACAGGGTTCCCTTCCGCGCCGCGGCGCGGGCGGTGCGGACCTCGGTGGTCTGCGGGAAGGAACCGATGGTGGTGGTCGGCAGCAACGGCAGCGACAGGCGTTCGCGCTGGTCTCCGGCCCGGGCTGCGGCGTCGCCGCGTTCGAAGTCCGCCGGGGCCAGCGCGGCGGTACGCGCCCTCACAGCCTCGAGGTGGACGCCGGCGCCGTGTTCACGGGCGGCCCGCGCCGCGGTGGCGGCGTCGAGCTGCGTCCGGATGGCCCCGGAGCCTTCGGCCAGGCCGCGGGCCAGGGTCAACACCTCGGTGGCCTTCTCGTCGGCGAAGGCCAGCCAGTCGGCCAGGTCAGCGGACAGGGAGGTTTCCACGTCGAGGCGGTGCGGGACGTGGAACAGCGAGGTGGTGGTGGCCACCGAGGGGGCCGTGGTGGTCTCCGCCAGGTTCTCCAGCGTGCCCAGCGAGGCGTCGAGGTCGTTGCGCCAGATGTTCCGTCCGTCGACGATCCCGGCGACGAAGCGGGTCCCGAAGGCCCCGATGCGCAGCAGCGTCTCCGCCTGGGGCAGGGCCCCGCGCCGCAGATCCGCGTGGACGGCGTCGACCCCGAGTTCGGCCAGCACCGCCAGGGTCTCCCCCGGGGTGTCCCGCGACCCGGCGGTCCCGTAGCCGGTGGTGACCAGCACGGCAGGACGGTGTCCGCCGTGGTAGGAGGTTCCGCCGTCGTCGGCGGCCAGCAACGAACGGTAGGCGCGTTCGACGGTTCCCGTATGGGCGGCCCCGCGGTCGGTGACCAGACCGGGTTCGTCGAGCTGGATCCATTCGGCTCCGGCATCGGCCAGGGCGGCGAGGATCCCGCGGTAGGCGGCGACGACGTCGTCCAAGCGGTCGAGCGGGTCGAAGCCTTCCGGTGCCCCGTCCTCGGCCTTGGCCAGCAGCAGGTAGGTGACCGGTCCGACCAGGACCGGGCGCAGCGTCCTGCCGGCCCGCCGGTGCCCGGCGATCAGGCTGGTCAGTGCGTGGGCCAACGGGGCGAAGGGGGTCTCCGGGCCGATTTCGGGCACGAGGTAGTGGTAGTTGGTGTCGAACCATTTGGTCATTTCCAGCGGCTGGCGCTCGGCATCACCGCGGGCGAGGGTGAAGTAGCCCTCCGTGTCGATCGATCCGTCGGGACCTGCCAGGTCCGCGAAGCGGGCCGGCAGGGCGCCCAGGGCGACCGTGGCGTCCAGGACCTGGTCGTAGAGGGAGAAGTCGGCCGGGATGGAGGAGTCGGTGGCGGAGAGGCCCAGTTCGGTCAGCCGGGAGATGGTGCCCTCCTGCAGCGCCTGGCTGGCGGCCTGCAGTCCGGCCGCGTCGAGCCGTCCGGCCCAGTGGGCGTCCAGTGCCTTCTTCAGTTCGCGGTTCGGTCCGATGCGCGGGTAGCCGAGGATGGTTGCTGCGGGGAAGTTCGCGGTGCTCATGGTGGTGCTCCTGTCGGTGGTGGTCATTGGGTGGGTGGTTCGGTGGGGCGGTGGTGACGCGGCTCAGGCGGGTACTGCCGTGAGCCGGCCGTACTGCGGGGCGGGATCGCCGAACCGGCCGGTGAGGCCGAGGCGGTCGACCACGTCCAGCGGGCCGCGGTGGTCGTTGAAGGTGTACAGATGCAGACCGGGGGCCCCGTCGGCCAGGGCGCTGCGCCCGAGCTCCACCGCGGTTTCGACTCCGATCCGGCGGCGTTCCTGCCCGTCGCGGGCGGCTTCCAGCCGGTGGGCCAGCACCGGGTCCGGGGCGATTCCGGCCAGTTCGCTGAGTCGGGTCAACCGCCGGACGGAGTCGAAGGCGATCAGCCCGGGCACGATGGGGATGCCCACCCCCGCCTCGCGGGCGCACTGCAGGAGGTGGGCGTAGTCCCCGGGACGGAAATACACCTGGCTGATGGCGAAGTCGGCGCCGGACCGTTCCTTGGCCAACAGCACTTCGACGTCGTGTTCGAAGGACGGTGATTCGGGATGGCGTTGCGGGTAGGCGGCGACGCCCACGGAGAGCCGTCCGCCGCAGAGGGCGGCGGAGTGGCTGCCCTCCACGTCGCGGATGAGTTCGATGAGGTCCCCGGCGAAGGGCAGGTCCCCCCGCGAGGTGCTTCGGTCCTCCGGCAGGTCCCCGCGCAGGGCCAGGACCCCGCGGACCCCCAGGCCGATGAGGCGTTCGACCAGGGACGTCAACGAGGCCCGGCTCTCCCCGACGCAGGTCAGGTGGGCCAGCGGGCGCAACCGGGTGTTGGCGGCCAGATGCCCGACCAGTTCCAGGGTGGCTTCGCGGCGCTGTGGTGCCCCGCTGTAGGTGACGGCGACGTAGTCGGGTCGGGCGGCCGCCAGTTCCCCGATGGTCTTCACGACCTTCGGGACCGCCGCGTTGTCCAGCGGCGGGTAGAGCTCGAAGGACAGGGCCGGTGGGGCCGTGCCGTTGCTGTCATGGGGCATGTGGTTCCTCGCAGTGTCGGTGCGAGGGAGCGCACCGGCCTGCGCCGGATCGAACGATCCCCCGGGGCCACGGGCGGCCGTGGTTCCGAGGGGTCCGCGGATGCGTCTCCATCGCTTCTGGCGGGAGCACCGGTCGCCTGGTCCCCGGTCCTTCCGGGGGGCGGTGGTTGCTGCGGCGTCATCGATCCAGATCTCTCGGCCGCTCTTGATGGGTTGGTCCAACCATCTAACGCAGCCCCGCAGCGCCACGGCAAGCGGCGTCGACCCGGCCGCGTCATGATCGGGAACATGACCCGATGTTGCGCGGATCCGGGCTCGTATGCCGTCATCCGGGGCCCTGGATGCGTCATATGACGGCTCCATGACGGGAGGCCTCGGCAGGCGGTGGCGGGCGGGCCCACAGCGCCCTATACTCTCGCGCGTCGCCGGTTCCTGCCTCGCCGTCGTCGGGGGTCCACCGCGGCGCCGGCATTCCCGGTAACGTGGAGCAGGTGAAAAACGCTTCCCCGCCCATCCGTGTCCTGGCCGCCTGGCTGGCCGCACTGATGGTCCTTGCCGTGGCCGCGGTCATCACCATCACCCTGGTGAACCAGAAGGTCTTCAGCCCCGAACAACAGGTGGGCCAGTACTTCTCCCTGCTCCAGGAGGGCGAGGGCGAGCAGGCGATGGGGCTGCTCGATCCGGAAACCCCGCAGGGCAACTCCGTGCTGCTCGACGGCGAGGCACTGCAGGCCTCCGTGGAACCGATCCAGGATTTCCAGGTCGAAGACGCCCGGGAGGTCACCGATGGCGCGGTGGAAGTCGCCACCAACTACACGGTGGACGGGCAGAAGCACCAGACCATGTTCCATCTGAAGCGCAGCGGCCGGGACTGGCTGTTCTTCGACCGCTGGCATTTCGCCGCGACCGACATGCCGCAGCTCTCGGTATCGGCCGATACCACCAACCAGGTGCGCGTCAACGGCGAGGATGCCCCGCTGACCAAGGGCACCGCCAAGCTTCCGGTCTTCCTGCCGGCCGTGGTCGACGCCAGCTACCGCGAGAAGTACTTCCAGGGGGCCAAGCGCCGGGTCGTCGTCGATTCCCCCTCCGCGGCGGGGACCGATGGGTTGGAACTGACGACGAAGCCGACCAAGGAACTGGTCCAGGAAATCGACGACCAGTTGCATGAATATCTCGATGATTGTGCCGCCCAGCAGGTCCTCAAGCCCGCAGGATGCCCGCTGAGCTACAACACCGAATCCCGGGTGGCCGGCGATTCGATCCATTGGAAGATCACCGATTACCCCGAGGTCAAGGTCGGCCCGTACGACGGCGGATGGGTCCTGCGCTCGCTGAAGGTCGGCACCTCGTTGAATCTGGTGGAGCAGAACCTGATGACCGGCGCCAAGAGCGGGAACACCGTCAGGCACGACTTCGGGTTCACCGCCAAGCTGGAGGTCTCCGGGGACTCGGTGACCGTCACCCCCGTCGTCGGGGACTGAACCGGACTACGCCGTCGGTTTCCCACTGCTGGTGGGGACCCCTCCCCCGCGGGTGTCCTGGGGGTCCTGGGGGTCCTCGACGGTGGCGAAGACCGGTTTGTTCAGCTTGCCCTTGCGCACATGCTGCAGCGCCCAGAGCCCTGCGGCCAGGGCGATGAGCCCTCCGGCCGCGATCGACCAGCGGGCTCCGAATTCGGTGCCGAGCCAGCCCACCAGCGGGGCACCGATCGGGGTTCCGCCCTGGATGACCATCACGTAGATGGCCAGCACCCGGCCGCGGAACCGCGGTTCGACGGAAAGCTGGATCGAGGTGTTGCAGCTGTTCAGGAACGTCAGGGAGGCCAGCCCGACCGGGACCAGGGCGATGGCATACAGCCAGAACGTCGGCATGACCGAAGCGGCCGTGGTGAAGACGCCGAAAAGGATCGCCCCACCGATCAGGTAGCGCAGCCGGAACCGTCCCCGGCGGGCCGCCAGGAGGGCCCCACCCAGGGTGCCGACGGCCATGACCGAACCCAGCAAACCGTATTCGCCCGGGCCCACCCCGTAGACCCCGGTGGCCATCATCGCGTTGGTGATCTGGAAGTTCAGTCCGAAGGTGCCGATCAGGCCGGCCAGGACCAGGATCATCACCAGATCGGGGCGGCTGCGCACATAGTGCAGCCCCTCGCGGATCTGTCGCTTCCCGCGGACCGCCGGTTTGGGGGTGTGGAGCAGTTCGGGCTTCATCTTCCAGATCGAGAACAGCACGGCGGCGAAGCTGGCGGCATTGATCAAAAAGGCCGGGGCGGTGCCCACCGCGGCGATCACCAGTCCGGCGACCCCGGGGCCCGCCAGCCGGGCCAGGTTGAAGGAGGCGCTGTTCAACGCCACCGCGTTGGGGACGTCGTCGGGGCCGACGATCTCCGAGACGAAGGCCTGCCGGGCAGGAGAGTCGAAGGCGCTGGCGAGGCCGAGCACGAAGGCCAGGGTGTAGACATGCCATAGTTCGGCGGTTTCGGTGAGTACGAGCAGCCCCATGACCAGGGCGCAGAGGCCCATGACGCTCTGCGTGACCAGCAGCAGCTTGCGTTTGTTGTACCGGTCGGCGACCAGTCCCGCATAGGGGCCCAGGAAGAGGATCGGGACGAACTGCAGACCGGTGGTGATGCCGGCGGCCGTCCCCGAGTTGTCGGTGAGGATGGTGAGCACCAGCCAGTCCTGGGCCACGCGCTGCATCCAGGTGCCGATGTTGGACACCAGGGCACCGGAGACCCACAGCCGGTAGTTCGGCGATCCCAGGGCCTTGAACATCTTGCTCACCAGGCGTTCATCTCCTTGAGGAGTTCGGCGGCGCGCCCCAGGACGGCCCGGTCGGCGGGGCCCAGCTCGGCGACGTGCCGTGAGAGCCAGGCGGTGCGCTGGCCCCGGACGTCCTCCACGATGGCCCGGCCTGCGTCGGTGATGGCGATGAGGACCTGCCGGCCGTCCTCGGGGCTGGTCCTGCGTTCGACGTAGCCTTGTTCTTCGAGCGCCTTGGCGATCCGGGTCATCGAGGGCGCCTGGACGCGCTCTCGCTCGGCCAGCTGGCCCAGGGTGCGCGGTTCCTTCCCGAGGCAGATCAGGACCGAATACTGTCCTGCGGTGACCGCCCCCGCCCCGACGTCGACCCGGAGCCGACGCGATACACGCATGATCGCCACCCGCAGGTGGACGGCGAGGTCGTCATCGACGACCGGTTCGGGGGCATTCGGGGACACTGGACTCCTGGTCACGATTCCGGGGCGGACGGGCGGCATCCACCACGGGGAATTAGTTGCTTAGCACTGCTAACCATACTCCGCTGGTTTCCCGTGCGCCATGGTTCCCGTCACGAACCCGGGAGCGCTCCGTCATGGAGCGCCCCCGCAATGACTCAGTCCAGTCCGCGCAGATCCAACGTCAACCCGTCATCGCCGTCCCGACGCAACACGACCGGGATGCCCCAGTCCTGCTGGTACAGGTGGCAGGCGGCATGATCGGGGATCGCTCCCCCGGCTTCGCCGTCGCAGGCCGCGGCGCGGGCCGTGATGTGCAGGACGCCCTCGGGGACCTCGGGGTTCAGCTCCAACTGCCGGTGCAGCCCGGTGGAGGTCCCCCCGCCGGAGAGGAGCAGTTCCTCGGGTGAAGAGGAGATCTTCAGCTGGGTGGGATCCCCCCACCGGTCGTCGAGCTTCTGCCCCGTCGGAGCGGAGAAGCGCACGCTGATCCGGTGCCCGCCCGGGGCGACCGGAGTCTGCGGGCGCTGGGTCTGCGAGGCTCCTTCGTCGACGCTGAGCGCCTCATGGGGCAGCGGCAGCCGGACCAGCCGGTGCTGGTTCGTCTCGACCACCAGCAGGACGGGGTCCCCGTCGAGCGAGGTGTCCAGCAGGACGTCCGAGGGCTCGGCGAGGTCACGGGCCAGGGTGGTGACCGACGACGTGCCCGGATCGTAGCGGCGGACCGCCCCGTTGTAGGTATCGGCCACCGCCACCGAACCATCCGGCAGCACGGCCACCCCCAAGGGGTGCTGCAGGCGTGCCTCGGCGGCCTGGCCGTCACGGAACCCGAAGTCGAAGAGCCCGGTCCCGATGGCCGTCTCGACCGTGTCGACGGATCCTGACTGGCCCACGCGCAGCACGCGCAGGGCCGAGGTCTCGGAGTCCGCCACCCAGATCTCCCCTGCGGGCCCTTCGGCCAGTCCGGAGCTCTGGGCGAACCAGGACCTGCCGGGGGCCCCGTCCTCCAGGCCTTCGAGCCCGGTGCCGGCGAAGACGTCCAGGGCCCCGGTCACCGGGTCGAAGGCGAATATCTGGTGGGTTCCGGCCATCGCGACGATGACGCAGGAGGCCTTCGCGGACCAGAGCACGTCCCAGGGCGAGGACAGCGAGGTGTTCAGCGGGTCGTCCCCGAGATCGCTGATCCAGGCATCCGGGTCGTTCGCCGCCTCACCGGCGGCGAGTGCCTGTTCGGCGTCGAGCAGGCGTTGGATGCCGTTGCCGGCGACCGTGGTGACGTTGCCCGTGGCCAGGTCCACCCCGCGCAGCCGGTGGTTGACCGTGTCGGCGACGACCAGGTCGTAGCCGGTCCGACCGGCGACCTCGGCGGGCAGCAGGGCCAGGCCCTGCGGTTCGTTGAAGGAAGCCGCCTGCGCCGTACCGTCGGCGTGACCGCGTTCCCCGGAACCGATGGTGCGCAGCACCGTCTTCAGATCCGAGTCCAGTTGCACGATCCGGTGGTGTCCGGTGTCCCCGACCAGGAACGTGCCATCGGGCAGGGTCAGGACCTTGCCCGGGAAGCGCAGGTCCCCTTCCCGCGGGGCGGGGGCGACGTACGGGCCGTCTCCGCGGTTCAGTGTTCCCTGGGCCTCGTGTTCGGCCACGAGCTCCTCGATGAGCGATTCCAGGCCCGGGGCATGGCCCTCCCCGGAGAGGTGGGCGGCCACGTAGCCCTCGGGGTCCAACACCACCAGGGTCGGCCAGGCCCGGGCCGAGTAGGCCTGCCAGGTCTCCAGTTCCGGGTCGTCCAGCACCGGGTGGGCGATTTCGTAGCGTTCCACGGCGGAGGCGAGTGCGACGGGGTCGGCTTCGTGTTCGAACTTCGGGGAGTGGACGCCGACGATGACCAGCAGGTCCCGGTACTTCTCCTCCAACGGGCGCAGTTCGTCGATCACATGCAGGCAATTGATGCAGCAGAAGGTCCAGAAATCGAGGATGACGATCTTGCCGCGGAGTTCCTTCAGCCCCAGTTCCTTGCCGCCGGTATTCAACCAGTTGCGGCCCACGAGCTCGGAGCCGCGCACCCGGTAGGCGGCACGGACTGAATCGGTGGTGGAATCTGCACTCATGTAACGGCTCCCGTTGGTAGTTGGCTGGCATGGGGTCCCAACCCCAGTATGGCTTCAGTTGTTCCCGGCAGCGGGATCGATGACGCCCCACGGCACCGAAACCCGCCGGCGCGCAGGCCGCGTGGGCCGGCTCAGCCCAGGTCGTTCAGCGTGGCGGTCAGGATCCCGTCGGCCATGGTGGCGAACTTCGGGTCGTCGATCCCGCGGGGCCCGATGAACGAAACCATCGCGACCTGACCCGCCCGTTCGCCGATGAGGACCAGTGCCTGCTGTTCCAGCTCGCTGCCCGTCGAGGCCCTGCTCCAGAGCAACGCCGATTCCGCTCCGGCCTCCGGGCTGGTTTCGGGGGCGCTGCTACGCAGGGGGACCTCGGATCCGGAGATCGACAGGGTCACTTCGGAGCAGTCCCCGAGCATCTGCTTCACGGTGGCATAATGCTTGCGCAGCTGGGCCCGGTCGGTGACCCGGGCGACTTCGATGGATCCGGTGGCTTCCACCCCCTCGGCGGCGAAGTCGGTGCGGGCCGGGTCCTGGCCTCCTTGGGCCGGGGACCAGTTCAGCTGCCGGACCGCGTCCAGGCAGGAGGCCGGCTTTACGGTCGCCCCTTCCAGGGTGTCCTGCGGATCCGCGGACAGGGACTCCAGTTCGGCATCGGAGGCCACCGCGGAGAGCGTGAAGTTATAGGAGGCCGCCCGTTCCACGCCGGCGGCCACGGCCTCGGCGGCAGCACCCGAGGGGGCGGGCCGCGAGGAGGCTGCTGCCGGCGGGGCCGTGGCACTGCCCGACCCCTCGGCGGCCTCCCCCGAGGCGGTGGACTCGCCCCCGGCGTCGGAGGAACAGCTGGTCACCGCGATCACGATGGCGACGATGAGGACCGCCAAGGCCAACCAGCGGGCCACGACCAGTGCCGTCTTCTGGGCCCGGACCCCCGGCGGGGGTGTCCTGCCGGCTGGTTTACCTGCCACTGGCGTCGTACCTCCGGTCCTGCTCCTTCAGTTGCGCGAACATCTGGTTGTAGGCAGCCAGATCGGCTTCGTTGTTACGATCGGCTTGTCGGTCCCGGCGCACGGCTTCGCGGGTGTCGGACCGGTTCCAGGTCACCACCACCCCCAGAGCCAGCATCAGCGTGGGTACCTCGCCGATCCCCCACATGGCCCCGGCCCCGAGCTTCTGGTCGGCCAGGGGGGTCGGGCCCCAATCCCGGCCCATGTTGCCGAACCAGCTGGCCTGCATCAGCGATTCGCTGCCCATGATGGAGACGCCGTAGAAGGCGTGGAAGCTCATCGTGGCCAGCAGGATGACCAGCCGCATCGGGTAGGGCGCCCGGCGGGGCAACGGATCGCCGTCGATCATGTTCAGGGCGAAGATGTAGCCGGTGAGCAGGAAGTGCAGGTTCATCAATTCGTGCCCGGTGTGTTCGGCCAGGGCGAAATGGAAGGCGTCGGTCGCGTAGAACAGCACGATCGATCCGGCGAAGTTCGCTGCCGCGAACAGCGGGTGGGTGACGAGTTTGGAGAACCGCGAGTGGATCCCTGCGAGCATCCATTCACGGGGCCCACGAGTCCCGTCGGCGCGTGCGGGGATGGCCTTCAACGCCAGGGTCATGGGCGTGCCCAGGACCAGGAAGAACGGGGCCACCATGGTCATCGCCATATGCCCGACCATGTGCATGGAGAACAGGACGACGCCGTAGACGGCCATCGCCCCGGAGGTGATGTAGAACAGGGCGATCAACCCCAGGAACCAGGACACCGTGCGCATCACCGGCCAGGAATCGCCGCGACGGCGCAGCGTACGGATCCCCTGGAGGTAGGCGATGGCCAGGAAGATGACCACGGCCAACCAGAGCCAGTCCATGCGCCAGACGGTCAGCCAACTGGATCCGGTCAGTTCCGGGGGCAGATCGTAGCCGGTGAGGATGCGCGCCGGAGTTGCTTCGGGGGGCAGTTCCTCGGGGACCGGAGGCGCGGTGCGCGACAGGGCCGTCGCCACCGCCATGGTCGCCGCCATGACGATCACTTCGCCGGCGACGATCCGCCAGGCGGTCGTGGTCGCCCGCAGTTTGCCGGCCATCAGCTTCGGGATGACCCAGCGCCGGTGTCCCAGCCCCATCAATCCCAGCACCAGGGTCAGTACCGCCTTGATCAGCACCAGACCGCCATAGCCGCTGAGCAGCTGCGACCAATGGTCCATGCGGACGGTGGCACTGACCACCCCGGAGGCGAAGACCACGAAGAAGGACATGGTCGCCAGGGCCGAAAAGCGGTGCAGGACGACGCCGGCGAGCACCGGCCGGGTGGAGGAGAACTTCCCGGGGGCCGGGGTCTGGAGCTGTGGGGCGACGCAGGCCAACACGACGATCCCGCCCACCCAGATGCACAGGCCCAGCAGATGCAGCAGGATCCCGTTGACCGCGCCCCAGTGGTCGTCGCCTCCGGCGGCGTGGCCGATCAAGGACAGCGGGATGATCCCGAAGAGCGAGAAGACGGCGCTCAGGCCCACCCCCACCGGGGAACGGACCACGAAGGCCAAGGAGCTGGCCACCGCGGCGATCACGATCATCCAGGCCCACGCCTGGCCCAGCGAGATGTTGAGGATGTAGTCCTTCATTGAGTCCGTGTAGGCGGCATCCGCTGAAAGCGGCAGGCCGGAGACGTCGGAGAAGGTCAGGATCAGCACGGCCACCGCGGCCAGGGTCCACACCATGGCCGCTCCGGCCGCGATGTTCATCGTCCGGGCGAAGGCCGGGTGCACCTCCCCACCGTCGGTCCCGTGCGAGCCCTTGCGGGCCCGATGCGGTTTGGTCGACCTCGGCAGGACGGTGGCCGCGAAGACCAGGGCCCCGATGGTGACGGCCATGGCGCTGTGGTGGATCAGGGTGGCAAAGGGCAACGCCCACCGGGTGAAGGCCCCCGGGTCCGAGAGTTCGGTGCCTTTCGCCGCCCCAGAGAACTGCAGGGCCAGCACGAGCACGAGGGCGCCGATCGGGATCGCCGGCAGCACCAGGTCGGGGCGCCACGTCGACGCGGGCCGACGTTCCGGGCCACGGGGGCCCGCGCCGGACACCTTCTCCGGTAGTACGCCCTGGCTCATCGTTGCATCCCTGTCCGCATGCCTTCCATTCTCTCACCTTCGACCCGGACCGCACTGCCGTCGTGGCCCGGCTCACCCCCGGGCCCGACGCCGCTCATCCGAACAACTCCTCCCCGATGAACCCGCCCTCGGGACACCCCGGAGGGATGGCGTAAACGGCCGATCCGATCGGGGTGGTCCATTCGTTGAGCATGTCCGATTCGTCCAGTCGACGCTGGATCGGCAGGAACTGGCGGTCCACATCGGCCTGGTAGGAGGCGAAGAGCAGCCCCGAACCTGGCAGCCCGTGGGAGTCCGCGGCCCCGTCGTCGTAATTATAGGCCCGGCGGACGATCTTCTCCCCGGGCTTCTGCGCCGTGGCCCGGGCGACATGGCTCTGCGGGGAAATGACCTTCAGACCCCCGTCGTCGGTGGCGCCCAGGTTCGGCACATCGTGTTCCTTGCTCCCGGTCAGCGGGGCGCCGGTGCTCTGGTGCCTGCCCAGTGCGAAGTCCCGGCCGGGCCGGTCGACCCGATCCCATTCGTCCAGGTCCATGGCGATCCGGCGCAGCACCAGCGAGGTGCCTCCCGGGGTCCAGGCCGGGATCCGGTCCCCGCCCCAGAGGGCCTGCTCGCGGGCCTCGCGCAACGGATTTCCGGTGCCGTCGAGCTGGCCGAAGAGGTTGCGCATGGTCGCCCCCTCCTCGGCCGAACCATAGGCGGTGCGGAATCCCGTCTGGATCCACCGCAACCGGGTGAAGGAGCGGGCGTCCTTGAGCAGCATCCGTTGGGCATGGGCCAGGGCCAGCGGGTCGTCCGAGCAGATCTGCAACAACAGGTCCGTCTGCCCGTACTCCTCGGTGAGTTCGTCGATCCCGAAGGCCGGCAACGGGCGCAGCCATTCGGGCTTCTGCGCCGGGACGACGGCATCCAGCAACCCGGGGCCGAACCCGAACGTGATGCTCAAATTCGACGGGGAGACCGCCAGCTCCGGTTCGCTGTCCGCCAGCGGCGGGCGCCCGGCACACAGCCGGGACGCGTCGTCGCTGAGCAGACGCAGGAGTCGGCGGACATCGTCGGCCGGTGGATGCTTCCGGCCCTTCGGGGCCAGCAGGTCCAGCCCCACGAACCCCGCATGCGCCTGGGCGGTGGTGTCGACCCCTGCCTGCCGGTTCCCGTGGAACCCGACGGTCGAGCCCGCGTTGGCCCCGTCCTCGTCGCGGCCCGCCGCCGGTTCCGGGGCTTCCTCCGAGGCCAGGGCCGCCGCCGTTCCACCGGCCCCCGCGGCGGCACCCACGGCGGCGCCGGCCGCCCCGAACAGGAAGCTGCGCCGTCGCGGATGGCGCGGGGAGACGGGGCATCCTTCCCCGGGTGTTCCGTTGTCGGGCACCATTACTCCTGCTCGCCGTATGATTCGTCGGCGCCGCTGTAGTCCTTCGTGGTGAACGGGACCGTTGCCGTGGAGCCGTCCGCGTACGTCAACGTGATGTCCACCGGGTCCCCGGCCTTCAGTTCGTCCTTGAGCTTCATCAACATGATGTGGTCTCCGCCCGGTGCCAGCTCGGCGCTCTGGCCGGGGGCGATGCTGAAGCCGCCGTCCTTCTCCTGCATCGACATCGACCCGGAGGTACCGGTCATTTCGTGCAGTTCGACCATGCCGGCCTCGGGGCTCTCGGCCTTGACCAGCACCGCCTCGGAGTCGGAGGTGTTGGTCAGGGTTCCGAAGGAGCCGCTCATATCGGTGTCGGTGGCCTTGGTCCAGGTGTCCTGGACCTCCACGGCGTGGGCCTGATCGGTCGCGGTGGACGCGGAGGGGGTGGAACCGGCCTCTGCGGCGTTCCCGGCACAACCGGCCAGGGCCACGGCGGCGGCGGCGACCAGGGCGGCGGTTGCGGTGGTGCGGGGGGTGGGAAGGGTGATGTTCATGGTCTGGATCCTTGGGGTCGTGGCGCAGGGGCGCCGGAAGCTGTGATGGGTCGGCCCGGCACGCCCCGCAGGGGGCGGCGGAGGGCAGGGCGTATCAGCGGATCCGCGACCCCGGGACGTGCCGGGGCGTGCCGGGGCGTGCAGAGCCTACTGAGGTCCCTCGGGTGGGGGCTGGGCTACTTGCCCGAGCCCGACTGACGGCGCACCTTGGCGAATACGACGCCGGCGGCGGCGATGACGGCGACGGCGAGGATCACCCAGATCAGGGCGGTCGGCAGACCCCCGTCGCTGGAGGCCTGCTCATCCGGGGCCTGGGTCGCCGAGGTGTCTTGCGCGGCGGGGGCCGACGAGGCCGTGTTCTGGGTCCCCTCGGCGGCGGAGGAGGAGCCGGTCGCCGGTGAGGAGGAGGGGGTCGAGGCTTCGGCCTCGCCACCCTCCACGGTGAAGGTCAGCGCCTCGTTGTTGTCGCTGGTCCCCTCGATCGGGTGTCCGTCGCTGGAGACCGCACGCCAGGTGAGCGTGTAGTCACCGGCCGGCAAGGCCTGCCCGAAATCCACGGTGAGCACATTGCGGCTGACCGAGGTGTCGGCGTCGTACTTCTTGCCCTCGGCGTCGGCGAGGCTGACCTCCGTGCCGATCGACTTGAGTTCACCGCTGAAGTTCAGGTCCACGGAGTCCAGCGGCTCGGTAACGGTCGCCCCGTTCTTGGGAGTGGAACCGATCAGCGAATCATGGGCCAGCGCGGCCGGTGCGGTGCTCAGCGCCAGCCCCATCAGCAGGGCGGCGGCGGCAGCAGCGAGGATCGCACGAAGCGTGCCGGGCCGCTGGCGGACCGCTGTTCGGGGGGCATGGGGGTGTTCGGTGTTCATCTTTGTCCTTTGGTATCCCCGTCTGGCGGGGCCTGCGTTCGACGTCTCTAGGATGCGAAGGCGGGAAGGACGGGCGGACCCCGGTCACGCAAGGCGCGCAGTGGCACACCCAGGTCGGGGAGACCGGGGACCTGGACCCAGACCAGGCGCGGCGGCCCGATGGAGGCGATCGGTGGACGGGGGCGCAGGATCCGGCGCGGTACGGCCAGGCCCAGGACCTGCATCAGGGCCAGGACCGCCAGCCCGCCCTTGCGCAGCACCAGGATGGTCAGGATGGCCGCGACCACGTGGGCGATCCACATGCCCAATGCCATGGCGTTCGCGTCCTGCGTGGCCGCCCCGGTCAGCAGGGCGTCCGGGTCGACGGAGATCAGGTGGCCGGCATGGGCGCCGGTGCCACCGGCAGACAGCAGATGGTGGTCGTGGCCACCGTGATGGCCCCCGAGCATGCCGAAGGCCGAGTGGTAGATCCCCTGGCTGATCAGCACGGCAGCAGCGGTGCGCCAGAAGGAAAGGGCCCGTCCGGCCAGGGCGGTGCAGGCGGCCCCGGAGAGGGCCAGGATCAACGCCAGCAGCGCCGGTTCGGGAAGCGCGCCTCCGGCCACCGTATGCGAGGCGGCCGCCAGGGCGGTTGCGGCCAGGGCACCGAGCCATCCACGCACCAGGCGCAGGCTTCGATACTCCACGACGGCTCCCCTTCATCGGGCCCGGCGGCCCTTCATGATCCATCAGGGATTCTACGCCATGTAGAAGCTTCTGCCGAAGCCGGTCCGCCCGGAGCCAGAACAGGGCCCGTTCCACCACCTGGTGGAACGGGCCCTGTCGACCGCTGGTGCGGGAACTACTTCTTGGAGACGGCAGCCTTCAGCTTCGAGCCGGCGGTCAGCTTCACGGAGTGGCCTGCCGGGATCTGGATGGTCTCGCCGGTCTGCGGGTTGCGGCCGGTGCGGGCGGCACGGTCGGTGCGCTCGACGGCGAGCCAGCCCGGGATGGACACCTTCTCGCCCTGGGAAACCTGCTCGACGAAGGTGTCGAACACCGAATCCAGCACGGCGTTCACGGCGACCTGCGAGTTGCCGGTCTTCTCGGCGACGACTGCAACGAGTTCACTACGGTTCAAAGCCAATGTATTTCCTCCTGGACTAATTCGTGCCCGCCCGTTTCCGGCCGGGTTGCCCTGCGGTTGCGGGGACTACTGTGAAGGAAACTATCAGGCCTCACTGACGGACACGCCCAGTTTTGGGGCGTTTGGCCGGAATTTTTTCGATATTCCCTGCAAATTGGCGGTTTTTGGGTCCCGACCGGGTATTTGGGGTCTTCATCCCACCCCGGCACCGACGGCACCGATCCACTGGCGGAAACCCTTGAGGGCCGGTGTCACGGGTCGCTACGCTGGAGCTCAGGAACCATCGGATCCAAGGCGGTGCCCACGATGAGCCCAGAACCTACCGCGTCCCATGACGCCGCCCGGTTGCAGGCCGCCCGTTACCGCGACGCGCAGGACGCAGTGTTGGAACCGGCTCCCGTGGACGAGTATGAACGCCGTTCCGGGGAACTCTTCAGGGCCAAGGCCGAACAGGCGGGGATCGAGGTCCAGGGTGCCCCGGAGGCACCGCCGGTGTTCCACTCCACGGACTCCGCCGGGCAGGTCGCCACCCCCAGCATCGACCGGGCCATTGCCCGGGGGGATTTCGACCACCTCGCCTATGCGGGCCTGCCGCTGCCCTCGCTGGATTCCACCGACCCCGACTGGTGGATGAAGTCGCTCATGCGGCGGGAGCGGATCAGTGGGGTCGGCCCGCCGGCCCTGCTGCTGCGAACCGAGGACGCCGCCCTGGACGACACGCTCGATGCCTTGCCCGGCGAGTTGGCCGTCCGCGAGACCGTCACCGATTTCAACGCCCGCATCCGGGAGGCCCGGCGCCAGCTGCTGGGTGGCCCACCGGTGATCACCGACCCCCGGGACCCCGACGAGGAGATCCGGCGCTGGCGGGAACGCCGGGCCGTTGACGGGCCGCCCCGCTCCCCCGCCGGCCCGACCGGGACACCCCGGCCCGCGGGGCGGTGGCGCCGCCTCTGGGTCTGGCTCTGGTCGCCGTCGACCTAGGGCAATCCGCAGGCCGCGGTGGGCCATGACCTGCTCCTGGGATTAAAAAAACCCGGGGCCCCTTCTGTTGCCAGAAGGGGCCCCGGGGAAAATCGCTGGTGTCTACCAGGACGACTTGGTGATGCCCGGAAGTTCGCCACGGTGGGCCATGTCGCGGAAGCGGACACGGGAGATTCCGAACTTCTGGAACGTACCGCGCGGGCGGCCGTCGATGGAGTCGCGGTTACGCACGCGAACCGGCGACGCGTTGCGGGGCAGCTTCTGCAGGCCCAGGCGGGCCTCTTCGCGTGCCTCGTCGGTGGCGTTTTCGTTGATCAGGGTCTTCTTGAGCTCGGCACGCTTCGCGGCGTAACGCTCCACGATGACCTTGCGCTGCTCGTTGCGAGCAATCTTGGACTTCTTAGCCATGTGTTTAGCGCTCCTCTCGGAAATCGACGTGCTTGCGGACGACCGGGTCGTACTTCTTCATGACCAGACGGTCAGGGTTGTTACGACGGTTCTTGCGGGTCACGTAGGTGAACCCGGTACCGGCAGTCGACTTGAGCTTGATGATGGGGCGTACATCCTGGACTCTTGCCATGTTAGAGCTTCACACCTTTCGCCAGCAGGTCAGCGACAACGCGGTCGATGCCACGGGCATCGATGGTCCGAATGCCCTTGACCGACAAGGTCAGCGTGACATTACGGCGCAGGGACGGAACCCAGTAGCGCTTCTTCTGGATGTTCGGGTCGAACCGACGCTTGGTGCGGCGGTGCGAGTGGGAGATGCTGTGTCCGAAGCCCGGAACTGCACCTGTCACCTGGCATACAGCTGCCATGATCACTCCTCAGTAGTAGTAAATATTGGCGGTACTCGATAAAACAGATCACAGCGCGGTGTTGCTGCCTCTGAACCTGCGTTGAAGAGTCCCGCCACCAGTTGTGACACCGTGTATTACTGCGACGTGCGAAGGTAACCAGGCTGGGTGAGAACCAACCGAAGCGCCTTACTTGCGCGAAAGACGGTGAATACAGCGTCCAGGTTGAGCATTTTTCCCTACTCGGTCGGGACGCGTTATTCGGTTTACGGGCAACCACGCGATCCCCTTGACCCACTCCTCACGGAGCACGCCACGACGAACACGTGACTTAACGCCTTACCATCCTAGAACGGCGGGCCGCAGATGACAAACTGCAGGGTACGACGCCGGTACCCCTCTCCCGCGTCGACTCGCCGGTCCCTTCCGGGTCGCCGGCCGCCCCCACGGGAGTGCTCAGCGGAGGATCCAGTGCTGCGGGTCCATCCCGCCGACCAGTTTGCGTCCGATCCGGGTCAGATCCACGATGTCCTGCTCGTCCAACCCGTCGAAGACCAGCCGCCGCACCGACTCCACGTGTTCGGGCGCCAGGCCGCGCAGCATGTCCAGGCCCGGATCGCGCAGGTGGGCGACGCTGACCCGGGCGTCGTCGGTGCTCTGGGAGCGTTCGACCCAGCCGCGGCCCTCGAGCTTCTTCACCACATGGCTCAATCGCGACAGCGAGGCATTGGTTCGTCCAGCCAATTCACTCATCGGCAGCAACCGCCCCTCGGACTCCGAGAGCATCGCCAACACGTGGTAATCAAAGAGCGTGATGCGTCCTTGCCGGTGCAGTTCGGTATCGAGCAGGCTCGGCAATTGCATCGAAAGGGCCATCAGTGCCATCCAGCACTCACGTTCCTGGGCTGAAAGCCAGCGGGTCGCGGTCATGGAAACCATGATGACACATGAACATTCAGCTAAATCCACGCGGCCGCCACCGGGGAGGAACCCCTCTTGATCCGGCGGCGTAGCCTTGAGGGACAGCGTGTGGGCCACCGTCCCGCGGCAGGCCCCGGTGCTTTCCACCGCGCGGCCTGCGGCACGCCGAGGTCCGAGGGAGTGGTCATGGACGCCACCGTTTCCAGCAGCACGATCGATGAAAAAACCGCCCGCGCAGTGGCCGAAGCAGCCCGCGATGCCGGTGACGCCCGCCCGAGTTTCGCCCAGGGCCTGTATCTGGGCAAAACCGATTTCGGGCTCATCCACCCGCATCCACGCCCCACCGCCGAGCAGACCGAACGCGGCGAAGCCTTCCTGGCGAAGTTGCGGGAGGCCGTCGCCTCCTTCGACGGGCGCCTGATCGACCGTGAATCCCGCATCCCCGACGAATACATCACCGTCCTGAAGGACCTGGGGGTCTTCGGGATGAAGATCCCCACCAGGTATGGCGGGCTGGGCCTGACGCTGGCCTACTATGGCCGGGCCCTGATGCTGTTGGGTTCCATCAGTCCCAGCATCGGCGCCCTGGTCTCGGCGCACCAGTCCATCGGCGTCCCCGAACCGGTGAAGATGTTCGGAACCGCCGAGCAGAAGGACCGTTTCCTGCCCCGCTGTGCCGCCGGTGCCATCACGGCCTTCCTGCTGACCGAGAACGACGTCGGTTCGGATCCGGCGCGTCTGGGCACGACGGCGACCCTGGCCCAGGACGGGCAGTCCTACGTGCTCGAGGGGGCCAAGTTGTGGACGACGAACGGCTCGGTGGCCGATCTGGTCGTGGTCATGGCGCGGGTACTCCCCCACCCCGGCCCCGACGGCACCCGGGAACGCGGGGGCATCAGCGCCTTCGTCGTCGAAGCCGATAGCGAGGGCCTGGTGGTGGAGAACCGCAATGTGTTCATGGGCCTGCATGGCATCGAGAACGGGGTGACCCGCTTCCACGGCGTCCGTGTTCCGGCGGCCAACCTGCTCGGGCGTGAAGGCCAGGGATTGAAGATCGCGTTGAGCACGTTGAACACCGGCCGCCTGTCCATCCCGGCGCTATGCGCCGGGGCCGGGAAATGGAGTCTGAAGATCGCCCGCCAATGGTCCTCCGTCCGGGTCCAGTGGGGCCTGCCCGTGGGTGAGCACGAAGCGGTGTCGAAGAAGATCGCCTACATCGCGGCGACCTCGTTCGCCGTGGAATCCGTCTTCGAGCTCTCCGCCGCACTGGCGGACGCAGGCATGAAGGATGTGCGGATAGAGGCGGCCCTGGCGAAGCTGTTCTGCAGCGAGAAGACCTCGCAGATGGCCGACGAGCTGCTGCAGATCCGCGGCGGCCGGGGGTATGAGACGGCTGATTCCCTGGCGGCCCGCGGCGAACGCGCCGTGGCGGTGGAGCAGTTGGTGCGTGACCTGCGGATCAACAGGATCTTCGAGGGCTCCACCGAGATCATGCATCTGCTGATCGCCCGTGAGGCGGTGGACGCCCACCTGAAGGCGGCCGGGGATCTGGCCAGCCGGGATGCCACCACCCAGGAGAAGATCCGTGCCGCTGCCGGGGCCACCGGGTTCTACGCCAAATGGCTGCCGACCCTCGCCGCGGGTCCGGGCCTGTTGCCGACGTCCTATTCCGGGGCCGGAAAGCTGGCCCCGCATCTGCGGTACGTGGAACGGGCTTCGCGCCGGCTCGCCCGGCACACCTTCGCCGGAATGGCCCGTTGGCAGGCGGGACTGGAGACCAAGCAGGCCTTCCTGGGCCGGGTGGTGGACATCGGCACCGAACTCTTCGCCATGTCGGCGTGCGTCTCACGCGTGGAGTTGCTGCGCGAGACGGAGCCGGGGCGGGCCCACGGCGCCGCCCGGCTCGCAGACGCCTTCTGCCACCAATCCCGCCACAGGGTGGAGGCGCTGTTCGATGACCTATGGGAGAACTCCGATGCCACCGATGCCCAACTGGCCAAGGAAGTGTTGGCGGGGGACTACGAGTGGGCGGAGGAAGGGGTGATCGACCAGTCCGAAGGCACCGGTCCGTGGATCGCCGGCTGGTCCGATCCCGAAGAACACCGCCCGGATCTGCGCCACCCCTACGGAAGTGACTAGAGGCCGCCCGATCAGGCCTTGGACAGCGAGTGCAGCAGGTACCCGTAGTCCAGGGCGGTCCGGCCGGGATGTGCTGCGATATGGGCGTCGGCGACCTCGGCCGGGAACTCCAGCCGCAGGACGGCGTCCCGGTCGGTCGCGGTCTCGAACCTCCAGCTGCTCATCACCTCGCGGGTGGTCGCCCCGCGGGTGGCCCACCACTCACGAATGAAGTCCCCGCTGCCCTGGTAGGTCTGAGCAGGGTCGGAGGCGCGCAACAGTTCGGCGAATTCGCCGTGGGTCTGGTCGTTGTCGATCACCACCAGGGTCCCGCCCGGCTTCAGTACGCGCAGGGCCTCGCGTAGACCGGGGAGGCAGTCGTTGGTCGGGGTCGGGAAGAAGTAGGCGAACCGGGCATGGATGACGTCCACGCTGGCATCCTCCAAGGGAAGGTGTTCGGCCGACCCATGAAGGACCTGGACGTTGGCCAGCTCTTCGCGCCGGACCCGGTGTCGGGCCAATTCGAGCAAGCCCGGATCGGGTTCCACGCCGATGACCGCCCCTGCTGTCTCCGCGTAGTGGGTGAGCCAGAATCCGCTGCCGCAGCCCAGGTCCACGACGGTGCGCCCCGAGAGTTCGGCGGTTTCCCGGAGGGCTTGCCACAGGGTGCCTTCATGGTCGATGGCCTGGTTCTCGATTTCATACAACCCGGGGTCCCCTGCCTGATTCGGGGCAGGAGTGAAGTCCGGCAGCTGTGTTTTGTCCATCTGCCCAGCGTATGCGCGTCACACGCCCACCCCCACTCCTGGGTCAAGTCGACCGTTGCATCGACCAATGAAATCCGCCGCCCCCTCACCGGACAAGTCACCGGACGGGCCTTACGGAACGATGGCGGCTCAGTGCTCTGGGCAACTCATATTTTGAGCGGGTGTGTCCGGTGGGGGACCGGCATACGGGACCAGTCTGGCGGGGTCCTAAATTCTGTCGTTGGTAACATCGCGGCATGGCCAACGTTGTCCTTGTGCACGGAACGACACAGTCTGCGGCGGGCTTTCGCCGTCTGATCACCTCGCTCGAACATCGAGGTCATCGGACCGTCGCCGTGGATGTGCCCAGTGGGGCGGCTACTACCGCCGAAGAGTATGCCCGGCTACTCGCGGCACAGATTCCTGCCGGCTTCGACCATCCGCTTATCGCGGCGCACTCGGCGGCAGGACTCCTGATGCCAGCGTTGGCCCGCGAGCTGGATGCAAACCACCAAGTGTGGTTAGCGGCTGCGGTCGCCGACTATGTCGGAAGACGCAGCCTGCTCGCCGAAATCAAGCAAAGCCCACTGGATGTTTTCAACACCGAATGGGTGGGTATTGACCCGACCAGCGACCCAGTCTTGGCCGCGTACTTCCTGTTCCATGATGCGAACCTTGCCACCTTGAAGGAAGCCCTGCTGACCATCGCGCCTTGCGACTTATCTGCTGTCTATGCTGAGACCCCGCCCGAGGATCCGGCACGTATTTCCTCCACTTACGTGCTGCCCACCGGAGACCGCACGTTGTCCACAACGTGGATGCGGCGGGTCGCAAGGCAGCGATTGCGTTGCGAGCCCATCGAAATCGCTGCGGCGGCGCACAACTTTTACGCCGCCAGGTCCGAGGATGTAGCTGCCATCATCGATGAAGTGGCAAAGACACTTTGATCCAAAGGGCGCGGCATGAGGGTACCGTCCAACGTTACGATCCCGCCTTCACGGCGTTGACGTCCCGTTGAAGATTCCCTATCAGAAGCATCTCCTGAGAGGTCTTCACAGGACATGATTTCTACCGTTCGTACTCAAACCTCTTTACGAGCAGTTCTTCTGCAGGCTCAAATCCATGCCTGGCATAGAAGGTCTGTGATTCGTCTGAAGGTGACAGGACGATACGGGCCGCGTTGATGCCCTGTGAGAACTGGATCGCGGCTTCCATGAGACGGCCGCCAACTCCTCCGTTGCGGTAGTCCTCAGCAACAAAAGCATTTCCGAGATAAACCCAGCACGATGATTTCTTTCCGGGCTTCGGCATCCGTTCGAACACCATCAAATTCAGCATTCCGATCAGTTTCCCGTCTAGGTCTGCAACGAACATCGTGCGGGGGTTGTTCGCCTCCCAGCTGAGGTAGTCGCTCGCAAAATCCGGATCCTCGATCGGCTCGATTGTCTGCTCCGCTACCCATTCAGTACGCATCTTGATGAGATCTGACGTATCTGTCGGGAGTGACTGGCGGACGATGAGCATCCGTGCACTCTACACAATTACCGTCCGAATCGAGCCCGTTTATGAGGCAAGAAGTGTCCGGTAAAGGTTTCCCAAACGGGAGCCTACTGGTTGGGTCCCCGTTAGCAGCCCAGCGGCTATGCGATAGCTAATTGGTTCTCTGCAACCCAGCGATCCCAGTGTCTGAACGGCGTCATTCCGCCAAGGGACCCATGAGGACGTTCATGATTGTAGATGTCTTTCCACTCGTCGGCCAAGTACTTTGCCTCGGCCATTGTGTCCATGATTTCTCCGGTGAGTTGTTCCCTCCTGAATTGGGCATTGAATGATTCAGCGAACCCGTTCTGCCACGGCGATCCTGGATCGATAAACGCCGTATTGACTCCGGCCGTGGCGCACCAGTTGATCAGAGCAGCAGCGGTGAACTCCGGCCCGTTATCGGACCGGACGTAAGCCGGAGTGATGCCGGTTTCAGCGATGATGTCCTCCAGAGCGGCGACCACATCCGTGGCGGTAAACGACCGACGAGGAATGATCGCCAGGGCCGTGCGGCTGTACTCATCGATAACGTTAAAGAACCTAATATGCCGGCCGCAGGAGGTCACGTCGGATTGGAAGTCGAAGCTGACCACATGCATCGGATACTCGGCACTGAGCCTCTTCTGCTCACCGGCACCGGGCCCGCTACGGCGTTTCTTGCGTACCTTGGGCTTGCACGTGAGTCCCTCGAGGCGCCAGAGCCGGCGTACGCGCTTCGTGTTCAGCCCCAGCCCATCCCACTGCGGCTGCTCGAGCAGATGCCAGCGCGCTTTACGCCAGCCCCAGGCGGGATACTTCTGAGCCACAGCACGTAGATCAGCGCGCAGCTGGGCCTCTTCGAAGCTGACCGTTGGCAGGCCTTTGCGCAGGGCTGAGCGGTTCTGGCTGAGCACCTTGCAGGCAAATCTTTCAGATGCCCCGAACTTTTCCTGCGCCATACGCACGGCACGGCGGCGTGGTTCGGGGCTTAGAATTTTCCCCGCGCCACCTCGTTGAGAATGTCGATGGCTAGTTCCTTCTCCGCGACCAGCTTCTTTAGCCTGGCGTTCTCCTTTTCGAGGTTTTTGACAGCTTTGGTCTGGTCGGCGTTCTTCTCGGATCCGTACTGCTGAAGCCACCGGTACCAGGTCGCTTCAGTGATCTGCAGTTCCTTGATGACCTCGATCATCGGGCGTCCGTCGTTGAGCATTTTTTGGCCCTGGCGTACTTTCGCGATGACCTGATCAGGGGTATGTCTACGTGCCATATCTGTGAATTTCCTCCTGCATCCATTATCGGATGCGAAACTCACATAGTCACCGGGCTTCTACCAAGGGGCCCAACCACTACCTCCGTGCAGACCCCCGGAAACTCTGGGAAGGCGATCCTCACAAACCAAACAGTTACCCGCGAGCGTGAGGGACAATTGGCGCATGTCAGAAAGATTCGAGTGGGAGCCCGACCTCGCGCGGGGCGAGTGGCTTCGCACAATGGAAGCCGAGTCGTTCGGCAGCCTCCTGTCTGTGGTGCCCCGCGGTTTCGAGGCCTACGCGCGCGTTTTCCACCCCGTCGAACGTGACCGCCCGCGCGAGACGAAGACCTGGCTGGGACTCGATGAGAGTGCATTCTTCGAGGGTGTCCAGGATATTGGGGCGTCGCTCGAAACAGAGCGCGCCACGTGGGCGGACGCTGCAGCCTCGTTCAAGACCACCATGCACGCAGAGGCGCAATACGCGAGTCTTTTGCGGCGGGAATACGGCCATGCTGGTGGCGCCATCGCCGCAGACGGCTGGCGCTATGGTGACTCGTTCGAGGGATGCCTTGACGTCGACTCCCTCGCGGCAGCAGCCCAGGTGCTTGCACGCCACACATCGACTCCGGATTCCGGTATCGCCGCCATCTGGGAGGGATGGGGCGGCCTGGTGAGTTCGGCCGGAGTTGGCCACTATATGGTCGAGGAGCATGAAGGGATGCCCGTCCGCTACACCGACGAGGCTCCTGTCGCCCGTGACGAGCAGCCGCTTCGCGATCGACTGACGAAGGCCGCGCGGCGCTGGAGCGCGAGGATGAGGTCGTTGAGGGAAGCCCTTCCACGGCGCCAGCCAAAACCAGGATCCGGGCTACTTGCCCGTGAGATCGCCACCGGCAAGCCGTTCGAATTACATGGCGACACGGGACGGAGCTACATCCTGTTCGAGGCGGGCGCGGATGACTTCGCGGATGCTGCATGGCCCGCCCACGCACCGTGGGTGGATGAATACATGGGGGCGCAGTCGCCCAGTATCTTGTGGCCCGACGATCACTCGTGGGTCCTGGCCACCGAAATCGATTTCGATTCGACGCTCATCGCGGGAACGGCGGGGCTCATCCGCGAGCTCGAACGGACGCCAGGGCTCGAGGTGCTACCGATCCACGCCGGCGCCGGCCTGTCCTGTGAGGGCGATGCGATCAATCGTCCCCAGTGACGTCCCGAGCCGGGGACTCCGAGTCCAGTCTCACTAGGAACGGGCGGATAGGCCTACGAACAGGTAGATCCGCCGCTCCCGCATGCCCTCACGGATACAGCCGTCGGTCGACTCGATCGCGAGATGCAAACGATTCTCATTTAGTATAAGCTGTGAGGGTTTCCATCAGCTCCCCTGAAAGGTCGCCCATGCATTTGCGCTTTGCCGTCGCCCCCGTCCTCCTGATCGGACTAGGACTGTCAGCCTGCTCGGGCACGGCTACCGGCGATGATACTGAAACCTTGACAGTGGTCACTTCCACGAGCGCCTACGCAGACATCGTCAGCCAGGTCGCTGGCGATGCGGTGCAGGTCGATTCGATCATCAACAAGCCCTCCCAGGACCCGCACTCCTATGAGGCAACTCCTCAGGACAAGCTCACCCTCTCCCACGCGGACCTCGTCGTGGAAAACGGTGGCGGCTACGACGCCTTCATCGATCCGCTGACCAAGGATCTGGGAATCAAGGATGAGCAGATCGTCACCGCCGTCGACTATTCAGAGACGGCCCACGCAGCAGAACACGACACGGAAGCGGAGGCCGACCCAAAGGATCACGACGGGCATGACCACTCCAGCTTCAACGAACACGTCTGGTACGACCTCCCGACCGCCTCTGCCGTAGCCATGGAAGTCGCCGATCGGCTGGGCGAGCTGAAACCGGAAGAGGCAGAAACCTTCACCGCCAATGCCCAGGAGTTCGACACGAAGATCGACACCTTGGACCAACGTCTCGGGAAACTATCCACCGAGGCAAAAGGTCACCAGTACGCCATGACCGAACCGGTGCCCTTCTACCTGCTGGAGCAAGCCGGCCTCTCGGATGGGACTCCCGCAGGCTTCAGCGGCGCCATCGAGGAGGGCAACGACGTTTCCCCGCTGATCCTCAACGCCTTGGACAAGAAACTCTCTTCGGGAGACATCGCCCTGCTGGCCTACAACCCCCAGACCAGTAGCCCGCAAACCCAGAGCGTCCGCTCCCAGGCCGAGAAGGCGGGAGTGCCCGTGGTCGAGTTCAGCGAGACCCTACCCCAGGACACCGACTATCTCGGATGGATGAGCTCGAATATCGACGCCATCCAGAAGGCCCTGAAGAACTAGGCGTCGGGGACCGCAAAAAAGATCCGCAGCCGAAGCCCCAAGCTTCCACTGCGGATCTTTTTTCCGCTTCGGTTCAGGCTGCTTCGGCCTTGGGCCAGCGCAACAGGGCGGCGATACCTGCCCCGTTGGGAAGCACGCCGGCCGGGACATAGCGGATCGAGGCATCGGTCATGGCTACCGCACGCAGCAGGACCTCGGGCGCTGGCCATGAACCCAGCGCATCGGAACCTTCGATATCGGCCCCTTCGGAGGCGAGCCACGGCTCCGCTTCGAGCGCCAGCAGGGAATGGTCGTCTTGGAATTCGGCGACGACGACCGTGGCGGCTTGCCCCTGTTGCAAGGCCCAGACGACCTCTGCGAAACCGAGTACCGCCCCGGGCTGGGTGGCGTTGGCCTGGTTGGTGATGCGTTCGGAAAGTTCGCGAATATCCTCGGCCAACAGTGCGGCAACGTGGGCTTCGATATCCTTCTCCACGGCAGAGGAATCGGCGCCCCCGGTCCGGGTGTGCTGATCAAGTGTCACCGCCAGGGCCCGTGTCGGCTCGGCGAGTTGGGACAAGACCAGCTCCCTGGCCTTCGTATCCCCGGAGAGGACCACGAGCCGGGCCCGGGTGTCTCGGGCTATCTCGTCGATCAGCCGGGCGATCTCATCGGCGTTCCGACGCCAAATCTCCGCCGTCTGGTGTTGGTTCTTCGATTCTTCGTACCTGCCGGGGACCCGGCGGGCGTGATGGGCTTCGTCGCGATCCCCGGCAATCCGGTATTCCTCGGCGACACCGGCAACTGCCGAATGGCGCAGCCGCACTTCTCCCCCATCGCGGCCGACTTCGGCGACCAGATAGGGGAACTGTCCGCCGTGGGCGCGTGCCAGCGGGACGAGGTTGGGGAACTCGCTGCAGTCAACCTGCGGCGCTTCGGTCTTCACGCCTTGGACCAGCTCGTCGAGGACGACCTGTCCGTCGCAGACGGCAACGAAACGTGAGACCGGGGCAGGCCTGCCTTCGGCCGGGCGCAGTGCCGAACGCATCGCTTCTATGTCGGGGGCGCTGGCCTGTTGGCTTTTCAAAAGTTGGGCAACTGTATCGGGCAGGGCATCGGCAGCTTCATGGGCTGCCGTCGTGCCGAGCGAGGCGTCTACGAAGGCCGTGCACCACGGACCTTCTTGTCGAAATAACGTGGCATCAATTCCGCTGGAACCTGCCCTATTTGCCATGGGGAAACTCCTTCCCACGCGACGCCTTCGCCGCGTGACTACTGGGTCCGTGAGCCCACCGTAGCATCGCCGAGACGCGGCGAACAGAGCCCGTTTTTTCGCATGGACAGCCCTCAGCGCACCCCTAGATACCCAGCACTGCCTTCGCGATCAGGAAGTACAGGATCAGGCCGGCGGCGTCCACGAAAGTGGTAATGAAGGGGTTGGAGAACACCGCAGGGTCGGCCTTGATGGCCTTGCCCAGCAGGGGCATGATCCCCCCGACCGTTGCCGCCATCGTGCAGACCCCGCCTAGCGTCAAACCGATCACCCAACCAATATCGGGACTGTAGATCAACGCCGCGATGACGAAGCCCAGCGCCCCCAGCAGCAAACCGAGCATGGCACCCACCCGGATTTCCCGCACGAAAACGCGCAGGATGTCACGGGTACGAACATCCCCCAGAGCCAAAGCACGAGTCACCGTGGTGGCAGCCTGGTTGCCGGTGTTGCCGCCGGTGCCGATCAGCAGCGGGATGAACGACGTCAGCACAACCACTTCGGCCAGGGTCGCCTCGAATTCGTGGAGGACCCGGACGGTGAGCGTGGCACCAACGGCCAGGACCAGCAGCCACACCACCCGGGATTTCACGATCTCCCAGATCGGGGTGGAGAGGTAGGGCCGGCGCAACGGCTCGGTACCACCGCTGCGGGCCGCGTCCTCGGATTCGGCGGCCTCAATGATCCGCAACGCATCGTCGACGGTCAGGATGCCCAGTAGCCGGTTTTCGGTATCAACCACCGGCAGCGCCAGCACCTGCAGGTCGGCGCAGCGCCGGGCAGCGGTTTCCTCGTCCACGGTGGCCCGCACGGATTCCGCATCCACCATGATCTCGCCGACCGTTTTCAGCGGATCGGCACGCAGCAGGTCACGCAGGCTGATGATCCCCACCAGGGTCCGGCCGGCATCGGTGACGGGCAGGGTGTAGATGGTCTCGGCGTCGTCCAGACCCCTGCGGACCTTTTCCAACGCCTGATCCACGGTGGTCCAGGGGTGGGCGCTGATGAATTCGGGGCTCATGCTGCGCCCGATCGATCCCTGCCCGTATCCGAGGATGGCGTCGGTCAGGGCCCGTTCCCGGCTGGACAGACCCAGCAGAAGTCGACGGGCCACCACCGAGGGAAGTTCGTCGAGCAGGCCCACCCGGTCGTCCGGGCTCAGGTTGTCGAAGACCTCGGCGACATCGGAGTCTTGCAAGCCCTGGATGAGCTCGGATTGCAGTGTCGGGTCCAGCCGTTCAAACACGGCCAGGGCCCGCTCCTTGTCGAGCAGCCGGTACAGTACCGCCCGGTCGCGGTCGTTCAGCCGTTCCAGTTCGTCGAGTGTTTTCGAAATGGGCAGGCGGGCCACCAGCCCACCGGCTGCCGCTAGATCATCGCGATTGAGGGCCTGCTTCAGGGCCTCAAGGGTGTCATCGATTTCGATGGTGTCTTCGGGGTTCATAATCCGGGTTCCCTCCGGTACGCGCCCCGTGAGGGGCGCTAGCTGATGACTGCGCGCGGCGCAGCGGAATACCGACGAACCACAAGGGACGACGGCGAGGTGTGTGGACCCGCGGCGGGCGCGGGTTCTCGACTTGGTCCGTCGTCCATCTGCGGGTCACCTCCCGATTCGGCAAGCCATACGCGGGCACGGGCCATCAGCCCGGCAGGCGTCGATCAGCGAAGCACGCCGATCACGACGGCTCCAAGGCCCACCCTATTCCGAACCCGCGAGCTACACCAAAGCGGTAGCGATCCAATAGCGGCGTTTGGAGTGGCCCGGAAGCAGTTCAACGGTATCTTCGTGGATGCCACCAGCGCGTTCGATGACGGCGGCAGAGGCATGGTTGGTTTCGTCACAGGTCACCAGTACCTGGTCGATCCCCAACTCAGCGGCCCGGCCCAGTGCCGCGGCCAACAGGACTCCCGCGTAACCGCGGCCGCGGAAACCGGGGCGGACGCCAAACCCGATATGGCCGCCGATGGTAGCGAGCATCGGGGTCAGTTCGTGCCGCAGCGAGACCCGGCCCAGCAGCAGGCCAGCGTCCTCGGCCACGAGGAAGGTGTGGGGCACCCGTCCGGGCGCCAGACCCTCGCCGCGCTCCCCCGCCTCCAATCCGGCAAGGTACCCGGCAAAGTCCTCTCCGGCGTCGTAGTCCAGCAAGAAGTCGAACCCCTCGAGGGACATTTCTCCGTGGGCGACCAGCGCCTGCTCCTCATCGGCTGCCGAGAGACGGCGCAGCACGGGGGAAGGTCCTAGCACTCCACCACGTTCACTGCGAGGCCACCCATGGCGGTTTCCTTGTACTTATCGCTCATATCCTTACCGGTTTCGCGCATGGTCACGATGACTTCATCCAAGGAGACCCGGTGTTCGCCATCGCCCATCAATGCCATCTTGGCTGCGTTGACGGCCTTGGAAGCGCCGATGGCATTGCGTTCGATGCAGGGGATCTGTACGAGTCCGCCGATCGGGTCGCAGGTCAGCCCGAGGTTGTGTTCCATGGCGATCTCGGCGGCGTTCTCCACCTGGGCGGGGCTACCGCCGAGCACCTCCGCGAGTCCGGCGGCGGCCATGGAGGAGGCCGAACCGACCTCGCCCTGGCAGCCGACCTCGGCACCTGAAATGGAGGCCTGTTCCTTATAGAGCACGCCCACTGCGGCGGCGGCGAGGAGGAAGCGCACGATGATCTCTTCCTTGTCCTCACCGGTGGCGTAGTCGATGCCTGGCAGGTAATGCGTGGCGTAGAACATGACTGCGGGGATGATGCCTGCCGCCCCGTTGGTCGGGGCGGTCACCACGCGGCCGCCGGTGGCGTTCTCCTCGTTGACGGCCAGGGCGACGAGGTTAACCCATTCCTGCCAGTAGCGCGGGTCGCGGTCCTTGTCCTCCTTGCTCAGGCGCTCATGCCAGTCGGGGGCACGACGGCGGACCTTCAGCCCGCCGGGTAGCAGTCCTTCGCGGGCGATGGCCGAATCCTTGCACTGCTCCATCACCTCCCAAATATGCAGCAGGCCGGCACGGATCTCCTCGCGGGACCTGTAGGTCAGCTCGTTGGCGAGCATGACGTCGGCGATGCCCATTTCGCTGGCGTGGCAGTGCTCGAGCAGTCGAGCAGCGGTGGTGAAGGGGTAGGGGATCTCTTCATTGACTTCGTCGAGTTCGGCCGCGGCGGCTTCCTCATCGCCGTCACGGACAATGAATCCACCGCCCACCGAATAATAGGTCTCATCCAACAGGACACCGCCGGAGGCATCCAGGGCCTGGAAGCGGATGCCATTGGTGTGGCGGGGCAGGATGGTCAGCGGACGCTGGACCATGTCATCGGCGGAATAGGACAGATCCTTCCGGGCCCCTAATTCGGCGGCCAGGCGCAGGGTTCCGGTGGCGGCGATGTCCTCCAGCCGCTCCTCGACCTGGTCGGGCAGGATGCTCTCGGGCTCGAACCCCTCCATCCCCAGCAGGACTGCGGTGAACGTCCCATGGCCCTTTCCGGTGGCGGCGAGCGACCCGTAGACGTCGATCTGCAGATCGGCGGTGGATCCGGCCAGCTGCGCTTCCACGAGGTGCGCGGCGAAACGCTGGGCGGCACGCATGGGCCCGACGGTATGGGAACTCGAGGGGCCGATGCCGATCGAGAAGAGGTCGAAGACGCTGATGGCCATGGTGTGGTTTCCTTTGCACGAGGTGGGTGCGGTCATGCGTCGGGCCCGGGGTTCGATGCCCCCGGGCCCGACGACGCCCCTGAGGGGCTGGAGGCGGCTCAGCAGAGCTGAGGCAGCTCCGGGTAGAGCGGGTGGGCGGTGGCCAGGGCGGTGACCCTGGCCTTCAACCCGTCAAGGACCGCCGCG
>NZ_JBQSWX010000016.1:0-81561 GCF_052377615.1 Arthrobacter sp. AOP36-A1-22
CCCTGGGTGGCCGGCTCCTCGGCGGGGGCCAACACCACATCGGAGACCACGAGTTCCTCGCCGCCTTCCTGCAGGTCCAACTCCACTGCGTTGCCCGCGGCGAGCAGATCGCCCAGTCCGGCCCTGACCTGGTCCAGGATCACTGCGGGGCCGCGGACGACCCCTGAAAGCACCTGGGTGCGCTGTTTGACCTTGGCCTCGGATTTGGACTTGCGGATCCCGCCCAAGGCGTCACCGACCGTGGGCAGCACGGCGGTGTCCGCGCCTTCCACCGCGCCGGTCAGGTGGGTGTTCGTCGGCCAGGCCGACTGGTGGACCGAGCCGGTCCGCCACCAGCTCCAGACCTCTTCGGTAGCGAAGGGCAGGAACGGTGCGAACAGGCGCAACACGGCATCCAAGGTGGTGGCCAGGGCCGCCAGCACCGAGGCCTGTTCGGCCTCGCCGCGGGCCCCGTAGGCCCGGTCCTTGATCAGTTCGACGTAGTCGTCGGTGAACGACCAGAAGAACGTCTCCACGATGTCCAGGGCCCGGGCGTAGTCGTAGATCCCGAAGGCGCGTTCGGCCTCCTCGATGACCTCCGAGAGGCGGGCCAGCAGCGACCGGTCCAGACCATTGATGATCAGGTGGGCATCACCGTCCAGGACGTTGGCCTGGGTGGCCCCGAGATTCAACACGAACTTGGAGGCGTTGAGGATCTTGATCGACAGCCTGCGGCCGATCTTCATCTGCGCGACCTCGTAGGCGGTATCGGCGCCCAGCTTCGCCGATGCGGCCCAATAGCGCACGGCGTCGGCCCCGAAGTCGTTCAGGACATCGGTGGGGACCACGACGTTGCCCTTGGACTTGGACATCTTCTTGCGGTCCGGGTCCAGGATCCACCCGGAGATCGCCGCATGCTTCCACGGGGCGCAATCGTGCAGGGCATCGCCGCGCACCGCGGTGGAGAAGAGCCAGGTACGGATGATGTCGTGGGCCTGGGGACGCAGGTCGAAGGGGAAGACCTTGGCGAAGAATTCATCGTCGCGGCTCCACCGGCCCACGATCTGCGGGGTCAGCGAAGAGGTCGCCCAGGTGTCGAGGACATCCGCATCCCCGGTGAAGCCGCCGGGGACGTCCCGCTGGTCCGCCGTATAGCCCGGAGCCGTTTCGGCCACCGGGTCCACCGGCAACTGGGCATCGTCGGGGACGAGCGGATGCTCGTAGTCCGGGTTGCCCTGGGCATCCAACGGGTACCAGACGGGGATCGGCACACCGAAGAAGCGCTGCCGGGAGACCAGCCAGTCGCCGTTGAGCCCATTGACCCAGTTCGTGTAGCGCGAGCGCATGAATTCCGGGTGGAACTCGATCTCCTGGCCGCGGGCGATCATGCGTTCGCGACGCTCCGCATCCCGTCCGCCATTGCGGATGTACCACTGGCGCGAGCTGACGACCTCGAGGGGCTTATCGCCCTTTTCGAAGAAGTTCACCGGATGGGTGATCTTGCGGGGTTCGCCGTCGAGCAGATCTGCATCGACCAGCATCGACGCCACGGCTTCCTTCGCGGAGAACACGGTCTTGCCGGCCAGCAGGGAGAAGGCCTCGCGCCCGGCCTCGGAGGTGATCCACTCGGGGGCCTGGCCCTGGATGCGGCCATCCCGGCCGATGATGGCGCGGGTGGGCAACTGCAGTTCGCGCCACCAGGTGACGTCGGTCAGGTCGCCGAAGGTGCAGACCATGGCAATGCCCGAGCCCTTGTCGGCCTTGGCCAAATGGTGCGGATGCACCTCGACTTCGACGCCGAAGAGCGGGGAGGTGACCTTCTTGCCGAACAGTGGCTGGTAGCGCTCGTCATCGGGGTTGGCCACTAGCGCGGCACAGGCGGCCAGCAATTCGGGACGGGTCGTCTCGATGTGGATCTCGGTGCCGTCCTCGGCGAAGAACGGGAACCGGTAGTAGGCTCCGTCGACTTCGCGGTCCTCGAGTTCGGCCTGGGCCACGGCGGTGCGGAAGGTGACGTCCCATAGCGTCGGTGCCTCGGCCATGTAGGCGTCGCCATCGGTCAGGTTGCGCAGGAAGGCCCGCTGGGACACGGCACGCGAGGTGTCGTCGATGGTGCGGTAGGTCAGGTTCCAGTCCACCGACAGGCCGAGGGTGCTGAAGAGGTGCTCGAAGACCTTCTCGTCCTGGACGGCCAGCTCCTCGCACAGCTCGATGAACGTCCGTCGGGAGACGACGTCCCAATCACGCTGGTTCTTCGCCGGCTTTTCCGGGGGACGGTAGGCCGGGTCGTAGGCGGTCTTGGGATCGCAGCGCACCCCGTAGAAGTTCTGCACGCGGCGTTCGGTCGGCAAGCCGTTGTCGTCCCACCCCATGGGGTAGAAGACGTTCTTGCCTCGCATGCGCTGGTACCGGGCCAACACGTCGGTCTGCGTGTAGGAGAACATGTGTCCCACGTGCAGGGAGCCCGACGCCGTGGGCGGGGGAGTGTCGATGGAGTAGACCTGATCGCGGGTGGTCTCGGGGTTGAAGGCGTAGGTTCCCTCGTCACGCCAGCGCTGTCCGAGCCTGGCTTCCAGGCCCTCCAGTGCCGGTTTGTCGGGGACGCTTACGGTCGCGGGCGTGTCTGTGCCCAAGTTCTGTTCAGCCATGGGACCAGTATTCCATGTCGGCAGGTCAGCCCCGATTCCATTCCCCTGCCTCCTGGTCATCCACAAGGTCCGGAGGCGACGAGCAGCACGGAAGGATTCGGCCTACCATCGAGTCATGGGCAAGATCAGAATGCAGCGGGCCTACTCGGCCCCGGACGGCGGCTACAGGATCCTGATTGATCGGCTGTGGCCCCGAGGCATCGCCAAGGAGGACGCCGAGCTCGACGAATGGGCCAAGGAAGTCGCCCCCTCGGCGGAACTGCGGGCCTGGTTCAACCACCGCGAGCACCGGTTCGAGGAATTCCGTGAACAGTACATCGCCGAACTCGAGGACGGTCCGGCCACCGAGGAGGCCGAACGCCTGCTGGAGCTGGTCAAGGACAAGGACGACGTCGTCCTCGTCTATGCCACCAAGGACGAGGAACATAATAATGCCGTGGTCCTGTTGGAGTTCCTGGACGAAAACCTCTGAGCAGCCGCAGCCCCCAGGGGGTACTCACGCCCCGGGTGGCGGCTCATCCTCCGGGGCCCGGGCCGGGCTCCACGGCTGGTCGGGTCGGGGCATGAACGCGCTCCAGGCCATTCGGCGCCGGCGGCGCGGATCATTCTCCACGTGGTCGGTGCTTTCGATGATCAGGGTCGACCTCGTCGCCTCGTCGTAGGGCGGCCACGTCGCAGAGGTGGTGCCCGATTCGGCGAACCTGAGCCACCGCCCGCGCATCCGCTGCCCGGCGCGGGCATAGGCCTCCCGGCCTCCCAGCGAGGTGATCATCCGCGCCAAGGGCACGTCGGTGCGGTCGAAGAGGGCGAACATCTCCACCCCGTGGGTGGCGTCCAGACCGACGATCTTCAGCAGCCGCGGGGCGAAGTCGAAGCGGTAGACGTGGACCGGTGCGAAGCGCGAGTGCAGGTCGGCCACCCGGGTGGAGGGATACCAGAACCCGTAATCCCCACCGAAGTCCGCCGCCGTTCTGGATTCGGGAAGTCCGGGATAGGCGGCGTGCATCTGGGACCAGGTCTCCCGGGGGGAGCGGGAAAGGACCCCCGCGATGCGCGAGGGGGAACCGGGCAGGATATCCCAGCGGCCACGAAAGACCGATCCCTCTCGATCGTTGGTCCCGATGATCAGCGGCACCCGGGCCGCCCGGCCACTGCCGATCGCGTCGATCGGGTGTTCGGGGACGTAGCGTCCGTCGATGACCGGGGCGAAACAAAAACCTCCCGGATAGGCCTCCGGGGTGTGCACCTGCAGGATCCTGGCGGCGGCGAGCAGATCGGGGACCGAACCGTTGAGCAGCAGATCCCTCACCGGGTCCGTAGCAGGCCCCGGCCGGGAGCTGGCAGGGTGTTGGTCCCCGAGGATCGACAGGAATTCTTCCGCCCACCGTGCGGTGAGCCCCGGAGGGTAGACGGCGTCGGCCGGAGCGCTTTGGGCGATGGCGCGGGCGAACAACCCCCGGGCCTGCGGTGTGGCCATGAGGGTGGTCACCGCATTCCCTCCCGCCGATTCCCCGAACACCGTCACCCGGTCCGGGTCGCCCCCGAACGCCCTGATGTTCTGCTGGACCCATTCCAGGGCGGCCACCTGGTCGCGCAGACCCAGGTTGGACTCGATGGGACGCTCGGCGGTGGAGTACCTGCTGAAATCCAGATATCCCAAGGGGCCCAGACGGTAGTTGAAAGTGACGTAGACGGCCCGCCCCGTCCCGACGAAGCCTTCCCCCTGCCCCGAGAAGTCGCGCGAAGAGCCCTGGAAGTATCCTCCGCCGTGGATGAAGACCATGACGGGCAGGGAATCCGCATCCGCCAGGGCCGGCACCGGGGCCTGGACGTTCAGGCTCAAGCAGTCCTCGCTGGACCAGTCCGGGGCCCCGGCCCGGCTGTGATGGGCCCTGGTGGGTTGCGGAGCCGTCGGCCCGAACCGGGAGCCGTCCCTGACCCCGGTCCAGCCGGACGGCGGGGCCGGGGCCCGGAACCTCAGTGGCCCCACCGGCGGCGCCGCATACGGGATGCCGCGCCAGGAAAGCACGTTGCCTTCCCGCACGCCGCGGACCACTCCGCCGAACACCTGGACATCCAGCAGGCCGGTTGCTCCCGGGGCCGGGGAACGTCGGGCCCCGTCATGCCGGGGAATCAGATGCCGGTGGTGCCTCACGGTCGCCCGCTTTCGTCGGGGTGGCAACGCCCTCCGGCGTCGGCAGTCCTCCAACTGGAGGTTTGTCCCTCCAGAGTTGCACCGTTGACGCGGGAGGTCCACAGCTGCCGGGGCAGGGTTCCGGCCCGGGCCTCGCTAGGCTGGAGGCATGACCTCAATGACCCAGCAGTCCATGAAAAGAGCAGTTGTCACCGGTGCCAGCAGCGGGATCGGCGAGGCCACGGCCCGTCGGCTCGCGGCCGAGGGCTGGACGGTCTATGCGGTGGCCCGCCGGGCGGAACGGCTCGAGGCCCTGGCCCGGGACACGGGGATCACCCCGGTCGTCGCCGATGTCACCGACGCGGACGACGTCGCGGCCCTGCTGGCCGTGGTCGCCGGATCCGGAGGGATCGACACCCTGATCAACATCGCCGGCGGCGCCCGGGGGGTCGACCGGATCGGTACGGCTAAGAGCGCCGACTGGGACTGGATGTACCGGGTCAACGTGGTGGGCACCATGAACATGATCCGGGCGTTCCTGCCCATGCTCCGGGCCGACGGCGAGGGGACGATCCTGAACCTGACCTCCACGGCGGCTCTGGGCGGCTACGAGGGTGGGGGCGGATACAACGCCGCGAAGTTCGCCCAACAGGGGCTGACCCAGGCGCTGCGGCTCGAGGAGGCCGAAAACAACATCCGGGTGATCGAGGTCGTGCCCGGTCTGGTGCACACCGAGGAATTCGCGCTCAACCGGCTGGGAGGGGACCAGCAGGCGGCCGACCAGGTCTATGCCGGGGTGGAGAAACCGCTGACCGGAGAGGATGTCGCCGACGTCGTGCTGTATTCGGTGGCCCTGCCGCATCACATCAACCTCGACCAGATCGTTGTCCGTCCCGTGGCCCAGGCCGCCAACCACAAGATGATCCGCACCACGTGATGCGCCGCCCACTGCACGTGATCGCCTGCGCCCACGGCACCGATGATCCCCGCGGGCGCCAGCTCATCGACCAGCTCCGGGCCCAGGTCGCAGGACTGGTGGACGACCAGCACGCCGAGGATGGCTGGTCGGTGCAGGTCCATGAGGCCTACGTCGACGTCCAGGACCCGGACCTGCCCAGGGTCCTGGGACAGCTCCCCGACGGGGAGGCGGCGGTGGTGCTGCCGCTGCTGCTCTCGCTGGGAATCCACACCGGCGTCGACGTGGCCGAGGCCGTCGCCTCCAGGACGAACACCATCGCAGCGGAGCCCATCGGGGCCGATCCCCGGCTGGCCGGGGTGATGGCCCGCCGCCTGGCCGAGGCCGGATGGGGCCCCGACGACGCCGTGGTGCTCGCCTCGGCAGGGACCCGCGTGCCTTCGGGCCAACAGCAGGCCCGGGACAGCGCCGGGACCCTGGCAGCGGCCCTGGGGGCCCCGGTCCAGGCCGCGTTCTGCTCGGCGGCCGACCCCCGGGTGGAGGATGCGGTGGAGCAGGCGGGACGGCAAACCCCCGGAGTCCGGGTCGGCGTCGTGTCCTATCTGTTGGCGCCGGGATTCTTCCAGGAACGCCTCGGCGGCGCCGGGGCAAATTATGTGACCGCACCATTGCTCCCGGACGTCACGATCGCCGAATGTGTCGCCGCAAGACTTCACAGTGCCCTGTCGGAGGCTGATTTCGAGGCCGGCTGAGGTCACGAAAAGCAACGTGTCGGCTGATGACCGGCGGGCGCGACAGCGGTGAAAACCCCGCCCTAGGCTCGCAGCCATGACTCAGGCAACCGATACCCAGCCAACCCCCGGGCCCTCCAGGTCCCGCCCACCGACCAGGCCCCAGGGCCAATGGAAAGTCGACGGGACCACCCCGCTGAACCCCAACGAGGAATGGAAGCAGCACGACGACGGGCTCAACGTCCGCGAACGGATCGAGACCATCTACGCCCGGGAGGGTTTCGACTCGATCGACCCCGAGGACCTGCACGGCCGATTCCGCTGGTGGGGTCTCTACACCCAACGCAAACCCGGGATCGACGGCGGGAAGACCGCCACCCTTGAACCGCACGAACTCGAGGACCGCTACTTCATGATGCGGGTACGCATCGACGGCGGCGCCCTGAGCACCGAACAACTGCGCGTCATCGGTTCCATCTCCACCGAATTCGCCCGCGACACCGCCGATGTCACCGACCGGCAGAACATCCAACTGCACTGGGTCGATGTTCGTGACGTCCCCGAAATCTGGAGGCGACTGGAATCCGTCGGCCTGCACACCACCGAAGCCTGCGGCGACGTCCCCCGTGTCATCCTCGGCTCCCCGGTGGCCGGGATCGCCGCCGACGAGATCCTGGACCCCACCCCGGCCATCGAGGAGATCGCCGAACGCTACATCGGCAACCCGCTGTATTCGAACCTGCCACGGAAGTTCAAGACCGCGATCACCGGACACCCTTCCCTGGACGTCGTCCACGAGATCAACGACATCTCCCTGGTCGGGGTCCGCCACCCCGGACTCGGGGCCGGCTACGACCTGTGGGTCGGCGGCGGACTGTCCACCAACGGACGGCTGGCCGAACGACTCGGGGCCTTCGTCGCCCCCGACCAGGCCGCCGCCGTCTGGGAAGGCGTCGTGGGGATCTTCCGTGACTACGGATACCGCCGGCTCCGGAACAAGGCGAGGCTGAAATACCTCATGGCCGATTGGGGCCCTGCGAAGTTCCGCGAGGTGCTCGAACGCGAGTACCTCGGCCATGCGCTGCCCGACGGTCCGGCCCCCGAACCCACCAACGTGCCCGGGGACCACAGCGGGGTGCACCGGCAGAAGGACGGACTCTTCTACCTCGGGGCCACCACCAGCATGGGCCGGCTCTCCGGAACCCGGCTGACCGGGCTGGCCGGACTGCTGGAACGCCACGGATCCGCCCGTCTGCGCACCACCCCCCACCAGAAGATCGTCGTCCTGGACATCCAGGAGGACGACGTCGAAGCGGTGATCACCGGGCTGCGGGAGCTCGGACTCGAAACCCGGCCCTCCGTGGTGCGCCGGTCCGCGATCGCCTGCACCGGCATCGAATTCTGCAAGCTGGCCATCGTGGACACCAAGGACACGGCGGCGGCCGCCGTGGACAGCCTGGAGGAACGACTGGCGGATCTTGAAGGGAAGATGCCGCGCAAACTCAGCCTCCACGTCAACGGCTGCCCCAACTCCTGCGCCCGCGTCCAGACCGCCGACATCGGGCTCAAGGGCCAGCTCCTGCCCGACGGGGAGGGCGGCCAGAAGGCTGGTTTCCAGGTCCACCTGGGCGGCGGCCTGGCGGATGAGACCCGGGAGGAAGCCGGTCTGGGCCGCACCGTTCGCGGGCTCAAGGTCGCCGCCGACGACCTGCCCGGGTATGTCGAACGGCTCGTGCGCACCTATGCCGACGAATCCGCCACGGGGGAGACCTTCGCGGCCTGGGCCCATCGGGCCGACGACGGGAGCCTGCGATGAGCGGGCCGTCCACGGGCACCGCAGCGTTGCGCGAGCTGGCCAGCAGCGGAGCGGCCGAACTCGGCTTCGACGCCGCCAGCGAGGACGTCCTGGCCTGGGTGGCCCGGCACTTCTCCACCGCCGAAGCCGCCGTCGCCTGTTCCATGGCCGACGCCGTGCTGCCGCATCTGGTCTCCGGAACGCTTCCCGGGATCGACGTCCTGTTCCTGGACACCGGCTACCACTTCGCCCAGACGCTGGACACCCGGGACGAGGTCGCCCGCTCACTCGAGGTGAACGTCGTGGACGTCAGGCCCGAACAGGGCGTCGCCGACCAGGACGCCACCGAAGGACGGGACCTCTTCGCCACCGATCCGGGCCGATGCTGCGCCCTGCGCAAGGTGGACCCGTTGAACCGTGCCCTGGCCGGCTACCGGCTCTGGTTCACCGGGGTGCGGCGCGATGAGGCCCCCACCCGCACGAACACCCCGTTGGTCGACTTCGATGAAGCCCACTCGTTGGTGAAGGTGAACCCCCTGGCCGGATGGAGCGCCAAGGAACTGAACGACTACTCCACCCGAAACCGGCTCCCACGCAATGTGCTGTTGGACCAGGGGTACCCCTCGATCGGATGCCGGCCCTGCACCGGCAAGGTCGCCCCCGGCGAGGACCCGCGGGCGGGCCGCTGGTCGGGACAAACCAAAACCGAATGCGGCATCCATGTCTGACCCCGGCCCCCACCCGGCCAGCCCCCACGAACCCTTCGACTCCCCAGGGAGGAACACCCCATGACCATCACCCAGGACGTGGCCCATCCGCGGGACGCCGGCGCCTCGGTCCCCGCGGACGGCCCGGCAGGCCCCCGACAGGTCCTCGACGCCCTCGAGGCCGAATCCATCCACATCATCCGCGAGGTCGTCGCCGAATTCGACCGCCCGGCCATGCTCTTCTCCGGCGGCAAGGACTCCGTGGTCATGCTCCACCTCGCGGCGAAGGCCTTCTGGCCCGGCCGGGTGCCCTTCCCGCTGCTGCACGTGGACACCGGCCACAACTTCGCGGAGGTCCTGGCGTTCCGGGACCGCACCGTCATCCAGCGGGGACTGAGGCTGGAGGTCGCCAGCGTGCAGGAGTACATCGACTCCGGTGAGCTGGTCGAACGCGCCGACGGCACCCGCAATCCGCTGCAGACCACCCCGCTGCTGGACGCCATTGCCGGGCACCGGTTCGACGCCGTCTTCGGCGGCGGACGCCGTGACGAGGACAAGGCCCGCGCCAAGGAACGCATCCTGTCCCTGCGGGACGAGTTCGGCCAGTGGGACCCCCGCAACCAGCGGCCCGAACTGTGGAACCTGTACAACGGCCGGCACCGCCCCGGACACCATGTGCGGGCCTTCCCGATCAGCAACTGGACCGAACTGGACATCTGGCGCTACATCGAACGTGAAGGCATCGAACTGCCGGGCATCTACTACGCCCACGAACGCGAGGTGTACCACCGCGAGGGCATGTGGCGGGCCGTCGGCGAATTCTCCCCGGCCCGCCAGGGCGAGGACATCGTCCGCCGCACGGTCAGGTACCGGACGGTGGGGGACATGTCCTGCACCGGGGCGGTGCTCTCCGACGCCGCCACCGTCGCCGCGGTGGTGGCCGAAGTGGCCGCCTCCACGCTCACCGAACGCGGGGCCACCCGCGCCGACGACAGGATCTCCGAAGCGGCCATGGAAGACCGCAAGAAGGACGGGTATTTCTAATGAGCACCACCCTGATCGAAGAAGGCCCCGGCGAGTCCGCAGCGACCGGGACCCTGTTCCGTTTCGCCACCGCCGGCTCCGTCGACGACGGCAAATCAACCCTGGTGGGCCGGCTGCTCCATGACGCGAAGGCCATCCTGGCCGACCAGCTCGAGGCGGTGGCCCGCACCTCCACCGAACGCGGTTTCGGCGGCGCCGACGGCGGACTGGACCTGGCCCTGCTGACCGACGGGCTCCGTGCCGAACGCGAGCAGGGGATCACCATCGATGTCGCCTACCGCTACTTCGCCACCGACCGGCGCAGCTTCATCCTTGCCGACTGCCCCGGACACGTGCAGTACACCCGCAACACGGTCACCGGGGCCTCCACCGCGGACGCCGTCGTCGTCCTCATCGACGCCCGCAAGGGGGTGCTGGAACAAACCCGACGGCATCTGAGCGTGCTGGCGCTGCTGCGCACGGCGCACGTGATCGTGGCGGTGAACAAGATCGACCTGGTCGACTACTCCCGGGAGGTCTTCGAGGACATCGAACGCGAGGTTCTGGCCGTCTCCGAACGGCTGGGGATCACCGGGGCACGGGCCGTTCCGGTGTCTGCCCTGCTCGGCGACAACATCGCGGTGCCCTCCGAACTCACCGACTGGTACACCGGTCCGACCCTGCTCGGACTGCTGGAAACCCTCCCCACCCAGGACGAAGTCACCGAGCTCGGCCTGCCCTTCAGGTTCCCCGTGCAAACCGTGCTGCGACCGCAGGGAGCCTTGGCCCCCGGGCTCGCCGCGGAGGACTACCGCGACTACCGGGCCTATGCCGGACAAGTGAGTTCCGGCAGCATCGGCCTCGGGGACAGCGTGAGCGTCCTGTCCTCCGGCCAACCACCGCGCAACACCACGATCGAAGGCATCGACACCGCCGACGGCCCCCGTCAGGCGGCGGCCGCCCCGGCATCGGTGGCGCTGCGACTGGGTGACGACGTGGACATCAGCCGCGGGGACACCATCGTCTCCGGCCCCGTGGCCACGCCCCGCCGGGAGTTCGCGGCCCGGCTGTGCTGGCTCGGCCAGGAACCGCTTGCCCCCGGGGCCAAGGTGCTGATCAAGCACGGCACCGCCACCGTCCGCGGCCTGGTCACCAGCGTCGAGGGGCTCCTGGATCTGGAAACCTCCGCCCTCGTTCCCGCCGACACGCTCGAACTCAACGACATCGGCAGCGTGGGCCTCAGTGTCGCCGCCGAACTGCCGGTGGAGGACTACGCGGCCAATCGTCGGGCCGGGTCCCTGCTGGTCATCGATCCGCAGACCGGCAACACCGTGGCCGCCGGACTGGTGATCTCCTCGTGAACGCCGGTGGCCCCGGGCCTCGCCGTGCCCGACGGCGGATGATCGGCTCCACCGTGGCCCTGGCCCTGCTGGTCGGCGCCGCCCTGGCCACACTCTGGGTTCCCGCCCCCTTCGGTCCGGCGGCCGCCGCCGAGCCGGCCGGGGGAGGCCCGGGCGGGGAGGGAAACCCCGCCTCGCAGCTGCGGCTGGGATATTTCGGCAACGTCACCCACGCCCCGGCCTTGGTGGGCATCCAGCGCGGATTCCTGGCCCGGGAACTGGCGGCGGACGGGACCGGGCTTCGCACCCAGGTCTTCAACGCCGGCCCGGCGGCGGTGGAGGCCCTGAACGCCGGGGCCATCGACGCCGCCTACCTGGGACCCACCCCGGCCATCGGCTCCTACACCTCCAGTGCCGGACGGTCACTGAAGGTCGTGGCCGGGGCCACCTCCGGGGGCGCCCAACTGGTGGTGCGCCAGGACATCACCTCACCGGCCCGGCTGCGGGGAACGGTCCTGGCCAGCCCGCAACTCGGGGGCACACAGGACGTCGCCCTACGCAGCTGGTTGGCTGACCAGGGATATGTGGTGGCCGCCGACGGGTCGGGGGACGTGGACATCAACCCCACCGACAACAGCCGGGCCCTCGCCCTGTTCAAGGCCGGCCGGATCGACGGGGCGTGGCTGCCCGAACCATGGGCCTCGCGTCTGGTGCTCGAAGCCGGGGCCCGGGTCCTGGTCGACGAACGTGATCTGCGGGACGGGTCCCCGACCGCACGCCCTGGCCACTTCCCCAGCACGGTCCTGGTGGTCGACGCCGACTTCGCCGCCAAGCACCCGGACACGGTCACCGCACTCGTGGCAGGAAACGCCGAGGCCGTTTCCTGGCTGCAGGAGGCGGACGCGGCCGAACGGGCCGAAACGATCAACGCAGGGATCGAAGACGCCGCGGGGGCCCGGCTGCCCGATGAGGTGCTGGCCCGGGCCCTGGACACCACCGACTTCACCACCGACCCGTTCCCGGGCGCCTTCGACCGGCTCCTGGAGCAGGGGGTCGCCGCCGGAGTGACCCGGGACGGATCCTTGGACGGCCTCTTCGACCCGGACACCACCCCACCGAAAGGAACGAGACGATGACCACCAGCGTCCTGGATGAAGACCCCGGCACCGGCACCGAACCGTCGGCCCCGGCCGGCCCACCGGCGTCCGTGGTGCTCGACGGGCTCGGCACGTCCTACGCCGCGGGGCCAACGGTCCTGGACGGGATCAGCACCACGATCGCCCGCGGCGAGTTCGTCTGCCTGCTGGGCGCCTCGGGCTGCGGGAAGTCCACGCTGCTGCAGATCCTGGCCGGTCTCCAGCTCCCCACCGCAGGAACGGTCCAGGTCCCCTCCGACGGGGCGGCCTTCATGTTCCAGGACGCCTCCCTGCTGCCCTGGCTCAGTGCCCGGGCCAATGTGGAACTGGCGCTGCGGCTGCGCGGGGTTCCCCGGGCCGAACGCCGGGCACTGGCGGACGCCCTGTTGGAACTGGTCCACCTGGCAGGGGTGGGCGAACGGCGCCCCCACCAGCTCTCCGGCGGGATGCGCCAACGCACCGCGCTGGCCAGGGCCCTGGCCCAGGACCGCGAACTGCTGCTGATGGATGAGCCCTTCGGCGCGTTGGATGCCATCACCCGTGACCTGCTGCATGAGGAACTCGATCGCGTGTGGACCTCCACCGGCCGGACCATCGTCTTCGTGACCCACAACGTCCGAGAGGCCGTCCGGCTGGGCCAACGCGTCATCCTGCTCTCCTGCCGGCCAGGCCGGATCGCCCGGCAATGGCAGGTGGGACCAGAGGTACGCAGGAACCCGGCGGCGACCGCCGCACTGACCGAAGAAATCACCCGGCAGCTACGACAGGAGATCAGCGGCCATGCCCACCCCTGACACCGTGGAACGTCCCGCCACAGGGCCTGATCCCACGGAACCCGCCGGCCCGGAGGCAGGTCCGGACCGGCTGCCGATGCCAGCACCAGCCACCCGACGCGACCTCGGGACCGTTCTGCTTCCGGCGGCGGCCCTGCTCGTGCTCATCTGCCTCTGGCAGATCCTGTCCTGGAGCGGCCTCAAACGCCCCGACCTGTTCCCCGGACCGGGAGCCGTCGCTGCGGGCATGGGCGATGCCCTCCTGGATGGCACCCTCCAAAATGCGGTGGCCACCTCGCTGGGCCGGGGCGTGACGGGTTTTGCCATCAGCGTGGCCATCGCCACCCCACTGGCCCTGCTGCTCGCCCAGTCGGCCACGTTGCGTGCCGCCCTGGGGCCCCTGGTCTCCGGGCTCCAGGTCCTGCCGTCGGTCGCCTGGGTGCCGGCAGCCATCATCTGGTTCGGGCTCACCGACGCGACCGTGTACTTCGTGGTCCTCATGGGCGCGACGCCCTCGATCGTGAACGGGCTGCTCTCGGGAATCGACCAGATCCCCCCGCACTACGGATCGGTGGGCACCGTACTCGGCGCCACCCGGCGCCAACAGACCCTGCTGATCACCCTGCCCGCGGCGCTGCCTGCCTATCTGGGTGGGCTGAAACAAGGCTGGGCCTTCTCCTGGCGTTCGCTCATGGCCGCCGAGATCATCGCCGTGGGCGGGAGCATCGGCTTCGGCCTGGGCTCGATGCTCCAACAAGGCCGTGATCTGTCCAGCATGGCGCTGGTGATGGCCGCGATCCTGGTCATCCTCAGCGTGGGCATCATCGTCGAACTGCTCGTCTTCTCACCCATCCAACGCCGTCTGCTCCAACGCCGCGGCCTATTGACCTCAGGAGCGAAATGAACGACCTGTATCCCACTTCTCTGCGCCTGCTCGGACGCCGCGTCCTGCTCGTCGGTGCCGGCCCCGTGAGCGAACGACGCCTCAAGGCACTGCTCGATGCCGGGGCCCGGGTCACCGTGGTCGCCCCCGACGCGGTGGAGGGGATCCGCCGGCTTCATGCCGCCGGGCTCCTCGACTGGCACCCCCGGCCCTACCGCGCCACCGACCTGAAGGACACCTGGTTCGTCCACACCGCCACGGGAGACCCTGCGGTGGACTCCGCGGTGGCTTCCGATGCCGAGAAGGCACGCCTCTGGTGCGTCAACGCCTCGAACCATCGCACCTCGACGGTCTTCACGCCTGCGGTGGCCCGGATCGACGAGGTCGTGGTGGCCGTGAACACCGATGGTGATCCGCGGCGGGCCGGACGAATCCGCACTGCGATCCGGGTGGCCGCCCAGACAGGACTCCTGCCATGGCGACGCTTCCGCCCCCGCGCTGCACAGGAACAGGGCACGACGCCGGCCGGTCGGGTGGCGCTGGTCGGCGGCGGACCGGGGGAGAGCGGGCTGATCACCGTGCGCGGACGCCAGCTGCTGGCCGAGGCGGACGTCGTGGTCGCCGATCGGCTGGGTCCACGCGCCCTGCTCGAGGAACTGGGCCCGGACGTCCGGGTCATCGAGGTCGGCAAGGCCCCCGGCGCCCATACCGCCACCCAGGACCAGATCAACGACCTGCTGGTGGGCCAGGCCCGGGCCGGGAACCTCGTGGTCCGGCTCAAGGGCGGGGACCCCTTCGTCTTCGGGCGCGGGGGAGAGGAGGCAGAGCACTGCCGGGGCCACGGGCTCGCAGTGGAGGTCGTTCCCGGGGTGACCAGTGCCCTGTCGGTCCCGGCAGCCGCCGGGATCCCGGTGACCCATCGGGGGGTCGCCGCAGGATTCACCGTGGCCACCGGACACGATGAACTGGCTGATCTGCCGGCCCGCAGCGACCACACGCTCGTGCTGCTGATGGGGGTCCGCCGGCTCGCCGAGTCCGTAGCCACCCTGGGCCGGCGCGGGCTGGGGCCCGACACCCCGGTGGCCATCATCGAAAGCGGCTGGACCGTCGACCAACGCGTGACCATCGGCACCCTGGCCACGATCACCGACCAGGCCGCCGCACGCCGCGTGGCCAACCCGGCGGTCATCGTCATCGGAGACGTCGTGAACCTGAGTACCTACACCCCCGACACAGTTGCCGTTCCTGCCCCCGCGGCCAGCCTGGCCGTCTGAACCACCCAAGGAGAACCATGACCACTGAAGACCATCCCCGTCCCACACCGTCCCCGCCCCACCCGTTGGATGCCAGCCAGTTACGGGTCGCGATCATCGGCGCCGGCCCGGCCGGCGTCTACGCCGCCGATCTGCTGACCAAAAGCGGCCCGGTGAGCTCCGGGGCCTTGACCGTATCCATCGACCTCTTCGACCGGTACCCGGCACCCTATGGGCTGATCCGCTACGGGGTGGCCCCTGACCATCCGCGGATCAAGGGCATCGTGAAGGCACTGCATAAGGTCCTGGACCGGGGGGACATCCGTTTCTTCGGGAACGTGGAGTACGGCACCGATCTGAGCCTGACGGACCTGGAAACCCACTACGACGCGGTCATCTTCGCCACCGGGGCGATCAAGGACGCCGACCTGAACATCCCGGGCATGGACCTCGAGGGCGCCTACGGGGCCGCGGACTTCGTGTCCTGGTACGACGGGCACCCCGATGTGCCGCGGACCTGGCCCCTGGACGCGCAGCAGATCGCGGTCATCGGCAACGGCAACGTCGCCCTGGACGTCGCCCGGATGCTCTCCAAGCATCCCGAGGACCTGCTGGTCACCGAGATCCCGGACAACGTCCATGCGGGCCTGGCCGCCTCACCGGTGACCGACGTGCATATCTTCGGCCGGCGGGGCCCCGCCCAGGTGAAGTTCACCCCGTTGGAGTTGCGCGAACTCTCACATTCGAGGGATGTGGACATCGTCCTCTACCCGGAGGACTTCGAATTCGACGATGCCTCCGATGAGGCGATCAAGACGAACAACCAGGCCAAGACGATGGTCAATACACTCACCAACTGGTTGGTCGAGCAAGAGGACCGGGAGGAGGCCGAGGACGCCGGGACTCGGACCCCGGCCTCGCGGCGGTTGCATCTGCACTTCCTGCACGCCCCGGTGGAGATCACCGGGTCCAACGGGTCCGTGGAAGCCATCCGGTTCGAACGCCAGGAACTGGACGGGACCGGCAACGTGCGCGGGACCGGGGAAATCGTGGACTACGGGGTCCAGGCCGTCTACCGGGCCATCGGCTACTTCGGCTCGGCCCTGCCCGAACTGGCCTACGACGGGAGCCACGGGGTCATCCCCAATGCCGGCGGACGGGTCCTGGACGAGGCCGGAGACCACGTGGTGGGGCTATATGCCACCGGGTGGATCAAGCGCGGTCCGGTGGGCCTGATCGGCCATACCAAGGGCGATGCCCTGGAGACCATCACGCTCCTGCTCGAGGACCTGGCCAACCTTCCGGCCGCCGTCGTCCCCGACCCCGCGGCGGTGCCCCGACTGCTGGCCGCCCGAGGGGTGGAGTTCACCGGCTGGGAAGGATGGGTCGCCCTTGATCGCCATGAACGGGCCCTGGGGGAGGCCGCCGGACCAGTGGCCACCGCCGCGGGGCCGGTGGCCCGTGAACGCATCAAGGTCGTCGACCGGGAGGCCATGGTGGAGGCCTCCACCATCGACGGCGAGCGCCGCCGCGCGGAGGTGGGTGCCTTGGCCTGAAGCCGTTCAGCTAGGAGGCGGCGGGATGGAGCCGGGGCGTGGGATTGGCCAGGATGAACTCGAAGCCGATGTCTGCCGGATACCCGAAGTCGGCATTGGCCACCACGACCCGCTCCATCGACACTTCCCGGATGCTGACCTTGACCCGTTCAGGATGGTCGTCGATATCGAGCCACCAGTCCTCCGCCAGATACTGCAGCCCCGGCTCCTCGAGGCGGGCTTCGGCCGCGGTCAGTTCCATGGCCGCGTCGAGTTCGTTCCACAACAGGTCGATGGGTACGAACCCTTCCTCCGTCATCTTCAGGTAGCCCAATTTCTCGTTGTCGCCATCCCGGGTATGCGGAAACACCACGTCTTCACTCATGCAGCCACCCTATCGGGGCGTTGGGCGGGAGAAGGGGGCCGTGGTGGAAAGCCTGCCCTGCGGCGCGGCCCCACGGCAGGCATCGCGGGGGAGAAGTAGCCTCGAGGGATGACCGCCGAAAACCCGAAGCCGCCCCTCGACGAGTCACGGCCGGCAGAGATCGCCCACCGGTACGCAGGAAGCGTCGCCCCCGCCGCCGCCGGTGGATTCGTCTTTCTGGTCCTGCGGATCTTCGCGGTGTCCGGCTACGACTGGAACACGGCCTTCGCGGTCAGTACGACGCTGGGGTTGAGTGACGGCCTGGCCCTGCTGTTCGGTTCGCTGATGGCCGGACACCTGCTGGTCACCTACCTGATGATCGTGATCCTGCCACTGCTGTTGGCCACCTACGTGTGGTCCCCGTTGGGCCGACGCCCGGTGGTGCTGTTGGCCACCACGCTGGCCCTGGTGACCCTGGCCGCGCTGACGGTGTCCTTCAAGATCTGGTGGCTTCCCGTCGCGGTGGCTGCGGTCTTCGGACTCTTCGCCCTGATCCGGATACTTTCCCCGCAGAACCCGGTGCGCCGCGCGTTCGCCAAGGCCATGGCCAGCGTGGGCTGGGTGTCGGGGCTCTCCCTGCTGCTGGTCGCCGCATTCGTCCAGACCCCCTGGGTTCCGCAGGAACATATTGAAACCACCGACGGGCCGCTGACCGCCTACGTCCTCAGCGTCGATTCCGGTTACCTGAACCTGCTGACCCAGGACCATGAATTCGTCATCATCAACAGCGGGGACGTCATCTCACGTAAATAGTGCGCCCTCCGCGGCCGGGGCCGGTGCCTGCTACCGCTCCGGTTCGTCCGGGACGTGGCCCTGGATCCACTCCATATACCTGGACAGTGAGGCTTCCACCAACGGTTTGGCCCCCTGCTCGATGACGGCGAAGGCGCTGTAGAGCCGGTCATAGTCATAGACCGCGGTGGCCTCAAGGATCCGGCGGATGGAACGGGCCGGCAACGGAATGTTGTTGGGATAGCTGCGCATGGCGCTCACCGAGGCCCGGTCGGCACCGATCTGGATCGTGTCCCCGCTGAGCATGGCTCCCTTCCCACCCGCCCCGGCGTCCCAGTGCACCACCGCACTGCCCGCAAAATGGCCGCCGCACTGGATCATCGTCAATCCCGGCAACACCTCATGCACTCCGGCCCAGAGCTCGATGACCGGATCGGGGCGGCGGATCCAGGCCCGGTCGGCAGAGGCCACCCACACCGGGGCCCGGTCGAAGGCATGGCTCCATTGGATGCAGGCCCCGGTCAGATGGGGATGGCTGGCGGAGATCGCCGCCACCCCTCCCAGCGCCTCGACGGCAGCCAGGGTCTCCTCGTCGAGATATCCCGGAGGCTCCCATAAGAGGTTCCCTGCCGGGGTGCACACCAGCAGCCCCCGCTGGCCGATCGCAAACCGGGGGACCACCGACAACCCGTGCAACCCCGGTTCGAGGGGCTCGATCCGCATCCGGTGGCCGTCGGCCGAGAGTTCTCGCTGATGGGTCCACCGCTGCCCGGTGGCCGGAACATATTGCCTCTCGTCCAGGCAGATGGCGCAGGACGACGGCGGGGCCCCGGTATCGGGGTGCCCGATACCGCAGGTCGCACAGATCCAGATGGTCATGGACCCATTCTTCGGTGCTCAACCGGTGACACGTCAAGGGCTCGCCGGGCCGAAGCCGGGCGGGTCTATCATCGGGGACATGTCTGAAGCCACTGATTCGCAGGCCACCCACCAGCACGCCGACCTGTTCTTCTCCGGCGGGACGATCCTGACCATGGACGCGCAGAGGCCGCGGGCCGAAGCGGTGGCAGTGGGGCATGGGCGCATCCTGGCCGTGGGCTCCATCGAGGAACTCTCTTCGCTGATCGGGGCAGGGACCGAACAGGTCGATCTCGAGGGCAGGGCGTTGCTGCCGGGGTTGATCGACCCGCATATGCATTCCTCCATGGTCCAGTTGGCCGACTGGGCCGATGTGAGCCCCATGACCTGTCCCACCGCGGACGACGTTTTTATCGCACTGCGCGAGGCCATCCCGGCGTCGACCGGTTGGGTGTTGGCCCAGCAATTCGACCCGAGCATCACCGCCGGCCACCCGATGCTGGACCGCCATGAACTGGACCGACTCGTTCCGCATGCTCCGGCGCTGGTGTTGGAAAGCAACGGGCATATCGCCTACGCCAACTCCGCGGCCCTCGCCCGGGCCGGTATCGACCGCAACACCGCGGATCCACCGGCGGGCCGCTATACCCGCGACGCCCAGGGTGAGCCGACCGGCCGGCTGGAGGAATCCTCTGCCCTGGCCGCGTTCGGGGCAGGGCTTCCCTTTGCCACCGGCGAGGCACTGGCCGGGCGGATCCGCGATCTGCTTTGGCAGGCTGCCAGCCAAGGGGTCACCCTGCTGCACGACTGCGGTATCGGCTCCATCGACGGAACGTCGGATCTGGACGTGCTGCGTACGGTGCTCGACGACGACTCCCCGGTCAGATACCGGGGGATGTTGGTCTCGAGCTGCTATGACGACTGGATGGCGAAGGGGATCCGCCCGGGGGACGGGGACGATCTGTTCCGGGTCGACGGCATCAAGGCGTGGTCGGATGGGTCCAACCAGGCGGGTACCGGATTCCAACGCAAACCCTATCTGGGCCAGACCAGCCGCGGGGCCCTGAACCATTCGCCGGCGGAACTGGCGGCTGTGGTGTCCCGGGCCCATCGGGACGGTTGGCAGATCGGTGTCCATGCCAATGGTGATGCAGCCATCGACACGACCCTGGAGGCCTTCGAGCAGGCGTTGGCCTCCGACCCGCGCCCCGACCACCGGCACCGGATCGAACACTGCAGTCTCACCCGTCCCGAACACATCGCCCGCATGGCAGCTGCCGGGATTTCGCCGTCGTTCCTGATCGGCCACGTCAGATGGTGGGGCCGGGCGTTCCGTGAACGGTTGCTGGGCCCCGAACGCGCCGACTTCTACGACCCCTGCGCCTCGGCGCTGGCTGGTGGCCTGCGCATCTCGCTGCACAGCGACTGGAACGTCACCCCGTTGGAACCGCTGCGCTACGTCCAGGATGCGGTCACCCGCATCATGGCCGAAGGCGGGGAAGTGTTGAACCCCGGCGAGCGCATCAGCGTCGAAGCGGCCTTGCGGGCCGTGACCATCGACGCCGCCTGGCAGTGCCGGGCCGATGACGTCACCGGTTCGATCGAGGTCGGAAAATATGCGGACCTGGTGGTGCTGGATCAGGATCCGACGGCGGTGGATCCCACCCGCATCCAGGACATCGCCGTGGTCCAGACCCGTCTGGCCGGGGCGGTGCGTTTCGGCTAGTGGGTCCCGCTGCCTCTGGTTCGGGGGCGGTCTGTTCGGGATACTGTCATCATGATGAAGAAACCCGGGAGCAGCGGGACCTGGACCCGGCGCCCCGGCTTCTCGTTCGAGTCCTCCGTATATGGGCTCATCGTGGTCTCCGCGATGCTCATTGTCATGGGCAGGTACGGCGACACCTCGGCGGAGAATTTCTTCAAGGTGCTCGGCACGGTGGTCGTCTTTTGGGCGGCCCACCTCTTCGCCGTCTGCGTGGCGCACCTGAACCAGAGCGAACCGGGCCAGGCCAGCTTTCGAGGCGAACTCAGCCATGCCTGGCGCCACTCGGCGGGGTTGCTCCTGGCCGCCGTCATTCCCCTGGGCGTCCTGCTGCTGGGGGTCCTGGGGGTCATCAGCGACGAGGTGGCGCTGTGGACGGCATTGTGGGTCAACGTCGTTCTACTCGGGGTGGTGGGATATCTTTCGTCCCTGCGCTGGGCCCCGACGGTCCGGGTGCGTCTGGTGGTCTCCGGCGGCACGGCACTGTTGGGGCTGCTGATCGTGGGCTTGAAGGTCTTCCTCCATTGAAACCGACCAGCTCAGGTCAAGGAGGATCCGTGCGCCACGACCAGATTCCGATCGACGTTCCCACTGCCCAGGCCTTGATCCGCCAACAATTTCCACACCTGAGGAGCGAACCCATCAGGTTTCTTCCCAGCACGGGAACCGTCAATGCCATCTTCCGCGTCGGCGACCTGCTGGCCGCCCGCTTCCCGCTCCACGAATCCGACCCGGCCGAACTGGCCGAATCCCTGAGTACCGATGCCGATGCCATGGGCGAACTCGCGGGGCGCAGCCCCGTGCCGACACCGACCTGCGTCGGTCTGGGCCGGCCCGACAAGTCCTACCCCCTGCCGTTCACGCTCCAGACCTGGATACCCGGACACGTCGCCACCCCCACGATGGTCTCGGACTCCCCGAAGTTCGCCGCCGACCTCGTCCGGTTCATCCAGGCCCTCCGGGCGACCGACCTGGACGGCCGGAGCTTCAATGGACGTGGACGTGGGGGAGCCCTGCCTGATCACGACGAATGGATGGAGCACTGCTTCACCCGGAGTGCCGGCCTGCTTGACGTTCCCCGGCTGCGCTGGATGTGGGCCGGTTTCCGCGGACTTCCGGCCGGAGGCAACGACACGATGAGCCATGGCGACCTGACCCCGGCCAACCTCCTCGTGGACGGGGGGCGCCTGGCCGGAGTCCTGGACGGCGGAGGGTTCGCCCCCGCCGATCCGTCCCTCGATCTGGTTGCCGCCTGGCACCTGCTGGGACGGCCGGCACGGACGACCTTCAAGGAGGGCCTGGGAAGCAGCGACGTCGAATGGCAGCGCGGGGCAGCCTGGGCCTTCCAGCAGGCCATGGGGCTGGTCTGGTACTACCAACGGTCCAACCCGGCGATGGCTGGGTTGGGCCACAGCACGGTGGAACGCCTCTTGGACGATCCCGAGGTTGGGGCACGCTGAAGGCCCGCACGGATCAGGTGGCCATGATTCCGCCGTCGGCAATGAATTCGACGCCCGTCGAGTAGCTGGCCCGGTCGGAGGCGACGAAGGCCACCAGATTGGAGACCTCCTCGGAGTCGCTGATGCGCTTCATCGGGATCTTCTCCATGAAGTCCTCGATGACCTTCTTGATGTTCTCCGGTTCGATGCCGGGGGTCTTGATGGCCCCGGGATGGACCGTGTTCACGCGGATCCCGAATTCGGCATACTCCTAGGCGACGGCCTTGGTCAGCCCGGTCACGGCGAACTTGGAGGCGCTGTAGACGGCATTGCCGGCGGTGGGACGCAGGCCTTCGTCGGAGGAGATGTTCACGATCGAACCTCCCCCTGCCTTCTGCATCGAGGGGAGGATCTTCTGCATGCCATGGAACTGGCTGAAGAAATTCACCTCGAACATCTTCTGGACGTCCGCTTCGGTGAAGTCCACGAATTTCTTCATCACGTCGATCCCGGCATTATTGACCAGGATGTCCACCGGCCCGAACGTCGATTCCGTCCGGGCAATCACCTGGTCCCAGGCAGCTGCCTGGGTCACATCGAGTTCGACGAAGGCGGCGACGTCGCCGAGCTCGTCGGCCAGCGACTGGCCCTTTTCGACCAGGATGTCGGCAATGACGACCCGCGCACCTTCCTCGACGAATTTGCGCACATGCGAGGCACCCATGCCTTGTGCGCCTCCGGTGATCAACGCGACCTTGTGATCCAGCAAACCCATCTCGTGCTCCTTCGATAGAGGGGGAGGACTGATTGGGACCCGGTCGGGAAGGCCAGTGCCTTCCCTGGGGTCCTGGCCTCATTCCACTCCTGTCCCCCCGGCGACGCAAACCGGTACGGGTGCGTGGGGACGGGCGCAGGGTGGAATGAGCTGGTGGTCAGGGGTTTTGTGTCATCCCCTTCTGTTGCGTCGGCGGGTCAGGCGCCAGAGGTGGGCCCCGAGGGCGAAGGCGAGCAGGGTGATGACCAGTGGTACGACGAGCCATGCGAGTCCGCTGCTCCAGCCGATCCCCACGCCGGCTTCGGTGTCGAAGGCGGTGACCGGGACCAGGAAGAGGAACGCGGAATGGGCTTGCTGGGCTCCGGCATCATCGACTGCAGCGAGCATGCCCCAGACGTAGGAGAGGAAGAGGGCCCAGTAGACCAGGAGGGCGGCGCCTGCGGTGATGATGCCGATGGACCAGAGGGGTCGTTTCATTCCTTCGTCACCGTAGCGGGCCGCCAGGCCGGAGGCGGGGCCGAGGTCGCGCAACGCCGCGCCGGTGCTGCGTGGCTCGACCAGCAGGTCATCGCGGAGGGACCGGATCACGTTCTTGCGGCCGGCTCCGGGCAGGCCGCCTTCCAAATGCCAGTCCAGCCGCATCAGATAGAGATCGATGCGTAGCCGGTCCATCATGGAGCGACGCGCAGTGGTGTCGGTGTCGTGGAGATCGTTCATCGCAGCTCTCCTGTCGAGGTGAGCGCGTCCTGGACCGCTCGTTGGAGGTGTTTCCATTGCTGGTGGGAATCGTTGCGTTGGTGTTCTCCCGCAGCGGTCAGCCCGAAGTACTTCCGTGGAGGCCCCTGGCTGGAGGCGGCGGTGTATGCGGCCAGGAGCCCATCGCGTTCCATCCTGCTCAACGCGGGATAGACCAGTCCGGTACCTGCCTGCAGGCCCAAGGCGCTCAGACGCTCGACGAGTTCATAGCCGTAGGACTCCCGCTCGGAGAGCAAGGTGAGGATCAATAAGGGCAGAGCCCCGCGCAGGAGCTGCCCGTCTCGTTGCGCATCTGTTCTACTCATACTAGTAGTGAATCATGAATAGTGGCCTGAGGGAACGTCCGAACCAGGATGCTTCTCCTGGTGCACGGGGCGAGCGCCACCGCCGTGGTATCCGCTAGACTGGTCCCACCAGCAACGACCCGGCCATCACCGGTGAGCTTCCGGAAGAACGGTCCGCCCCGTGCGGACCCAGTAGAACCGGGCGGTTGGGCGCGTGAAAGCCCAGTGCGAGCGGTTCGCGCAGTCCTCTCTCCGGAGGGCCCGCGGACAAGCGGGGTGGTACCGCGAGAACCGGCAACCGAATGCCGGGAATCGTCCCCGCATCGAGAACACCAGGCGTTGTGACCCGACGCCGAACCGATGCCAGGACTGCCGCTGATGAGTTTGTACCCCAAGGCCTCCACCGATCCGCAGAACGTCACGCCCGCCTCGCCGCGGTTCCCCGAGATCGAGGAACGCGTACTGAAGTACTGGGACGAGGACCACACCTTCCAGGCCTCCATCGACGCCCGACCCGCCGGCACCGACGGGTCCAATGAATTCGTCTTCTATGACGGTCCCCCCTTTGCCAACGGACTTCCGCACTACGGCCACCTGCTCACCGGCTATGTGAAGGACCTCGTTGCGCGCTACCAGACCCAGCGTGGCAAACGCGTGGAGCGCCGCTTCGGCTGGGATACCCACGGACTGCCCGCCGAACTGGAGGCGATGAAGCAGCTGGGCATGACCGATAAGCAGCAGATCGAGGCCATGGGCATCGACAAGTTCAACGACGCCTGCCGTTCCTCGGTCATGAAGTATGCCGGCGAATGGCAGGAATACGTCACCCGCCAGGCCCGCTGGGTGGACTTCGACAACGACTACAAGACGCTGAACGTCGACTACATGGAATCGGTCCTCTGGGCCTTCAAGCAGCTGCACACCCAGGGCCTGACCTATAACGGCTACCGGGTGCTGCCGTATTGCTGGAAGGACGAAACCCCGCTGTCCAACCACGAGCTGCGCATGGACGAGGACGTCTACAAGGACCGCCAGGACCAGACCGTCACGGTCACCTTCGGCATCTTGGCCGGAGAGAGCGAGATCTCCCGGCAGCTGGCGGGAACCCAGGCAATCGCCTGGACCACCACCCCCTGGACCCTGCCCACCAACCAGGCCCTCGCCGTGGGACCCGAGGTCTACTACGTCGTGGTGCCCGCAGGACCTGCCGGAACCAGTGCGGCGGGGGAGTCCTTCATGCTGGCCTCGGATCTGCTCGGGGCCTACGCCAAGGACCTGGGGTACGAGGACGCGGCGTCCGCCGCCGAAGCAGTCACCGCCACCTACCGCGGCTCCGAATTGGAGGGGCTGGAATACGAGCGGCTCTGGGATTACTTCGCCGACGACGAGACCTACGGCACCGCGAAGTCCTGGCGGATCCTGGTCGCCGACTACGTCACCACCACCGACGGCACCGGCATCGTCCACCAGGCTCCCGCCTACGGCGAGGAGGACCAGAAGATCTGCGAGGCCAACGGGATCCCCGTGGTCCTCTCGGTCGATGAGGGCGCCAAGTTCCTGCCGCTCTTCGCCGGAGGCCCGTTGGCCGATATCGCCGGCGTCCAGGTCTTCGACGCGAATAAGGCCATCATCGCTGACCTGAAGTCCTCGGCCCGGCTGGTCCGCCAGGCCAGCTACGTGCACTCCTACCCGCATTGCTGGCGCTGCCGCACCCCGCTGATCTACCGGGCCATCTCCTCCTGGTACGTCGAGGTGACCCAGTTCAAGGAGCGGATGAGCGAACTGAACCAGCAGATCAACTGGATCCCCTCCAACGTGAAGGACGGACAGTTCGGCAAGTGGCTGGAAAACGCCCGTGACTGGTCCATCTCCCGCAACCGCTACTGGGGCAGCCCGATCCCCGTCTGGGTCTCGGACAACCCCGATTACCCGCGCACCGACGTCTACGGTTCGCTGGCCGAAATGGAAGAGGCCTTCGGCCGGCTGCCGGTGAACCACGAGGGCGAGGTCGATCTGCACCGTCCGTTCATCGACGAACTGACCCGGCCCAACCCGGACGACCCCACCGGCGGATCCACCATGCGCCGGGTCGAGGACGTGCTGGACGTCTGGTTCGACTCCGGATCCATGCCCTACGGGCAGGTGCACTACCCGTTCGAGAACAAGGACTGGTTCTCCACCCACAGCCCGGCGGATTTCATCGTCGAATACATCGGACAGACGCGCGGCTGGTTCTACATGCTCCACGTGTTGTCCACGGCGTTGTTCGACCGCCCGGCCTTCCGCAACGTGATCAGCCACGGGATCGTGCTGGGCTCGGACGGACAGAAGATGTCCAAGTCACTGCATAACTTCCCCGACGTCAACGAGGTCCTGGACCGTGACGGCTCCGATGCGATGCGCTGGTTCCTGATGTCCAGCCCGATCCTGCGCGGCGGGAACCTGGTGGTCACCGAACAAGGGATCCGCGACGGGGTCCGCCAGGTCATCCTGCCGTTGTGGAACGTCTACAGCTTCTTCACCCTCTACACCAACTCCGCGAACTCCGGGGCCGGCTACGAGGCGAAGCTGCGGTATGACGGGTACACCGACACGCTGGACCAGTACCTGCTGGCCAACACGGGTCAGCTGGTGGCGGAGATCGGCGCCCATATGGACGCCTACGACGTCTCCGGGGCCTGCGACGGGCTGCGGCACTACCTGGACATGCTCACCAACTGGTACGTCAGGCGCAGCCGCGACCGCTTCTTCGCCGAGGACACCGATGCCTTCGACGCCCTGTACACGGCGCTGGAAGCCCTCTGCCGGGTCGCCGCACCGCTGCTGCCGCTGATCACCGAAGAGATCTGGCGTGGTCTGACCGGCGGGCGTTCGGTCCACCTGACCGACTGGCCCGAAACCGGCACCTTCGCCGCGGATCCGGAGCTGGTGGCCCGCATGGACAGGATCCGGCAGGTCTGCTCGACGGGCTCCAGCCTGCGCAAGGCCGCCAAGCTACGGGTGCGGTTGCCGCTGCAGGAGCTCACCGTCGTCGTTCCCGCCTCCTCCGAATTGGAATCCGGAACCGAGGTCATCGCCGATGAACTGAACCTGCGCCACGTCCGGCTGGTCGACGCCGCCGACGCCTCCCCGGAGGAATTCGGGATCGAGCAGAAGCTGGTCGTCAACGCCCGGGCCGCGGGACCCCGGCTGGGCAAGAACGTCCAGGTCGCCATCAAGGGCTCCAAAACGGGCCACTGGTCACTGACCGACGGGGTCGTCACCTCGGGCGGACTGGAGCTGCAAGACGGCGAATACACCCTGGAGACGGTGGTCGCCGACGGGGACGACAACGGGTCCACCGCCGTCTCGATGCTCCCCGGGGGAGGCTTCGTGGTCCTGAACACCGAGGTCACCGCCGAACTCGAGGCCGAAGGCACCGCCCGGGACATGGTCCGGTCGATCCAGCAGGCCCGCAAGGACGCCGATCTGCACGTCAGTGATCGGATCCTCACCACCATCAATGCCCCGCAGGACATCATCGACGCCCTGCACGCCAACGCCGAGCTGGTCAAGCACGAAACCCTGACCCTCGATCTGGAACTGATCCCCGGCGATGTCGACACCACCATCTCGGTAGAACGGACGGTTGCCTGAATGAGCCCCGACCACGACGAGTTCTCGGTCCAAAGCGTCTACGCCGAACTATTGGGCCGCGCGCCCGAGAACAAGATGGAGCCGCGCATGGCCCCGATGTTCCGGGCCATGGAGGTCCTCGGCGAGCCCAACAGGGCGATGCCGATCATCCATGTGACCGGAACCAACGGCAAGACCTCCACCGCACGGATCATCGAACAACTGGTCCTGGCCCACGACCTGCGGGTCGGCCGGTACACCAGCCCGCATCTGTCCAGCGTGACCGAACGCATCAGCATCGACGGGGAACCGGTCTCCGACGAGGACTTCGTGCGCAACTGGGATGAGATCCGGCCGTTCCTGGGAATCGTCGACGCCGAACTGGAGGAGGCCGGTCAGAACCCGCTGACCTACTTCGAGGCCCTGACGATCCTGTGCTTCGCGGTCTTCGCCGACGCCCCCGTGGACGTCGCCGTCATCGAGGTCGGCCTGGGCGGGATCACCGATGCCACCAACGTGGCCGACGGGCAGGTCTCGGTCATCACCCCGATCTCCCTGGACCACACCGACCTGCTCGGGGACACCGTGCACGAGATCGCCCTGGAAAAGGCGGGCATCATCAAGGCCGGAGGATTCCTGATCTCCTCGGCCCAGGAGCCCGAAGCGGCCCAGGTCCTCCTGGAGGCCGCCCGCGACACCGGGGTCCCCTTCCGCTTCGAAGGCGTGGAGTTCGGCGTGGAGTCCCGCCAGCTGGCCGTCGGCGGGCAGTCGCTGACGATCCAGGGCATTGCCGGACGCTATGAGGATCTGGCGCTGCCGTTGCACGGGGCCCACCAGGGGCAGAACGCCGCCGTCGCCGTGGCTGCGATGGAGGCCTTCCTCGGGGGCGGGGAGAAGGCACTGGAAGAGGATCTGGTCCAGCTGGCCTTCGGGAACGTCTCCAGCCCGGGACGGCTGGAACTGGTGCGTTCGGCCCCGACCGTCCTGGTCGACGCCGGACACAACCCCGCGGGCCTGGCCGTCTCGGCGCAGGCGGTGAAGGAGGCCTTCGACTTCAGCGCCCTGGTGCTGGTGGTGGGGATCCTGGCCGAAAAGGATGCCCCGGCGATGCTCGACGAGCTGTATCTGCAATACGGGGAACTCGTCCAGGACATCTGCCTGACCCAGTCCACCTCCCCCCGGTCCATCCCGGCCGAAGAACTGGGGGAGCTGGCCCTGAAGGCCGGGTTCAGCGATGCCGGCATCCACGTCACCGATCGTCTCGACGACGCCCTGGAATGGGCGATCGGGCGCTCCGAATCCAGCGAGGAACTCACCGGTGGCGTCCTGATCACCGGATCGATTACCGTCGTTGGCGAAGCACGCACCCTGTTAGGAAAGTAAGCACCCCATGGCACGCATGACCAAAGCCCAGCGCGAGTGGCGCCCCGGGATGAAGAAGAAGCGCCGCTCCACCCGGGTGCTCTTCGCCTCCACGGTCCTGGTGCTCGAAGCCGGTGTCGCGTTGTTCGCCACCTTGGCGGTCTTCGGGCTCTACCGGGACACGATCGACCCGCTGCTGATCTTCTTGACCGGCGGATGGATCATGGCCGTGTGCATCATCGCCTGCGCCTTCCTGACCAAACCCCTGGGCTACTGGATCGGCTGGATCGTCCAGATCCTGCTGATCCTGCTCGGATTCGTGGACACCTCGATGTTCGTCATCGGGGTCCTGTTCGCCTTGTGCTGGTGGTACGCCGTCACCAAGGGCCGGACCATCGATCTGGAGAACGCCGAACGGGACCGGCGCCAGGCCGAATGGGAAGCCGCGAACCCCGAGCCCGAAACCGACCACTAGACTGGTCACCGACCCCACGCAGCATAGAAGGAGCACCACCGTGTCCACAGAACGCACCCTTGTCCTGGTCAAGCCCGATGGCGTGAAGCGCCAGCTCACCGGCACCATCCTGTCCCGCGTCGAGGCCAAGGGCTACCGCCTGGTCGAACTCAAGCAGGTCCAGGCCACCCGCGGGATACTCGAGGCGCACTACGAGGAGCACGTCGGCAAGCCGTTCTACGAGCCGCTCGTGGAATTCATGCTCTCCGGTCCGGTCGTGGCCGCCATCTTCGAAGGCGAACGCGTCATCGAAGGCTTCCGCTCCCTGGCAGGGGCCACCGAGCCGACGGCTGCCGCCCCCGGCACCATCCGCGGTGACCTCGGCCGCGACTGGGGCGTGAAGGTCCAGCAGAACCTGGTGCACGGTTCCGACTCCGTCGAGTCGGCCGAACGCGAGATCGGGATCTGGTTCTCCTAGCACCTTCCACCCTCCCACGACGTCGGCCGCCGCACCCCTGCCGGGGGAGCGGCGGCCGACGTCGTCCGGCCAGGGCGGCGGCGCTCTATCCGAAGAACACCTTGGCGAACGTGACCAGGATCGACCCGGCACACAACAAGACGATCAACGCGGCGATCACCCAGTGCCATTCGGCCAGGAACCGGCGCAGCCCGGCGGGTGCGGGAACGACCCCGTGGCTGATGTTCCTGACGGTGGTGTAGGTGAACAGGACGATCATCATGGCCCAGACGACCATGCAGTACGGGCAGAGGATCCCGATGACGTAGAGGGCCTGGAACCACAGCCACCCGATCATCGCCATGGCCAGGGTGACCCCGACCTGCAGACCCACGTAATACCAGCGGGGCAGCCGGGCCCCGGCGATGAGCGTGATGCCGATCGTGGTGACCACCGCGAAGCCGGCGACGCCGATCAGCGGGTTGGGGAAGCCGAACAGTGCCGCCTGGGCCGTCCGCATGACGCTGCCGCAGGAGACGAAGGGATTCATGTCGCAGGAGGTGACGTAGTCCGGGTCCTTGTAGATCTCCAGCCGTTCGAGCGTCAGCGCCGAGGACGCGATCCAGGACACGAAACCGGTGATGGCCAGGATCCACCCGAACACCGGTTCCCGGGCGTAACCGGGAAGGGCCCCCTCGGCCGCGGGGCTCACGGCGGGGACCGGTTCGTTCCTGTTCGGGGCATGCTGGGCCACGCGGGGCTCCTCGGGTCGATCGGGGCGGCGGCGGTTGCCGCCATCCACTTCGATTCTAGGCCCGGGGCCCGGGGCATGGACGGTAGACTTGTCTGGTTCGCCAACGTGAGAGAAGTGTAGTGTCGCAGATTCCAACCCAGGCCGCCGATCCCCGGATCATCGACCAGTCCTCCCGCCGTCGTACCTTTGCGGTGATCTCGCACCCGGATGCGGGCAAATCCACGCTCACCGAAGCGTTGGCCCTCCACGCCCGGGTGATCGGGACCGCCGGGGCCACCAACGGCAAGTCCAACCGCAAGGACACCGTCTCGGACTGGATGCAGATGGAGAAGGACCGCGGGATCTCGATCAGCTCCACCGCCCTGCAGTTCGAGTACCGAGACACGGTGATCAACCTGGTCGACACCCCCGGCCACGCGGACTTCTCGGAGGACACCTACCGGGTGCTGGCCGCCGTGGACTGCGCGGTGATGCTCATCGATGCGGCCAAGGGCCTGGAAGTGCAGACCATGAAGCTCTTCGAGGTCTGCCGGCAACGGAATCTGCCGATCATCACCGTGATCAACAAATGGGACCGCCCCGGGCTGGAATCCCTGGAGCTGATGGACGAGATCACCGAACGCACCGGATTACGGCCCATGCCGTTGACCTGGGCGGTAGGCATCGCCGGGGAATTCCACGGCGTCGCAGACCTGCGCAAGAACGAATACGTCCGCTTCACCCGTAATTCCAGCGGGGCCTCCCTGGCCCTGGAGGAACATTTCACCCCCGAACAGGCCCTGGAGGCCGAAGGGCAACTGTGGTCCGACGCCCTGGATGAGGCGTCGCTGCTCGAAAGCCCGGGAGGGTTCGACCTGGAGAGCTTCCATGCCGGGACGGCGACCCCGGTGCTCTACTCCTCGGCGGCACAGAACTTCGGGGTCCGGCAGATCCTGGACACCCTGGTGGACCTGGCCCCCTCGGCCGCCCCGCGCGCCGACGCCGACGGGGAAGTCCGACCGGTCGATGCCCCCTTCTCCGGCTTCGTCTTCAAGGTCCAGGCCGGCATGAACCAGGCCCACCGCGACCATGTGGCCTTCATCCGTGTCTGCTCGGGGATCTTCGAACGCGGCATGGTGGTCACCCACGCCAATACCGGAAAGCCGTTCGCCACCAAGTATGCCCAGCATCTGTTCGGTCGGGACCGCGAAGTGATCGACCAGGCGTGGCCCGGGGACGTCGTGGGACTGGTCAACGCCTCGGCCCTGCGGGTCGGGGACAGCCTCTATGAGGACGCGCCGGTCACCTACCCGCCCATTCCCTACTTCAGCCCGGAGCACTTCCGGGTGGCCCACGCAAAGGATCCCAGCCGGTATAAGCAGTTCCGCCGGGGGATCGACCAGCTCGAGCACGAGGGCATCATCCAGGTGCTGCGTTCGGACCGGCGGGGCGATCAGGCGCCGGTGCTGGCGGCCGTGGGACCGATGCAGTTCGAGGTCGTCGAAGACAGGATGGCCCAGGACTTCAACGCCCCCATGCGGATGGAGGCCCTGGGGTACTCGTTGGCGCGATTGACCACCAAGGAGGCGGTGACGGCGCTGGCGCCGGTCCGGGGTGTCGAGGTGATCATCCGTTCCGACGGCGAGTACCTGGCGTTGTTCAACGACGTGTGGGCGCTGCGTCGGGTGACGAAGAACCACCCGGACCTGCCCTTGACCCGGATCGGTGTCGACCAGGACGCCGCCGTCTGAGCCCTTTGGGATGATCCGCCGGCGCCGGCCACCGACTCGGGATTCGACGCGTATGAGACAATGGCAGTGGTTGGTGGCGAATCCACAGTTTGTTTCCAACCCAACTACAGGATTCCGGGCCCTCACGCGATGGATCACCGTAGGCATCGACCCTGATGCCGGCGGATGAAAACCGCGGACGGTCGCCGCAACAGAAAGCGGCTCGCCCGGGGAACTGGGTTGGTTTCCCGGGCCGCCGTACCCGCCGACGTTGGTACACCTCGGGAAATATGAAAACTGACTTCCGGGGATCGGAAGGCCGACGAGGCCGCGGTTCCCGAACCGATCGCCGGCGTCCCGGCTGTGGAGGGTACTCCGGCTAGGAGCATGGCCTTTCATGGAAGCAACGAACGAAGAGCTGAATGGGCCGGCGCAGTCGTCCCTTCCGATGAATGACGACACCGCCGCCACCACCGAGACCGCCGAGGCCCCCCAGACGCCGGCACCGGCCAAACGCGCACCGCGCAAACGGGCCACCACCCGCAAACCGGCCACCGCCGCCGCCAGCGAGCCGGAGCCCGAAGCCGCCGCCACTGCGGAAGAGCCCGCCACCGCACCGGCCAAGAAGACCACCCGGGCACCCCGGACCCGCAAACCGGCCGCCACGGCAGCCAGCGAGGACGAGGCCACCCAGACGGCCGGACCGGACGCCGACGCCGAACTGCCCAAGAAACCAGCCAGGGCCCCCCGCACCCGCAAGACCGCCGCGTCCACCACCGCGGACGCCGAGCAGACCGTGGCCACCGAAACCGGCGGCGACGCTTCCGCCGACCCCGCCGCCGAGAGCCCGGAAGCAGCGAAGACCCCGGCAAAGAGCACCGGGGCGCGCAAGGCACCGGCGCGCAAATCCCGCGCCGCCGCGGCCAGCCCGAAGACCACCACGGCAGAGGAAACCGGCACCGCCGCACCTGCCGCGGAGGCTCCCGGTGAGCCGGCCGCCGAAACCAGCGACGAAACAGCCACTCCGGCGGATCCGTTCGCCGTCCCCGACTCGGCGATCTCCGTCCTCTTCCAGGCCCCCGATCTGGCCACCGCCGCCCCCGAGGCGCGGTCCGCGGAGGAGCCCGGCTCCGAGGAGAGCCACGACAGCGGTTCGGGCAACCGGACCAGCCGCCGCAACCGCTCCCGCTCCCGCGACGACGCACAGAACCGCGACGAGGGGCCCGAGGCGGGGGACTCGACCGAGGAGGCCGGCACCAGCTCACGGCGCCGCCGGCGTCGTCGGCGCGGGGACTCGGACCTGGAACTCAGTGGCGGCAACGACGACGACCCGCCCAACACGGTCACCCGGGTGCGTGGCCCCCGGGCCGCCGCAGATCCGGCACCGTCGAACAAGGTCACCAGCGTCAAGGGTTCCACCCGGCTCGAGGCCAAACGCCAGCGCCGTCGTGATTCCCGCGACTCCGGTCGTCGACGCCATGTCATCACCGAAGCCGAGTTCCTGGCCCGCCGCGAATCGGTGGACCGGCAGATGGTGGTCCGCCAGCGTGATGAGCGCATCCAGATCGGCGTCCTGGAAGACGGGGTCCTGGCCGAGCACTTCGTTTCCAAGACGCAGCAGGATTCGCTGATCGGCAACGTCTATGTGGGCAAGGTGCAGAACGTCCTGCCCTCCATGGAGGCCGCCTTCATCGACATCGGCCGTGGCCGCAACGCCGTGCTCTATGCCGGGGAGGTCAACTGGGATGTGGCCGGGCTCGAGGGACAGCCGCGGCGCATCGAGCATGCGCTGAAGTCGGGGGACCCGGTGCTGGTGCAGGTCACCAAGGACCCGGTCGGCCATAAGGGGGCCCGGCTGACCAGCCAGATCTCCCTGCCCGGACGCTACCTGGTCTATGTGCCCAGCGGGTCGATGACCGGCATCTCACGCAAGCTGCCCGACGTGGAACGCAACCGCCTGAAGAAGATCCTCAAGGACCACCTGCCGCAGAACGCCGGGGTCATCGTGCGCACCGCCGCCGAAGGGGCCAGCGAGCAGGAGTTGATGAACGACATCAACCGGCTGCGCGCCCAGTGGGAGGAGATCGAGGCGAAGTCCACCTCGACGAAGACCACCCCGCCCGAGCTGCTGTACGCGGAACCGGATCTGACCATCAAAGTCGTCCGCGACGTCTTCAACGAGGACTTCTCCAAGCTGATCGTCTCCGGCGAACACGCCTGGGACACCATCGAGGCCTACGTGACCTACGTGGCGCCGGACCTGTTGGACCGCCTGGAGAAGTGGACGAGCGACGAGGACATCTTCGCCGCCCGCCGGCTGGAGGAACAGATCCACAAGGCCCTGGACCGCAAGGTCTTCCTGCCCTCGGGCGGCTCACTGGTCATCGACCGGACCGAAGCCATGACCGTGGTGGACGTGAACACCGGCAAGTTCACCGGCAGTGGCGGCAACCTCGAGGAAACGGTGACCAAGAATAACCTCGAAGCCGCCGAGGAGATCGTCCGTCAGCTGCGGCTGCGCGATATCGGCGGGATCATCGTCATCGACTTCATCGACATGGTCCTCGAAGCCAACCGGGATCTGGTCCTGCGCCGGCTCGTCGAGTGCCTGGGCCGGGATCGGACCAAACACCAGGTCGCCGAAGTCACCTCGCTGGGCCTGGTGCAGATGACGCGCAAGCGCATGGGCACCGGACTGCTGGAGGTCTTCAGCGAAAACTGTGAAGCCTGCAACGGCCGCGGCGTGGTCACCCATGACGAACCGGTCGAACATCGCCGGGCGTCGAACCAGCAGCAAGACCAGAACAACCAGAAGCGCAACGAGCGCAAGCCACGCGGGAACCGCCACGGCAAGGGCGGGGGAGCAGGCACCGAGCAGACCCCCGAGCAGTCGGCACCGGAGCCGAAGAAGCACGACCCGGAGGCGGAGGCCAAGGCCGAAACCACCCGGGCCGCGTTGGCTTCCATCGCCGCCGCCACCCAGGCGTCCCACGAGCAGACCGGGGAGACGAAGCAGCGGGACGGGCACGACGCCGGGACCTCCGCCGCGTCCGGCCAGGGGGGCACCGACGGGCAGGATGGCTCCGACTCCGGTTCGCGCCGTCGTGGACGCGGGCGCTCACGCGGACGTGGTCGTGCCGGCTCGGCCGAAATGTCGCCCACCAGCGGGTCGGGGGAGCAGCCTGGGGACACCGCAGGCACCTCCACCGCCGCCTCCAGCCGCGAGCAGGGCCCCGGATCAACGCAGTCCGGTCAGGGCCCAGGCCATGACGCGACGGCGGAGGCCGGGACTGATGGGGAAGGTCCCGTGGTGAGCATCGCGGGAGAGGAAGTCCGTCTGCCGGGCGCCCGTCGCAGCCGCCGGGCCACGGCGCCCACGCAGACCCCCGATCTGACGCTGGAATCCTTGAGCGCCGCCTTCGGCGGCACCCCTGAGCCGTCCCGGGAAGCCGATCACGAACCGGCTCCCGCGGCCAAGCAGGAACCGGCTGCCGTGGCCAAGCAGGAACCGGCTACAGTGGCGTCGGCACCGGCGCAGGAGCGTTCCTCCGCCGTGGCCGCAACGCCGCCGGCCACCAGCACCCCGGCACGCCGTCCACGGCGCAGCCGGGCGGCATCCAGCGCCCAGGGGAGCGCGAACACGCCGATCGAGCGGGTGGAGGCCACGGCGTCGACCCCTGCCGCAGGCACCAGCCACGTGGCCAAGCTCGAGCAGTCGGAACCGGAAGCGAAGAAGAAGGCCTCCGAGGACGCGCCGATGATGTTCGGCGTCGGGGTACCGGCCTCCGAGCTGTAACCGGATCGGACGAGGCTGCTCGTCGGCAGGAACCATGCGTGGGGCGGGACCCGGTCGATCGGGTCCCGCCCCCACGCGTTCCCGCCCCTGCCTTGCGGCGGAACCACTGCGGGGCCGGGACACAGGGGAAGGCCCGCCGTTCGCGGTCCGCGGGTCGGGAAGGTACCGTTAAAAGGTGCTTCACCCTCCCGGGGGTCTTGACGACCCGCCGTCGGAGGATGTATTTGCTCCTGCGGACCGAAATAGCGTAATCTAGATCCTCGGTGCATGCGCCGCTCATCGGATTTTCCGCTCGGCGTGACAGCACAGCGCTTATCCCCGATCGGTTGGTCCGGTGGAATGTGCGCAGTAAGAGTAATAGACGTCGAGAGAAGTGAGTTCCCAAGTGGTGTACGCGATTGTCCGCGCAGGCGGCCGGCAGGAAAAGGTTTCCGTAGGAGACTGGGTGACCCTTGACCGCGTCCCCGAGGCAGCTGGTGGAACCATTGAGCTCCCAGCACTGCTTCTGGTAGACGGCGACAAGGTCACCTCCGCTGCTGCCGACCTGGCGAAGATCACCGTGACTGCCGAGGTTCTCGAGAACCTCCGTGGCCCGAAGATCGTCATCCAGAAGTACAAGAACAAGACCGGCTACAAGAAGCGCCAGGGTTTCCGTTCCGCACTGACCAAGGTCAAGGTCACCTCCATCGCCTAAGGCGACGGAGACCAGATCACCCACGATTCAAAGGTAGGCACATTCAATGGCAAGTAAGAAGGGCGCGAGTTCCACTCGCAACGGCCGCGATTCCAACCCTCAGTTCCTGGGCGTCAAGCGCTTCGGAGGCCAGGTGGTTTCCGCCGGTGAAATCATCGTTCGCCAGCGCGGTACCCGTTTCCACCCCGGCGCGAACGTCGGCCGCGGTGGCGACGACACGCTGTTCGCACTGGCAGCCGGCTCGGTGGAGTTCGGCACCCGTCGCGGCCGTCGTGTCGTGAACATCGTGGATGCCGGCTAGTTTCGGCAGAACCGAATTTAGCTAGACTGGAGGGCGGGCCGCTTGGCCCGCCCTCCAGTTCTTTTTATCACCGGCCGTAGCACGGACCAGCAGGACCGTAACGGCCACCCAATAGAGGAGTCCCAGTAGTGGCAGCGTTCGTAGACCGCGTAGTCCTTCACGTTTCCGGCGGAAACGGAGGGCACGGTTGCGTGTCGATCCGTCGGGAGAAGTTCAAGCCTCTCGGCGGGCCCGATGGCGCCAGCGGTGGCAAGGGCGGCGACGTGATCATCCGCGTCGACCCCCAGACCACGACCCTGCTGTCCTACCACCATTCCCCCCACCGGCACGGTGGCAACGGCGAACCGGGCCGGGGAGACATGCAGCCCGGCCGCAACGGCGAGACCCTGATCCTGCCGGTGCCCGACGGCACCGTGGTCAAGGACCGTGAAGGAAACATCCTGGCCGACATGGTCGGCGCCGGCACCGAATACGTGGCCGCCGCCGGCGGCATGGGCGGACTGGGCAACGCGGGGCTTGCCTCACAGAAGCGCAAGGCCCCCGGGTTCGCCCTGCTGGGCGTCCCCGGCGGGGAACAGGACATCGTCCTGGAACTGAAGTCGGTCGCCGATATCGCGTTGGTGGGCTTTCCCTCGGCCGGCAAATCAAGCCTCATTGCCGCCATGTCCGCCGCCCGTCCCAAGGTCGCCGACTACCCGTTCACCACGTTGATCCCCAACCTGGGCGTCGTGCAAAGCGGGGACGTCAGATTCACCGTCGCCGACGTCCCCGGACTCATTCCGGGCGCCAGCCAGGGCAAGGGCCTCGGACACGAATTCCTCCGCCACGTCGAACGCTGTGCCGCGCTGGTGCACGTCCTGGACTGTGCCTCGCTGGAATCGGACCGCGATCCGCTCAGTGATCTGGAGGCCATCGAGGCGGAACTGGCCGCCTATGCGACCGACTCCAGCTATGCGGGCTCCGATGGCACCGTGATCCCGCTGAACGACCGCCCCCGCTTGATCGCCCTGAACAAGACCGACATGCCTGACGGCTCGGATATGGCCGAGTTCGTCCGCGCCGATCTGGAGTCCCGCGGCTACCGCGTCTTCGAGGTCTCCGCCCTGGCCCGGACCGGGCTGAAGGAACTGGGCTATGCCATGGCCGAGCTCGTCACCGAAGCACGCACCGCATCGGCCGAGGAGCCGGCCCAGGTGGAAGTCCCGGTGCTGCGCCCCCGGGGCGTGAACCGGGCCCCCTTCACCATCCACCGCGAAGAACGCAACCTCGAGCCGCTGTTCCGTGTCGAGGGTGAAAAGCCGGTCCGGTGGGTCAAGCAAACCGATTTCAGCAACGACGAGGCCGTGGGCTACCTGGCCGACCGACTGGCCAAGATCGGTGTGGAGGACAAGCTGTTCAAGGCCGGGGCGAAACCCGGGGACGCCGTGGTCATCGGCGACGATGACAACGGCGTGGTCTTCGATTGGGAGCCGACCATGGCCGCCGGCGCCGAACTGCTGGGATCACGTCGTGGACAAGACGACCGGTTCGACGACGGCAGCCGTCCCACCCGTGACCAGAAGCGTCAGGACCACCAGGATCGCAAGGATGCCCGGGCCGCGGCCCGCGCCGAACTGGAGAGCGAACGCAAGGCCGGCGTGTGGACCGAATCCGTGAACCCGAAGAAGCAGGGTTCACCCAAGGACAGCGGGAAGTGAACCGGCAGAACCGCCTTCCCTCCTCGATCCGCCACCGTTCGCAACTGACCGAGGCGACCCGGATCGTGGTCAAGGTCGGTTCCTCGTCACTGACCACCGTCAACGGGGGGATCTCCGAGGATGCCCTGAACCGGCTGGTCGTTGAACTCTCGGCGGTGCGCAACGGGGGGATCGAACTGATCCTGGTGTCCTCGGGCGCCATAGCCGCCGGCATCGCCCCGCTGGGACTGAGTCGCAGGCCCCGGGACCTGGCCACCCAGCAGGCGGCCGCCGGCGTCGGGCAGGGACTGCTGATGGCCAAATACACCCAGGCCTTCGGCGCGCACGGGATCACCGTCTCCCAGGTGTTGCTCACCGCCGATGACCTGATTCGCCGGCAACAGTATGCCAACGCCTTCCGGGCTCTAGGCCGGTTGCTGACCCTGGGGGTCGTCCCCGTGGTCAATGAGAACGACACCGTGGCCACCCACGAGATCCGCTTCGGGGACAATGACCGGCTCGCCGCACTGGTGGCCCACCTGGTCAAGGCCGATGCCCTGATCCTGCTCTCGGATGTCGACGCCGTCTATGACGGTCCACCGGCGAAGGGAGCCAGCCGCATCGCGGACGTCGTCAGTGCCGCGGACCTCGACGGGGTCAGCATCGGCACCACCGGGGGCTCCGGGGTGGGGACCGGCGGCATGGTCACCAAGGTCGAAGCGGCCACCATGGCCGCGGACTCCGGCATCCCCACGCTGATCACCTCGACGGATCAGGCCGGCCGCGGCCTGGCCGGCGAGGATGTCGGCACCTGGTTCTCCGCCCGGGGCGGACGCCGCCCGGCCCGGATGCTCTGGCTGGCCCAACTGGCGAACACCCAGGGCGGGCTGATGCTCGATGACGGGGCGGTCGCCGCGGTGGCCTCGGGGGCGCGCTCGCTGCTGCCGGCGGGCATCACCTCGGTCAGCGGGGATTTCGAAGCCGGAGACGCCGTGGAGATCACCGACGCGGAAGGCACGGTCGTCGCCCGCGGCCTGGTCAACTACGCCTCGGAGGAACTCCCGGACATGCTGGGACACGGCACCCGGGAACTGGCCAGGACCCTCGGGTCGCATTACGAGCGCGAAGTCGTCCACATCGATGACCTGGTGGTCCTGCGACCGCCCGTGCGCACCCGGAAAAAGCAGACCCCACCGGCCGCGGAGCCCCGGGCCTGACACTGTTGCTCAACAATCGCCACCGTCCCCCTGGAGCCGACTAGGCTTGGGTCATGAGCCAGAGCGTCACCGATTCCACCAGTACAGCCGAAGACATCGCCCATCAGGTTGGTCTACGCGCCGACCGAGCCCGCCAAGCCTCCCGCGTGTTGGCCCGGGCCACCCGTGATTGGAAGGACCGCGCCCTGCGGGCCATCGCCACCGCCCTGGATGAGCGGCGGGCCTCCGTGATCGCCGCCAACGCCGAGGACCTCGAACGCGGGCGGGCCGCCGGCACTAGCGAAGGCCTGCTCGATCGGTTGAAACTCGACGACGCCCGCGTCGACGGCCTCATCTCGGCCCTCGAGGAATTGGCCGGACTGCCGGACCCGGTGGGTACCGTCCAACGCGGGCAGACCCTGCCCAACGGGTTGCGGTTGCGGCAGGTCCACGTCCCGATGGGAGTGCTCGGGACCATCTACGAGGCGCGCCCGAACGTCACCGTCGATATTGCCGGGTTGGCACTGAAGAGCGGCAACGCGGTCCTGCTGCGCGGGGGTTCGGCCGCGGCCCGCTCCAACGAGGCGCTGCTGTACCTGATCCGTGATGCCCTCGAATCGGTGGGACTGCCCGCCGACGTGGTCCAAAGCGTGGATGACTTCGGCCGGGCCGGGGCCACGGCCCTGATGGGGGCCCGCGGCAAGGTCGACGTGCTGATCCCGCGGGGCGGACACGAACTGATCCAGACGGTGCTGCAGAACGCGCGGATCCCGGTCATCGAAACGGGGGAGGGCAACGTCCATATCTTCGTCGACGCCACGGCCACGGCCGAATCGGCCTCGGAGATCCTGCTCAACGCCAAGACGCAACGCCCCTCCGTGTGCAACACGGTGGAGACCCTGCTTCTGCACGCGCAGGCCCCTGCCGCCGGCGAAGTCCTGCGGGCCCTGTCGAAGGCAGGGGTCACCCTGCACGGCGACGAACGGGCGATGGCCCTCATGGAGGGGCTCCACGCGGTCCCGGCCACCGCAGAGGACTGGTCCCGCGAATACATGGACCTGGACCTTGCGGTGGCGGTGGTTGATGACTTGGACGGGGCCCTGGACCATATCCGCACCTGGACCACCGGGCACACCGAAGCCATCCTGACCAACGACCTGGCCAACGCCGAACGGTTCGTCGCGGAGATCGATTCGGCGGCCGTGATCGTCAACGCCTCCACCCGTTTCACCGACGGGGGACAGCTGGGACTGGGGGCCGAAGTGGGCATCTCGACCCAGAAGGTCCACGCCCGGGGCCCCATGGGTCTGCGGGAGCTGACGACCACGAAGTGGATTGTCCAAGGAGATGGCCACATCCGTTCGTAGAGTGCCTGCCGGGTAGGTAGGATGGTAAGCAGACATCAGACGATCGACGGATCGCATCGCCCGTTGGGGGCGCCGGTCGACGACGGGCACGAAGGAGAAAAATGCTCACGCAGGTCTTGGGTACGGTCATGGCAAGTGGCGCGGAGGCCGAGGTTGCCGGAAACGAGGGCATCTGGCCCTTTCTCATCGGTGGGGGAATCTTCGCGATCTTCCTCCTGATGCTCTTCGTCGTCGTCTCATTCACCAACGTCGGCAACCGCCACGAGGGACATGCCGAGATCCCCGACTCGCATAAGCAGTTCTCGAACAAGCACGGCCACGACGATCTCTAGGCGGGCTGGGGCGATCGGGTCCCGGCGCCCGGTCCGCCTCGGTGTCATGGGCGGGACGTTCGATCCCATCCACCACGGGCACCTGGTGGTCGCCAGCGAGGTGGCCGCGGAGTTCGACTTGGACGAGGTCGTGTTCGTTCCCACGGGTCAACCGTGGCAGAAGTCGGGAAAAGACGTCGCCGATTCCGAACACCGCTACCTGATGACGGTGGTGGCCACGGCCTCGAACCCACGCTTCACGGTCAGCCGGGTGGATATCGACCGGCCGGGACCCACCTACACCATCGACACCTTGCGCGATCTGCGTCGGCTTCGACCCAACGCCGAGTTGTTCTTCATCACCGGGGCCGATGCGCTGGAGCGGATCATGTCCTGGAAGGACATCGACGAGCTGTGGAGCCTGGCGCATTTCGTCGGGGTCACCCGCCCCGGGCACGAACTACCGGACCTGGGGCGTACGGACATCAGCCTGTTGGAGGTCCCGGCCATGGCGATCTCCTCGACGGCCTGCCGGGACCGGGTCAAGGCAAATAAGCCGGTCTGGTATCTGGTGCCCGATGGGGTGGTTCAGTACATTGCGAAATATGAGTTGTATCACTACGACGGCGACACCTGAGGGGGATTGCCTGGAATGGACAACATGAGCGACGATTTGGGGCTCCCGCCGACGCGGCGGTCCCTGCGTGAACAACGCCGTGCCAGCGAGACCGCTGACGGCCACCACGAGGGTGGGCACCTGTCGGGCGAAGACCCGGCTGAGCAGCCCGAGCCGCGCTCATCCGAGGACACCAACCAGCTCGACCGCATCGCTCAGGCCAACCGCAGCCGACGTGCCGCCGACGTCCCCTTCGACATGGTGCCCGACCGTGAGGAACACAGCGAAGCAGGCGAACGCAGCTCGTTGCAACGGGCCCGCGACCGGGAGGCACTGAAGAGCCGCCGGGAAGCCGAAGCGGCCCAGAAGCCCGCGCCGGCAGAGGTCCGCCCCGCTGGCGATGAGCCGGCCCCGCTGACCCGTCGGCAGCTCCGTCTCCAGGCCCTGGCTGCGGCCAGGGCTGCCGCCTCGACCGCGGAACCCGAGGCCGAGGTGGACTCCGGGTCCCCGTCGACCGAGAAGCCCGCGGCCGAGCGCACCGCACAGGGGCAGGAATCACTCAGCGTCGCGGAGGCCCTGGAAGCCCGCCGGCAAACCATCCCTGACCAGCCCGGGGACCCCGAGGCCGAAGCCGCTGCTGCCGAGGACCACGATGACCTGGAGGTCCTGGCCAAACAGCGCGAACTGGCCGCCCGTGCGGCCATCATCAGCCGACGGGTCGCAGAGCGGGAGCGCCTGAAACGGGCCCACTCCACCCGCAGTGCCGAAGACCAGGCAGGGGACCCGTTCACGGGGGCCATGGACCGGTTGCGCAGGGAAAAGGCCGAGAGGGATCTGGCCAACACCGGAATCAACGCTCCCGAAACCAGCGGCTTCCATCTCCAGATGCCCGCGACCGGCAAGGGGCCAGCCGTCGCTGCGCCGACGCCGGGAACGGGCCACGAGGACCCCGTGGGTGAACCCGCGGCCGCGGAACCTTCGGACCCGGCCTCCGAGGAGCCGGGCCGCGGGGCTGCCCGGCAACCGGTCAGCGCCAGTTCGGCCCAGGGCCTGGATCCCTTGGACTACCGCAGCAGCGGGGTCCGGCGGGCCAACGTCTGGGCGTGGGCGGTGCTCGGGGTACTCCTGGTGGGTGCCGCCGCCCTGACGGTCGGCATCATCATGATCACCACCAACGGCTAGTCGTCGACCGATGACCAGCACCACCACCCGAGGAGCCACATGGCTGCAACAGAATACTCACTGAGCGTCATCAACACCGCAGCATTGGCCGCGGCCGAGAAGTTCGCGGAGAACCAGATCGCCCTGGACGTCAGCGAACGCCTGGGCATCACCGATGCCTTCCTGATCGCTTCGGCAGAAAGCGAGCGGCAGGTCAACGCCATCGTCGACGGGATCGAAGAGGCGCTGATCGAAAAGCATGATCTGCGTCCCGTCCGTCGAGAGGGCAGGGGACTGGGCCGCTGGGTCCTACTGGACTACATCGACGTCGTCATCCACATCCAGCACCAGGAAGACCGCGTCTTCTATGCCCTGGACCGCCTGTGGAGCGACTGCGCCGCGATCGAACTGCCGGCTGCCGCCCGGAGCGTGGCCGTGGTTGAGGACCCGGAGACCTCCGCCTAGTAGGGGGAGGCGATTTGCGCGGGCTAAATTCCGTGCCCTATGATGGATGAGTTGTCCGGTCGGAAACGAAACCGGCGACTCCCTTTCGGGGGTATGGCGCAGTTGGTAGCGCGTCTGCATGGCATGCAGAAGGTCAGGGGTTCGAATCCCCTTACCTCCACCGAATTCAGGATCCATGAGAAGAAGCCCCGTCCACGGACGGGGCTTCTTCTGTGTCCGGGGCCGAAGTGCCGGCCCGCGGTCAGGGGACTACTGTTCGTCCTCTTCGAGAGGTTCGACGTCGTCCGCCGAATCGGGGATCCGGGGGATGGTTCCCGTCGTGGTCGGCATGACCGGGGTCAGGACCGAAGCGTAGTCATGTTCGGTGGAGTAGTGCAGGAACCCCAGGTGCGCTTCGTAGCGGTCGAGCACGTCGTTGATGATCTGCTGTTCGGTCAGGCCCATCAGGTCATAGCCCTCCGTTCCCGTTTGGGTGAAGACCTCCAGACGGTAGTAGATGTCGATCTGTCGCGACATGCTGCGTCCGCCGAACATCGGGGCCGGCGCCTCGACCGCCGCGACCTGGTAGTGGAAGTTCCGGTGGTCCTCCATGTTCACCAGCAGGGTGTGCTCGCTGATCCCGGTGTCGGCGTTGGGGGAGGAGGTCAGTTCGGCGTCGTAGCCCAGGCCGTTGAACTCCGTGACCACCTCCTGCAACGCCGGTTCCACCACCCTGTCCGCGAACTGGGCGACCGCCTTCTTCGAGGGGTAGGAGCGCAACTGAGCCAGACGCTGACGCCAGGTCTTTTCGGGGGTCTGACCGCCATGGACGGCCATGGAGCGGCGGCGCCGCACCTGCCCCTCGCGTTCGGCCCGCTCCATCCGCAGCACCTTGGAGAAGGAGGCCATGACCAGATAACTGATGATGGTCACCGGCAGCGCGAAGATCAGCGTCGCATGTTCCATGGTCGCCACCCCTCCGGCGACGATCATCGAAACCGTCAGGACCGCGGTGAGCACGGCCCAGAAGATCCGTAGCCATTTGGCCCCGTCCACCGAGGGATCGGGGATCGACGAGGAGAAGTTGGCCATCACCATGGCCCCGGAGTTGGCGCTGGTGAGATAGAACAGCATGCCCGACAGGGTGGCCAGACCGATCAGGAAGGGGGCGCCGGGGAACATCTCCAATAATGCATACCAGCCGTGCTCGGGACTATCCATGGCCAGTTCGGCGAAGTCCCTGTTGCCCTCCAACACCTGGCGCAGGGCACTGTTGCCGAAGATCGTGACGATGAAGAAATCGCACAGCACCGGGGCGGTGATCGCGGCGATCACGAATTCGCGCAACGTGCGCCCCCGGGAGATCCGGGCCAGGAACAGCCCGACGAAGGGACCCCACGCGAGCCAGAAGGCCCAGAAGAACAGGGTCCAACTTCCCATCCACTCACTGCCGCCATCGGTATAGGCGAAGGTCTTCAACGTGCGTTCGGGCAGCGTCAGGACGAATCTGCCGATGTTCTCCACCATCGCATTGAGCAGGAAGGCGGTCTTACCGGTGATCAGGATGTAGAGCATCATGGCCCCCGCGGCCCAGAGGTTGAGCTCCGAGATCAGCCTGATCCCCTTGTCCACCCCCGAGGCGCAGGCGGCCACCGTCATGATCACGGCCACCAGCACCAGGGCGATCTGCAGGGCCAGCCCCTCTTCGATTCCCAGCAGCCAGGCGAAACCGACGTTGAGCAGGACCACCCCGATGCCCATCGAGGTGGCCACGCCGAAGACGGTGCCCACGAGGGCGAAGATGTCGATCACGTCGCCGGTGGCCCCACGGACCCGTTTGCCCAGGAGCGGATACAGGACCGCCCGGATCGACAGGGGCATTCCCCAGCGGTAGGCGAAGTAGCCCATGGCCATGCCCAACAGGGCGTACATCGACCATCCGGCGATCCCGTAGTGGAACATGGTCCAGATGACCGAGTCATGGAGGGCCTCGGCGGATTCGGGGGTGGCCGAGGGCGGGGTGATGAATTGGGTGATCGGGCCGGTGACCGAATAGAAGAGCATGTCGATGCCGACCCCGGCGGCGAACAGCATGGCCACCCAGGTGAAGAGATTGTACTGCGGACGGGCATGATCCGGTCCCAACCTGACCCCGCCCTCCTTGGAGAGCGCCACCCAGAGGACGAAGAGGATGACCAGGGTGATCGTGAGGACGTAGAACCAGCCGAGATTGGTCGAAATCCAGGTCACGGCGGCCTGCATCGTCGCCGAGGCCTGATCCGGCAAGGCCATCGCCCAGCAGGAGAATCCCAGGATGATCGCCGAGGAGATGATGAAGACGCGCTAGTTCACCCGTGGGCCGCGGTGCTCGGAGAGTTCGACGGGCCCCTTGCTCATCTCGCTGCTGGAGATCGGGGGACGCATCGGGTCGGTATCGGGTCCCCTGCGGCGGCCGGTTATGCCGAAACGACTGCGATCAATCCGGGGGCGGGGTGCGTCGGTCGAACCCTTCGGGGGTTCTTCTGCGTCAGACAATCAGTACTCCTTCGCCTCGGGACCATGACTAGGTTCGTCCCTCGATGCAATGGATGTGTTCTCCCACGACGAGGAGACAGCGTGGTTACGGCCGGGTATCGACACACGGCGTCCCCATGCTAGCGCGATGCCAGCCGCCCCCGGTACTTGAACCGGCGAACGTGAGTAGGGCATGTTTTGCTGCAGGCCGGTCCCACAACGGTCTTCGAGCAGGTCGGGGCGGTGGCGTCCTAGGCCCTTCCGAGAGCGGAAGCGAGTTGGGCCGACCAGACGGCAACCACGTGGCCTCGACGATGCGAGTCATTGCGCGGCGTATCTGCCAGCCCCAAGCCTCGTGCCATGTCAAGGGTGCCCTGGATGAGCCCGCGGATGGCGGGATCGCTGTCGTCGACGTCTAGCAGCCGTACGGCCATCCGGTGCATGTCGCGCCCGAGTTTCCGTTCCAAGGGGAAGATCCGCACGAACGCGGTCAAGACCCATATTCGGTGAAGCAGCCGGTGGATGGGGCGCCCTGCTGCCGGAAGCCGTGGCGGACGGCATGACGAAAGGCCCGGAGCAGCAATGAACTGCTCCAGGCCTTCCATGGGATGGGCCTAGAAGAGCTGGCGCCAGTTCGTGGCAGCCAGGTCCAGCAGTTCGTCGCCCCGGCCGGACATGACCGTGCGCACGGCGTAGAGGGCGAATCCCTTGGCCTGCTCGGCCGTGACATTCGGTGGCATGGTCAGTTCCTGGCGCGCCGTGACGATATCGACGAGTGCTGGTCCGTCATGGGCGAGGGCCTTCTTCAGCGCCGCATCCAGATCCGCCGAGCTTTCGACCCGGATCCCCAGGATCCCGACGGCGTTGGCCACGTCGGCGAAGTTCGGGTTCTCCAGATCCGTGGCGTAATTCACGAATCCGGCTGCCTTCATCTCCAGCTCCACGAAGTTCAACGAGGAGTTGTTGAAGACCACCATCTTCACCGGCAACCTGGACTGCACCACCGTGAGCAGCTCGCCCATGAGCATCGACAACCCGCCGTCACCACACATGGCAACGATCTGCCGGTCCGGGGCTGCGGCCTGGGCTCCGATGGCCTGGGGGAGCGCGTTGGCCATGGACCCGTGGGCGAAGGAGCCGAACAGGCGCCGACGCCCGTTCATCGTCAGGTAGCGGGAGGCCCACATGACCGGGGAGCCGACATCGGGGATGAACACGGCGTCGTCGGAGGCGTGCCGATCCAGGGAGCGGGCCACGAACTGCGGGTGCAGCGGTTTGCCTTTACGCGTCTTCGTGGCCAGGTCGTCGAGCTTCTCGCGGGTCTTGCGGTAATGCTTCTGCGCGTCCTTGAGGTGGGACCTGCGGGACTTGCGTTTGAGCATCGGCAGCAGGGCCGTAGCGGTATCGGCCACCGACCCCACCAATCCGAGGTCCACCGGGGTGCGGCGACCGAGCTGCTCGCCCCGGATATCGACCTGGATGATGCGGGCCTTGGAGGGGAAGAACTGCTGGTAGGGGAAATCGGTGCCCAGCATCAGCAGGGTGTCGGCGTCCTCCATGGCCCGGTAGCCCGAGGCGAAACCGAGCAGCCCGGTCATGCCGACGTCGAATTCATTGTCGTATTCGATGTGTTCCTTGCCACCCAGGGCGTGGACGATGGGCGCGCCCAGGGTGTCCGCCAGGCCCACCACCGCGTCGTGGGCTCCTGCCACGCCCGCGCCGGCGAGGATGGTGACCTTGGACCCGGCGTTGAGGATCCCTGCGGCCTCGTCGAGTTCCTCCCTCGAGGGCACCACCACGGGGTTGGCGCGGCGAATGTGGGTGATGCGTTCGTTGGTCGCCGGCGCCAGGGCCACGTCACCGGGAATGACCAGCACGGCCACACCACGCTTTTCGATCGCCGTCCGCATGGCGATTTCCATCAAACGGGGCATCTGGTCGGGGGTGGAGACCATTTCGGTGAAGACCGAGCACTCGCTGAACAGGTCCTGGGGGTGGGTTTCCTGGAAGTAGTTGCTGCCGATCTCCGCGCTGGGGATGTGGGCGGCGATGGCGAGCACCGGCACGCGGGACCTGTTGGCCTCGTAGAGCCCGTTGATCAGGTGCAGGTTGCCCGGCCCGCAGCTGCCGGCGCAGACGCCCAGGCGCCCGGTCATGGTTGCCTCGGCCCCGGCGGCAAAGGCAGCGGCCTCTTCGTGGCGGACGGTGGACCAGATAATGTTCCCGTCCTTGCGCAGGGCATCGGTGATCCCGTTGAGCGAATCTCCCGGGACGCCGTGGATTCGTTGGACGCCGTTGGCCCGGAGGGTGGCGATCATGTGTTCTGAGACCGTGGTCATGTCAGGTGGGTTCCTTCCGCTGAGGTTGAATCCAGCCTACCGCCGAGCCTTCGACCGCGGCCTTCCAGAATGGGTGGCGACACGCCGTCGCCGAACGACACACCAGCTGTTTGGTTGTGGGCATCTTCCATGCACAGGCTGTGGACGGATGGGCCCGAACCCCGGATTCGTGCGGCAATTAGGGATGCGTTTCTCCACACCCGCTGTGGACTAAGGGAGTGGGGAATGACATACTTGTAAGACAACATATAGGGGTTGCTTGCTGTTCCTTGTACTACATGTAGTATTGAAATCTCAGGAAGCGCCCCACGGGGCGGGAACGGTTTCCACTCCCGCCAACGCTCGGATGGCCCGCTTTCGGACCCCCGGGAATCCGGGACAGACAACGAAGATGACCACATATTTTGTACGAGGGGATCAATGCCATGACCGTCACGGTTTATACCAAGCCAGCATGCGTGCAGTGCAACGCCACCTACCGGGCGCTGGACAAGAAGGGCATTGCCTACCAGAAGGTCGATATCTCCCAGGACGCGGAGGCCCTCGAACGTGTTCGGGCCCTCGGCTACATGCAGGCCCCCGTGGTCATGACCGAAGCCGACCACTGGTCAGGCTTCCGCCCGGACAAGATCGAGGAACTGGCCGTGGCCGCCTCGAGCGTTGCCTGAGGCGACACCACCCATCACCAGCAGTTGGAGGCCGGTCTCATGTCTGGCGACATCGCGGTGGATGAGCGGACCACGAGTCCGGCCACCGCAAACACCACGAACAGTTCCCTGATCTACTTCTCCTCCGTTTCCGGATACACGAAACGGTTCATGGAGAAACTGGGACTCGATGCGGCGAAGATTCCCCTCTATGCCAGCGAACCAGAGCTGCTGGCCACCGAACCGTATGTCCTGGTTCTGCCCACCTACGGTGGGGAGAAGGGAGAGCGGTCGATTCTGCCGCAGGTGATCCGGTTCCTGAACAACGAGGGGAACCGGCAGCTGCTACGCGGCGTCATCGGCGCCGGCAACACAAACTTTGGAACCACCTACTGCTTGGCGGCGGACAAGATCTCCGCCAAGTGCTCGGTTCCCGTGCTATATCGTTTCGAACTCATGGGGACGTCGGAGGACGTCACCCGTGTACGCCAAGGATTGGAAGAGTTTTGGACACCACAGTCGCAGAGCCAACCGTGAAGACAGATACCAAGGAGGTCCCCGAGGCCTTCCAGGGGTTGGGCTACCACGAGCTCAACGCCATGCTGAACCTCTATGACAAGGACGGGAAGATCCAGTTCGCCGCGGATCGTGCGGCGGCGCGGCAGTACTTCCTGCAGCACGTGAACAACAACACGGTCTTCTTCCACGACCTGGACGAGAAGCTCGAGTACCTCGTGAAGCACGAGTACTACGAGCGCGAGACCATCGACCAGTACACGATGAACTTCGTGCGTGGTCTCTACGCGCATGCCTATAAGAAGAAGTTCCGCTTCGAGACCTTCCTGGGCGCCTTCAAGTTCTATACCTCCTACACGCTGAAGACGTTCGACGGGAACCGTTTCCTGGAGCGTTACGAGGACCGCGTGTGCATGGTCGCCCTGCACCTGGCCCGCGGCAACGAACAGCTCGCCACCCAGCTGGTCGACGAGATCATGGATGGCCGCTTCCAGCCGGCCACCCCCACCTTCCTGAACGCCGGCAAGGCCCAGCGCGGCGAGCTGGTTTCCTGCTTCCTGCTGCGCGTCGAAGACAACATGGAGTCCATTGCCCGTGGCATCAACTCCTCGCTCCAGCTCTCCAAGCGCGGGGGCGGGGTGGCCCTGTCGCTGACGAACATCCGCGAGCACGGTGCCCCGATCAAGCAGATCGAGAACCAGTCCTCCGGCGTCATTCCGGTGATGAAGCTCCTTGAAGACAGCTTCTCCTACGCGAACCAGCTCGGGGCCCGCCAGGGGGCAGGCGCCGTCTACCTGCACGCCCACCACCCGGACATCTACCGCTTCCTCGACACCAAGCGGGAGAACGCCGATGAGAAGGTCCGCATCAAGACCCTCTCGCTAGGCGTGGTCGTCCCGGACATCACCTTCCAGCTGGCCCAGACGAACGAGGACATGTACCTCTTCTCGCCCTACGACGTCGAGCGCGTCTACGGCATCCCCTTCTCCGACGTCTCCGTCACGGAGAAGTACTACGAGATGGTCGACGATTCCCGGATCAAGAAGACCAAGATCAACGCCCGCGAGTTCTTCCAGACCCTCGCGGAGATCCAGTTCGAATCGGGCTACCCGTACGTGATGTTCGAAGACACGGTGAACCGGGCCAACCCGATCAAGGGCAAGGTCATCATGAGCAACCTCTGCTCGGAGATCCTGCAGGTTTCCTCGCCGTCGGTGTACAAGGAGGACCTTGGCTACGAGGAGATCGGCAAGGACATCTCCTGCAACCTGGGCTCGTTGAACATCGCCAAGGCGATGGATTCCCCCGACCTGGGTGCCACGGTGGAGACCGCCATCCGCGCGTTGTCCGCCGTATCGGATATGTCCTACATCGGTTCGGTTCCTTCGATCGCCGAGGGGAACAAGGCCTCGCACGCCATCGGCCTGGGTCAGATGAACCTGCACGGCTATCTGGCACGGGAGCACGTCCACTACGGCTCCGAAGAGGGCCTGGACTTCACCAACATCTACTTCTACACGGTGCTCTTCCACGCGTTGAGCTCCTCGAATAAGTTGGCCATGGAAACGGGTGAGACCTTCGGTGGGTTCGAGGATTCGAAGTACGCCTCGGGCGAGTTCTTCGATAAGTACACCCAGGCCGAATGGGTTCCGCAGACCGAAAAGGTCCGCGAGCTCTTCGCCAACGTGCACATCCCGACCCAGCAGGACTGGGAGCAGCTGAAGGCCTCGGTCATGGAGCACGGTATCTACAACCAGAACCTGCAGGCCGTCCCGCCGACGGGCTCGATCTCCTACATCAACAACTCGACCTCCTCGATCCACCCGGTGGCCGCGAAGATCGAGATCCGCAAGGAAGGCAAGCTGGGCCGTGTCTACTACCCGGCTCCGTACCTGACCAACGAGAACCTGGATTACTACCAGGATGCCTACGAAATCGGTTACGAAAAGATCGTCGACACGTACGCGGCCGCGACCCAGCACGTCGACCAGGGCTTGTCGCTGACGCTGTTCTTCAAGGACACCGCCACGACCCGCGACATCAACCGGGCGCAGATCTACGCCTGGCGCAAGGGCATCAAGACGCTCTACTACATCCGTCTTCGCCAGCTCGCGCTGGAAGGCACGGAGGTTGAGGGCTGCGTGTCCTGCGCCCTGTAGCAGCAGGCGCTGAATCACCCTCGTCCCACCATCGGGATGCCGGAGGCCGGCATCCGGGACACACCGGACCGGGACGACGGCGGGGAAACCCAGCCGTCGTCCCGGCCACCGATCACATAGGCAACCCGCATCAGAAAGTCAGGGGATGAAATGACCGACCAGGTCAAGCTGCAGCATCACGTCGAGGCCATCAACTGGAACCGCATCCAGGACGAGAAGGACGTCGAGGTGTGGAACCGCCTCGTGAACAACTTCTGGCTGCCGGAGAAGATCCCGCTGTCCAACGACGTCCAGTCCTGGAACACGCTCACCGAGGACGAGAAGCTGCTCACCATGCGCGTCTTCACGGGGCTGACCCTGCTGGACACGCTGCAGGGCACGGTCGGGGCCGTCTCGCTGATCCCGGATGCGCTCACGCCGCACGAGGAAGCCGTCTACACGAACATCGCGTTCATGGAGTCGGTCCACGCCAAGAGCTACTCCTCGATCTTCTCCACACTGGCCTCGACCAAGGAGATCGACGAGGCGTTCCGCTGGTCCCTCGAGAACGTGAACCTGCAGAAGAAGGCCTCAATCATCGAGGCCTACTACTACGGTGAGGATCCGCTTAAGCGCAAGATCGCCTCGACGCTCTTGGAGTCCTTCCTGTTCTACTCGGGCTTCTACCTGCCGATGTACTGGTCCTCACGGGCCAAGCTGACCAACACGGCCGACCTGATCCGTCTGATCATCCGTGACGAAGCCGTCCACGGCTACTACATCGGCTATAAGTTCCAGAAGAACCTGGAAGGCCTGAGTGAAGAGCGCAAGACCGAGTTGAAGGACTACACCTTCGAGCTGCTCTACGAACTGTATGAAAACGAGGTGCAGTACACCCACGATCTGTACGACAGCGTGGGCCTGAGCGAGGACGTCAAGAAGTTCCTGCACTACAACGCCAACAAGGCGCTGATGAACCTGGGTTACGAAGCGATGTTCCCGTCCTCGGTGACGGACGTGAACCCGGCCATCCTCTCGGCCTTGAGCCCCAACGCGGACGAGAACCACGACTTCTTCTCCGGCTCGGGATCCTCCTACGTGATCGGCAAGGCCGTGAACACCGAAGACGAGGACTGGGACTTCTAACCACATCGGCAGATGCTGCACGAACTGTTCGAAGGGCTCCGGCGCCACTGCGCCGGAGCCCTTCGACGTTACCGATCCGATCCGGGCGGGGCTCATCGGCTCCGGGCGGGGATATCGTGCCGGGATGGCCGAGGGTGCCGCGTCCCACACCGTAGGAGGCAATCCACGGCAAGGGCCAGCAGCGCACCCACCACATAGGCGGGTGGATCGGTCAGTGAGAAGGTCGTCCCCAACACCAGACGCATCGGTGGGACGATGGCGGAGAGGGCCCCGGGAAGCCCGGTCAACTGGAGCAGCTCGACGGCGCAGCTGATGGCTAAGGCGATGGCCGCCAGGCGGACAGGACGCCAGCCGGGCCGCAGGAGGCCCACCAACAGGTAGACCAGGACCGTGTACAAGACGCCGCCGGCGGCGTCGGCGAATCCCCCGTGGAGCAGGAAACGGGCCGCCAGACCGGCCGCGATGACGCAGGCCGCGGCCACGCCCAGGGTCAGGCGGCGTGGCCCGAAGGTCGGAGCAGGACCGGGCAAAGACATGGAGGAAGTCTATCTCCGGGCCTGCGACGGTAGGCTCGAAGCATGAGTACAGCACTGCAGCGATCCGTTGTTCTCGAGAACGGGTTCGCCCGGAATTTCCCCGAGCTCTCCATCCCCTGGAAAGCCGAAGAACCCCCGGCGCCGGAACTACTGGTCCTGAATGAACGCCTGGCCCGGGAGCTCGGGCTGGACCCCGAATACCTACGCAGCGCCGAGGGGATCTCCGTGTTGACCGGGGCCCATCCACCCGAGGGGGCGACACCTGTCGCCCAGGGATACGCAGGACACCAGTTCGGTTCCTACTCCCCGCGCCTTGGAGACGGCCGGGCCCTGTTGCTGGGCGAATTGCGTGACGCCGAGGGGAACCTCCGTGATCTGCACCTGAAGGGCTCGGGCCGGACCCCCTTCTCCCGGGGTGGTGACGGCTTCGGGGCCGTGGGGCCCATGCTGCGCGAATACATCCTCAGCGAGTCCCTGCACGCGTTGGGGATCCCCACCACGCTCTCACTCGCGGTCACCGCCACCGGTCATGACGTGCTGCGCGAGAGCCGGCTGCCCGGCGCCGTGCTGACCCGCGTCGCCTCCAGCCATCTGAGGGTCGGCTCCTTCCAATATGCCAGGGCCTTGGGGGACCCGGATCTGCTGCACCGGCTGGCCGAAGTTGCCATGGCCCGCCACCATCCGGAGGCGGCCGACGCCGAGCGGCCCCATCTGGCCTTGTTCGACGCGGTCGTTGCCGACCAGGCCGCGTTGATCGCGCAATGGATGCTGGTGGGCTTCGTCCACGGGGTGATGAACAGCGACAACATGACCATCTCGGGGGAAACCATCGACTATGGCCCCTGCGCGTTCATCGATGCCTTCGATCCCGCCGCGGTCTTCAGCTCCATCGACGGGCAGGGGCGCTATGCGTACCGCAACCAACCGGTCATGGCCGAATGGAACCTGGCGCGCCTGGCCGAGGCCATGCTGCCGCTCTTCGATGACGACGAGGACCAGGCCGTTGAACTGGCCATGGAATCGTTGCGCACCTTCAGGACCCGCTACAGCGAGGCCTGGTCGGCGGGCATGTTCGAAAAGCTCGGCCTGCCCCCGGCCACCGGGGTGGAGCGCGAGGACCAACCGGCCCACGAAGTCGTCCACGCCACGACCGAACTACTCACGACCAGCGGAGCCGACTACACCTTGTTCTTTCGCGCGTTGGCGGGGGTGGCCCGAGGCGACCGGGAACCCGCTCGGGCCTTGTTCACCGACCCGGCACCCTTTGATGCCTGGGCCGAGACCTGGCTGGCCTTGGGGCCCGATGCGACGGGAATGGACCTGATCAACCCCGCCTACATCCCGCGCAACCATCTGGTGGAAGAAGCGCTCGACGCCGCCACCGACGGGGACCTGGGGCCGCTGAACAGGCTTCTGGAAGCCGTATCGGCCCCTTATGAGGTGCGTCCGGGCCTGGAACGTCTTGCCGTCGGTGCCCCCACGGACTCCGGGCCGTACGTCACCTTCTGCGGTACCTGAGACCCACGGCTGAGGGGCCGCCGTAGCCGGTACGGCGTCGCGAGGGTCGACCGATAGGGTGGAACGGTGAGCGCTGACCTCCGAGGCGCTGAAAGGATCCCTTCATGACTGCTTCGACCATCGGCCACCAGGACCGCCCGGATGCTTCCGGAACCCATCTGCTCGAAATGCCGGACGGTTCCCGGCCTTCCAGCTTCTATGTTCCGCTGGGCCAGGGCCGCTACCGTTCCACCATCCACACCCAGGGTGCCTGGAACGAACATGAGCAGCATATGGCCCCGGCCACCGGCCTCCTGGTGCGTGAACTCGAACTATTCCAGCCCCGCGAGGACATGCGCATGGCCCGCGTCAGCCTGGATATCCTAGGGATCATCCATGGTGGAGACGTGGAGATCACCACCACCATGATCAGGCCCGGCAAGACCATCGAACTGGTCGAGGCGCAAATGGTCTGCCAAGGCAGGACCGCCATCGTGGCCCGGGGCTGGAGGCTGAAGACCCACGATTCGACTCAGGTCGCCGGCGTGGAGGATCCCGAGGTCTCCCATCCCGAGGAACTGCCCGTCTGGGACGGAATGGCCATGTGGCCCGGCGGCTACATCGAGCAGTTGGAGCTGCGGGTCGAACCCGGACACCGGTTGGGCAAGGGGGTCGTCTGGCTGCGGAACCCGCAACAGATGGTCGACGGCTTCGAGACCCCCGATATGGTGCGGTTGCTGGGCATGGTCGATACGGCCAACGGGGTCGCACCGAGGGTGGCCCCGGGACCGGAATCGTGGATGTTCCCCAACGTGGACCTGCAGATCCACATGTATCGCCGTCCGGTGGGTCAATGGCTGGGCATCCAGTCGCAGCAGACCTACGGTGCCGACGGCATCGGCCTGACGTCGGCGGTGCTGCACGATGTCGAGGGGCCCTTCGGCCGCAGCGAGCAGATCCTGACCGTACGCCCGATGCCCAGCCGCTGATCCGGGGGGCAGCTCAGGCGGCAGCAAGCATCGAACGGATCCTGGGTTTGGGGGTCGGAATGAATCCGGCCTCCAGATAGCGACGGCGTATCCAGCCCTCGGCCCGGTACAACGCCCAGCCCCGACGCAGCAGGAACGGCAGTGGCTTACGACGTTCCCGGACATCGCGCACCAACCGGCGTACCGCCGTCGTGATCGGGGAGACGTCGATGTAGTAGGCCCGGACGTCCACCCCGTGGTCGATCAGCGGGGCACGGATCTCATCGACGAAGATCCCTTCGGCCACGACGGGACCGCCGGCCATGGTCACGGTGGAATAGCCGGAGTAGCTGGATGTGGAAATCGAATAATGCGGGACTTCCATGCTGCCGGTGCGTAGCAGACGCAGGACGGAATCGACCGCGGCGTCGCAGTTCCAGGTTCCGGGATGGTCCCAGTCGACCTCGCCGTAGGCGGTGTGGGGCAGCGGGCTGTGCGGGGAATCCTCGGCCAGCTCACGGTAGAAGTTATCCAACTCGATATGCGGGCGGCCATAGCGCTCGGCGAGGTAGGACTTCCCGGATCCGGAGGAGCCGCCCAGGAGGATCAATGTCAGGGTTGGTTCAGGCACGACCCCCATTATTCATGCGGACCGCCCACAACTAGAATCGACACCATGACTTCCTGGAATCCCACCGCGCATCAGCCCCTGACCGTGTGGCGTTCCGAGGCGGTCGGGGACCCCGAATCCGACCTGCTCGAAGGAATCCGGCTTCTTGAACGGGTCCGTGACGGGGAGAGCGGGCCGACCCTGCGTCTCTACCGACCCGAACCCACCGTGGCCTTCGGCCAACGGGACATCAGGCTTCCCGGATATGGGCAGGCCACCGCTTCGGCTCGTCGTCTGGGCTTCGCCCCCGTGGTACGCAAGGCGGGCGGCCGGGCCGCGGCCTACCACCAGGGCACGTTGATCGTCGATCATGTGGAACCCGCGGGGGAAGCGATGCTCGGTCATCAGGACCGTTTCAGGATCCTGGGGGAGCTCTACGCCCGGGCACTGGGGGACCTGGGCATCGAGGCCGAGGTGGGGGAGATCCCCGGGGAATACTGTCCCGGGGAATTCAGCGTCCATGGCCGGCCGGGCCCCGGCTCCCGGACGACCTCCCCGGTCAAACTCGTGGGCACCGCCCAACGCGTGGTCTCCGGTGCCTGGTTGTTCGCCAGTGTGTTCGTCGTCGAGGACTCCGCCCCGCTGCGCGCCGTCCTGGAGTCCGTCTACGCGGATATGGGATTGGATTTCGACCCGACGACGGCTGGAGCCGCTGAGGACCTGGTTCCTGGAACCACGGTGGAAGCCGTTGAACAGGCGCTGCTGCAGGCCTACGCCCGGCACACCACCGTGGTTGATCCGCAGCAGCCACTGGTCGGTTAGGCCTTCCCCCCGACTCGGCCCCCACAAGCGCGCCCCGGCCTCCGTTGTACACAACAGGGCACGACGCTTCCGCGGACCGGGACCGCTCCTTCGATGCTGGTGTCCAGGCACCGGTGCTCCGACGGGGAGACCGGTGTCGCAAGGAGGCATCATGTGCAGGAGCTGCAGCATTACGGCCAGGGGGCTCGACGGAACCGGGGCGCCTCGGCCGGGGGACTGGTTCATTGAACACGCCATCGGACGCCGCGGGGTCCCGGTGGCCTACACGGTGGGGTTGACCGGGATCCAGCAACCGGAGCTGATCATCCGCGAGATGGGATTTTCGCTCGGACACCGGATCCTGCATGAACTGATCGCCACCGTCCTGGCCGGTTCCCTCCGACTGGAACCGGGGTCGACGAGCTTGGGCGAAGGCCAGGGCCTGCTGCTGCGCCGCTATGCCCACAGCATCGAACTGACCGAAGCCATCCTGCGATACGAGGGAATCATCAACGTGCTCCAGGTCGTGCCGGTCCCGTTCAGGGCCTCCTCCGCCCGATCGATGCGTCCGGCTTCGGCGGCTGCCGGGCCGGAAGGGGAAGTGGTTCCGCTGGGGAGCGTGGCCCGCCGACACCGGTTACTGCGGCGTCAAACAGGAGCCTAGGACCAGGGCGACCGGTGAAAAAGCGCGTGGCGGGAACCCCTGGGGATTCCCGCCACGCGCTGTCTTCGTCGGCGGGCCTGCCGGCCTGCCGTTGTTGGTTATTCCTCGATCTGGTCCAGCCACTCCTGCAACTGCGGGGCTTCGGCGGCGACGCTGGTGGCGTCGCCGTGCCCGGTGTTCACGATGGTGTTCGGCGGCAGCACCAGCAGCCGGTCGCGGATGGATTCCACGATCGTCTTGTAACTGGAATAGCTGCGACCGGTGGCCCCGGGCCCGCCGCTGAACAGCGTGTCCCCGGAGAAGAGCGTGTCCAGCTCCTCGGCGTAGAAGCAGGTGGAACCGGGGGAGTGGCCGGGGGTGTGGATGGCCCGCAACGTGGTGCCGGCGATGTCGAAGGTATCGCCATCGGCAATGCGTTCATCCGGCGTCGTCCCCGGGAACACGTCTTCCCAGAGCATCTGGTCCTCGGGATTCATGTAGATCGGGGCGTTGACCATTTCGGCGAAATCGCGGGCATAGCGGATGTGGTCGTCGTGCCCATGGGTGAGCAGCACGGCGGTGACCTTGCGGCCACCGACTGCTTCAACGATCGCTGCCGGCTTATGCGCCGGATCGATCACGAGGACTTCGGCTTCATCACCGATGATCCATACGTTGTTGTCCACATCCCAGGTCCCGCCGTCGAGGCTGAACGTTCCGGAGGTCACCAGGTTTTCGATCTGTGCCGGCATTAGAGCTCCACCACCGAACGCAGCACGGTGCCGTCATGCATCTTCTCGAAGGCAGCCTCGATGTCCCCCAGACCGATGCGTTCGGTGACGAACGCATCCAGATCCAGTCGTCCGAGCTTGTATTGTTCGACCAACATGGGGAAGTCGCGGGAGGGCAGGCAATCGCCGTACCAGGAGGACTTCAGTGAACCGCCACCGCCGAAGACATCGGCCAGCGGCAACTCGAGTTTCATCTCCGGCGTCGGAACGCCGACCAGAACCACGCGGCCGGCCAGGTCACGGGCGTAGAAGGCCTGCCGATAGGTTTCCGGACGCCCGACGGCCTCGATGACGAGATCGGCGCCGAAGCCACCGGTCAGTGCCTTGATGGCTTCTACCGGGTCCTTCTCCTTGGAGTTGATCCCGTGCGTGGCTCCGAGCTCGACGGCCATGTCGACCTTGGACTGATCGATGTCCACGGCGATGATCGTGGTGGCACCGGCCAGCTTCGCGCCGGCGATGGCGGCGATGCCGACCCCTCCGCACCCGATGACCGCGACGGATTCGCCGCGCTTGACCTCCCCGGTGTTGATCGCCGCACCAATACCGGCCATGATGCCGCAGCCCAGCAGGCCCACGGCAGCTGGATCGACGTCGTCATCGACCTTGGTGCATTGGCCGGCGGCAACCAGGGTCTTCTCCGCGAAGGCCCCGATGCCCAGCGCGGGGGAGAGCTCCGTGCCATCTTCGAGGGTCATCGGCTGATCGGCGTTGGCTGTATCGAAGCAGTACTGCGGCTGGCCCTTGGCGCAGGCCCGGCATTCGCCGCAGACGGCCCGCCAGTTCAAGACGACGCGATCGCCGACCTCGACGTTGGTCACGCCTTCCCCGAGCTGGCTCACGACGCCTGTGGCCTCGTGTCCGAGCAGGTACGGATACTCGTCGCCGATGCCGCCGAGCTTATAGTGCAGGTCGGTGTGACAGACCCCGCAGGTGAGGATGTCCACGACCGCTTCGCCGGGACCGGGATCCGGAACGACGATCGTCTCGATTTCCACCGGTGCGTCCTTGGCCTTGACGACTACAGCCTTGACCTTTTGTGCCATGGTTTCCATCCTCTCGGCCGTGTCCAGCACGGCCCATCCAATTCAGAAAAAAGGTGCCCACGCGGAAAAACCGCGGGCACCTTTCATCCTGTCATAGAGCCGCTAGAGACGCTCGCGCACCTGTTCAATTCGGGGGTTCGTGACGGCCGAACCATCGGAGAAGATCAAGGTGGGGACCGTCTGGTTACCGCCGTTGAACTCCTCGACGATCTCGGCGGTTCCCGCGACGTCCTCGATGTTGACCTCCCGGTAGGAGATGCCATCGGCGTCCATGGCCTTCTTCAGGTTCCTGCAGTATCCGCACCAGGAGGTGGTGAACATGGTGACGGCCCCGGCTTCGGGGATGTATTCCTCGGTCTTCAAATCAGTCATATCCAGCACAACCGGCACTATGAGATCCTTATTCCATGTGCGGACGATACGTAATGGCCCGGGCCATCGGCGATCTGGTGGCCGAAGCCGAAGCGGAAGCAGATGACGCGCTGCAACTGCGCAAATCATGGAACGTCGCCCCGACCACCGATGTGCCGATCGTCTTGGAGCGACTCCTGGACGATGAAGTCGTCCGGCAGGTGCATGTGGCTAAATGGGGTCTGGTCCCCAGCTGGGCCAAGGACCCCTCGGTGGGGGTCAGGGCCTTCAACGCCCGCAGCGAAACGGTCCTGGAGAAACCCACCTTCCGCGCCGCCATCAAGGCCCGCCGCTGTGCCGTCCCCGTCGAGGGATACTACGAGTGGAAGAAGTCCGGGACGGGCAAGACCGCTTCCAAGCGTCCGTATTTCGTGCACCGGGAAGACGACTCGCTGATCTTCTTCGCCGGCATCTACGAATGGTGGAAGGATCCCACGAAGGCGGAGGACGATCCGGAACGTTGGCTGCTCAGCTGCAGCATCCTCACGATGGCCTCACCCGAGGAAACGGGCGAATCCGAAGTACTCGACGAGCTGCACGGCCTGCACGACCGGCTGCCCATTCCCCTGGACCGGGCGGCGATGTCCGAATGGTTGAACCCCGGCGACCGGGAAGCCGGCCCACTGGTCGAACAGGTCAGGGACGAAGCCCATGAGGTCGCCGGTGGCTGGTCCCTCCGTGAAGTCGGCTCCGCCGTGGGCAACGTGCGGAACAACGGCCCCGAACTCATCGAGCCGGTCGAGGATCTTTTCGCGGAGTAATCCGGGGTGGGAACGGACCAACCATCAGTGGCCGATTGCTCAAAAGCGGGGTCCCCTATGATGTTCACCATGACTTTGGCGTGGAACGAAACACCCCCGATCCTGAGGGGCTCGACGGACGGCGGGGAAGGGATCATCTTGCGTCCCTGGAGCCGCGGGGATACGGAATCGATTCACCGGGCGTGCCAGGACCCCGAAATCATCCGCTGGACGACCGTGCCGCATCCATACACGCAGGAGCACGCGGCCTCATTTGCGGATCACTCCGCAATGACCTGGAACGAACGGACCGGAGCACCTTTTGCCGTGGTCGATGAAACGACGGATGCCGTACTCGCCTCTTGTGGACTGGTTGATGTCGATCCGGCCAACTCCACGGTGGAAGTGGGGTATTGGGTGGCCCCATGGGCGCGCGGTCGCGGGGTGGCCACTGCCGCAGCCAGGGCAGTGACCCGGTGGGCAATAGAAGAGCTGGGCGCCCAACGGGTGAGCCTCGAGGCCGCATCGGCAAACATCGGCTCCCAAAAGGTGGCACTCAATGCCGGGTTCACCCGCGAAGGGCTCCAACGCTCCAAAACGGCACGATCCGGCGAACGCCATGACATGGTGCTGTTCTCGCTCCTGCCTGGAGAAGGAAGGCCCTGACGCGGCTGCCTGCCTGGTGAACAGCAGGTTCCTCCCGAATCATCTGGACGACGTTGCTGTGCCCTTTTTCGGGGGCCTGTTGCCTGCTGCGCGCACTAGCTTCGGCATGCAGGAGGTTCCCCGGACCGGTTCGAGACGGCCCTGCGAGTGGGCTTGAACCTCGGGGGCAGCAGCCTTCGATCAGCACCACCAACGGATACCTCCACCCACGAGACCCAAAGTGTCGTACATACTTTCTAGTCTGATCTTGCTTAGTACAAAGTTTCGAATAGAATGGAGTGGTCGTCGTGCACAGGCAGTTTCGCGGCCCCTCCCATCGTGTAGGGCTCCGGGACCAATGCCGTCGTCCGGGGCGATTTGGAGGTATCAGATGGGGCTTTTCACCCAGTCAGTCGACGTGGAATGCAGTACCGCGGGGCTACCCTTGCGGATGCGGTGGCAGGGGCGGGAATACCGTGTTGCCGCCGACCCCGTGCGCTGGTTTGAACGCCGTCGCTGGTGGGCCGAAGAGGTCCGCGCCGAACGCGGTCGCGGCCCGGGACTCGTGGACCACGAGATCTGGCGGCTCCAGGTCAGACTCGCCGGCAAGGGGCCGCTACTGACCTTCGAGGTCTCCCGTGACGTGGAGAGCGGGCGCTGGCGGCTCATCCGGATCCACGATGCCCTGCTGGAGAGCGCATGACTTTTACCCATCTGAACGTGGCTTCTGCGTTCAGTGCCCATTACGGGGTCTCCTGGCCGCAGGACCTGGCCCTGAGGGCTGCCTCCGAGGGGGCCGACGCGCTGGCCACCACCGAACGCGATGGCCTGTATGGGGCCGTCAAACACCTCAAGGCCTGTCGGGACACCGGGCTGGATCCGATCCTCGGGGTGAACCTTGCCGTGCTGGGCCCCGCGGCCGATGACCCCCGTCCTCCTCCGGGGCATGCCGCCCGGGGGCGTCCGGGGCCCCAGGTGCAGGGGCGGATCGTCGTGCTGGCCAAAGGACACTGCGACGGGGCCGGGTACCGTGCCCTCTGCCGACTGGTCTCCCTGGCCCATGAGGGAACCTCGGCGCACCGGGGCGTCAGCGGACGCAAACCGGTCGGGGTGACCCACGCGGAGCTGGCCGCCTGCGCCACCGACCCGGAGGCCGGCACGGTGCTGAAGGTCCTGCTGGGACCGGATTCCGACGTCGGACAGGCGGCCCTGCGTCGTGAACTCCCGCGCGCCAGGACCGCGCTGGCCGGATGGCTGCAGGCGGTGGGCCGGGACGTGGTGTGCCTGGAGCTGGTCACCCATATGAACACCCCCGGTGAGCGGCTCAGCACGGCGCATTCCATCCGGATGCTGCGTACGGCCCAGGCCCTGCACGTCCCCGCCCTGCTCACCAACGCCGTGCGCTACGCGGTCCCCGACGGGGCCGCCACTGCCGACGTCCTGGACTCCGCCCGCGCCCTGAGCTCGCTGGAAACCCTCAGGGACCTGCAACCAAACGGTCAGGGGTGGCTCAAAAGCCCCGGGAGGATGCACGCCTTGGCCCGGGAAATCGCCCGGGAGGCGGGGGAGGGGAAAGTCGCCGGGGAACTGCTGGGCAACACCGCGGCGATGGCCGACTGGGCACGGATGGACCCGGTGGACGACGCCGGCTGGGGAATCCCCGTGGTCCCCGAAGCCAGCGTGATCGGCATCAGCGGCCACCCCGACGCGGAGCTGGCGGCACGCTGCGAAGCAGGCATCACCCGCCTGATTCCGCAGGACGCCGCTTCCCGTACGCTGCGCGATCGACTCGCCATGGAACTGGAAACCATCTCGGACCTGGGGTTCAGCACCTACTTCCTCACCGTGGCCGAGGTCAGCTCGATGATCACCACCCTGGGCGTGCGCAATGCCGCCCGGGGGTCCGGGGCCTCCTCGCTGGTGAACTTCCTCCTGGGCATCAGCCATGTGAACCCGCTGGCGCACGACCTGCTCTTCGAGCGCTTCCTGTCCCGGGAACGGACGACCCTTCCCGATATCGACATCGACGTCGAATCCGCCGAGCGTCATCGGGTCTATGAGCACATCTTCGAGCGGTTCGGCTCCGGGAGGGTGACCCTGATGAGCATGCAGAACGGATACCGGGCCCGGGGTGCCGTCCGGGACGCGGGGCAGGCGCTGGGCATGGGGGACGGGGATCTGGACGTCATCGCCAAACAGTTGTGGCGTTTCTCGGCCAGCAACTTCCGCGAGGCCCTGGAGGAGAAGCCGGAGCTGCGCCCCTTTGCCGAACGGATGGGGGCCGAGAAGCAACTGGACCTGCTGGTGGACCTGACCGAACGGCTGGACCGGCTGCCCCGCCACATCTCCATGCATCCCTGCGGGGTGATCCTGGGGGACAACACCCTGCTGGACCGGACCCCGGTCCAGCCCAGCGGACTCGGGTTGGCGATGAGCCAATTCGACAAGCACGACATGGATCCCATGGGCATGCTCAAACTCGACGTGTTGGGGGTGCGCATGCAATCGGCGATGGCCCATGCGGTCTCCGAAGTCGTCAGGATCCATGGGGACGGGGAGGCGGTCGCGCGCGCCGGGGCCCACCCGAGAACACCCGACGGGGAGCTTCCGGAGTATCTGGATAGCGACGGGACCATCGACCTGCAGCGGGTCCCGCTGGATGACGAACCGACCTTCGAGCTCATTTGCACCACCGACACCCTGGGTTGCTTCCAGATCGAATCCCCCGGGCAGCGTGAACTGATCGGCAAGCTGGCGCCACGCCGATTCAACGACATCATCATCGACATCTCGTTGTTCCGGCCCGGGCCCATGCAATCGAACATGGTCAAGCCGTATCTGGAGAACCGGCACGGATTCGCGGTCGAAAGCTATCCGCACCCCGATCTCAAACCTGCCCTGGCCGAGACCCACGGGGTCACGGTCTTCCACGAACAGGTGCTGCGGATCTTCGACGTGATGACCGGGTGCGGGCTGGCCAAGGCCGATGTGTATCGGCGGCTGCTGGGCAACGAGCAGGCCGAACCGCGGGTGGAGGAACTCTACCGTTCCCGCGCCCTGGCGAGGGGCTATCCGTTGGCCGTGATCGACGAGGTCTGGACGACGTTGAAGGCCTTCGGCTCCTTCGGCTTCTGCAAGGCCCATGGCGCGGCCTTCGCCGTACCGACCTACCAGTCGGCCTGGCTGAAGGCCCACCACCCCGAGGCGTTCCTGGCCGGCATCTGGGAACACGACCCCGGGATGTATCCCAAACGGTTGCTGGTGGCCGAGGCACGGCGGATGGGCATCCCCATCCTGCCCTTGGACATCAACAACTCCGATGCCTCCTACCGGGTCGAACGCATGAAGGGACTGCTCCCCCCGGCCACGGTGCCCCCCGTCTACCGGGCCCCGGGGACGATGCCTGCCGGACGGTTGGGCATCCGGCTGTCCTTGAGCGGGATCCACGGGGTCTCAGGGACCGAGGTGAAGCGGGTCGTGGCCGGTCGGCCCTACGACTCACTGGCCGATGTACGTGACCGGTCGGGGCTGAGCCGGTCCTCGTTGCGCACCTTTGCCGCGCTGGGGGCGTTCGATTCCCTGCAAAAAGCGGCTGGACGCGGCAACCGCGCGGATCTGATGCTCCACCTGACCGCCCGGACCGCCAAGACGCTGCCCCCACGGCACCGGCCCATCCCGGGACAGCTGTCCTTGCCGATGGGTGATGTGGAACTGGGCGGGTTGGCCGTGGGGGAGGCCGAACAGAGCATGGAGGAGACCGTCCGCACCGAATTGGATCTGATGTCGGTGGACGTCAGCGGCCACCTGATGTCCTCGCACGCCCCGATACTGGGGAAGCTGGGGGCGACCCATGCCGAGGACCTGCTGGGACTGCGCAACGGAACGGAGGTGCTGGTTGCCGGTGTACGGGTCGCCACGCAGACACCGCCGATGCGTGGCGGTCGACGGGTTGTGTTCATCTCCCTGGACGACGGGACCGGTTGCGTGGACTGCACCTTCTTCCACGAAGCCCAGCAGAACTCCGGGCCGCTGCTGTTCTCCACCCGGCTCCTGCTGGTGCACGGGATCACCCGTCGGACGGGTCCCCGCGGCATCACCCTGCAGGCCCTGCAAGCCTGGGATCTTGCCGACCAGGCCACCCTGCCGGGGCCGGGGCACCTGAATGACCCGAACCGAGTCAGCGATAAGCGTCCACCTGCCACGGCGAAGACCGCCACCAGTGGCGAGGACACCTCGTTGCTGGCCATCCGGATGCAGGACGAAGGCCTGGACAACCGGCTGCCCGGTGAACTTCCGGAGGGTTGGCCGGAATTCGACGTCGGATCATGATCCGGTCAGCCCAGCACGACCAGGGCACCATCCCGTCTCGCCGTGCGAATGAATGGAACTACTCCTCACCCACAGTGCTCTCCGCCAACTCGTGGATTGACTCAGCCGGAACAAGGTCGGGCCGTGAAGGCATGCTCTTCGCCACGGTGAGCAGGATCGCGGAGTTCTCGACGGCTTCCAGCGAGTGGGCCGCGGCGGGAATGACCAGCAGGTCACCGACCCAGCCGAAGGACTTCCGTCCACCGGAGTGCAGGACGACCCGACCGGAAAGCACGTGCACACTGGCCTCACCCGGGCTTTCGCCCACGTCCAAGGATTCCCCGGCCCGCATCCCGATGACCGTTTGGCGCAGCATCCTGTCGTGCCCACCGAGCACCGTAGCCGCACTACGACCGCTCGTGCCCGTCATTGCGTGTTCCAACTCATGACGTGCCAACGCCGTCAACGATGTTTTCCGTCTCATGCCAACCTCCGCGCTCAACCGGGTTCACCTGCTTTGACCGTCTCACAAGGCTAACCCGGAACCAGTTGCAAGAGCAGGGGGTAGATCGTCATCGCCGTAATGTCCGCCCCAGCACGTCGGGTGGGCCCCGAGGGCGGGGCGCTGGTGGGTGTCCTGTTTCGGGGTCTCCACGCCCGGGAAGCCGGGACCATGCCTCCCTTGGCGATCACCGACGAATCCGGCGCCCTGGTGGGCAGGATCAATATCAATGGCATCACCCGCGGCACGCTGGAATCGGCAAGCCGGGGGTTCTGGGTCGGACAGGAACACCAGGGGCCGGCTTGGCCACCCGGGCGGTCGCCGAAGCCCGGGCCCACTCCTTCGATGGGCTGGGCCTGCACCGTCTCCAGGCGGAAACACTGGTGCACAACCATGCCTACCAGCGCGTCCTGACCCGTAACGGCTTCACCCGGCATGGGAGGGCCTCCGGATACCTGAAGATCGCTGGGCGGTGGCAGGACCACCTGATGTATCAGGTGCTGTGCACGGTTTGATCGCAGGAAATCGGCGGTCGCTGATCCGACCTCCTGGTGTTTGCTGCCGGGAACATCCTCCACGAGCCCTCTTCAGAACAATGCCACCAGCACGACACCGAGCAGGACGGTCCCGGCTCCTGCGAGCCGTCGGGCAGGCTTGGGCTCCCTGAAGATCAGCCAGCCAGCGACGGTCACCAGCACCACGCTCAGCTCCCGGCCCGGTGCCACCAATGACACCGGTGCCAGCCGCATGGCCCACAAGACCAGAATGTAGGCCAGCGGAGACAACACCCCCACGGCCAGGACCTTGAGCCAGTTCCCCAGCAGGATGGACCGCAGGCGGGAAACGTCCCGGAGTGCGACGGGGGTCAGCAACGCCACCTGGGTCACCAAGGAGCCCCAGTACAGGAGCACCGGGGTGATGGCCAGTGCCGTGACCGCATGGGCGTCCCACACGGTGTACGCGGCGATCATCACCCCGGTCATCACCCCGAAGAGGACCCCGTTTCCCCGGCTGGCACCGCCGGGACGGCTGGACGAGGATCCGGTCAATCCGATCACCACGATGCCCGAGACCACCAGTGCCGCTCCCACGAGGCCCAGCGCGCCGGGTCGTTCGGCGAACAGGATCATGGCAAAGACCACCGCCAGCAACGGGCCGGTCCCGCGTGCCAGTGGATAGACCACTGACACGTCCCCCACGGCATACCCCCGTTGCAACAGCACGAAATAGGCGGTGTGGATGATTCCGCTGACCAACGCCGCCGACCACCACGTGCCCATCGATACGTCGGCCCCGGCGAGCACGAGCACGGCGAAAGGGAGGTAGAGGACGGTGGAGGCCACGCTGTATAGCCACACGAACGCGGCCCCGGCGGAGCCGGCGCTCTTGGCCGCAATGTTCCAGGTCGCATGGGCCAGGGCAGCCAGCAGAATCAGCCCCAGCGCCGTGGTGCTCATCGTGGCATCGGCGGGTCGGAGCAGTGGGGATCAGTATGGTGATCGGGCTTCGGGGTCGTCATCGGCCGCCATGCACCGAATTTCCCTGTCCCCGGTAGGTCCACCTGCCTGCTTTCAGACACCAGCCTTCCTCCTCCCGGCGGGTTTCCCGGCCCGGCTCGGATCGCACCACGCCACGGGCCCTCAATCTAGCAAGGGCGTGGGCCGCAGGCAGCCTTCGCGGGGGCGGTGGGCTGACAAAGCAACAATCGAACGAGTATACTGTCTTCAGGACATCAAATCAGAGGAGCAGCCATGGACAACCAACCAGTACGCAATCTCGAGGGCAAGGTCACCATCGTCACCGGTGGCGCGGCGGGCATCGGCGGAGCCGTGACGCGCGCTTTCGTCGCCAGGGGCGCAAAGGTGGTGGCGGTCGACCTCAATGAGGAAGCCGGTGCAGTCATCGTGGAGCAATTCGGCCAGGACGTGGAATTCGTCGCCGGCGATGTCTCTGATCCCGAGGTGGCGAAGGCGGCCGTGGCCCGCGCCGTGGACCGCTTCGGTCGATTGGACGCCCTGGTCAACAATGCCCACGCCTCCAAACAAGGTTCCTTCCTGGAACACACCGATGCCATGTGGGACCTGTCCTTCAACACCGGGTTCTTCGCCACCCGGAACTTCATGCTGGCCGCCTACCAGGAACTGAAGAAGACCGTCGGCGCCGTGGTCAACTACGGATCCGGGGCCGGACTCGAAGGCCAGCCGACCCAGGCTGCCTACGCGGCCGCCAAGGAGGCCATCCGCGGACTCAGCCGGGTCGTGGCGAACGAATGGGCCCCCGAGGGCATCCGGGTCAACGTGGTGTGCCCGATGGCCATGACCGAAGGCGTGGAGAACTGGAAGAAGAACTACCCGGAGATGTTCGCCGCCTCCGAGGAGAAGGTGCCGCTGGGACGCTTCGGTGACCCGGAGACCGACGTGGCCCCCATCGTCGCGTTCCTGTGCTCCGATGACTCCCGCTACATGACCGGACAGACCGTCATGGCCGACGGCGGATCCATCAAGCTGCGCTGAATCCGTCGCGGTGTCGTGCCCCGGGACCTCCAGGGAGCACGAGGCGGGTGCACGACGGACGCGACCGGATTCCTGCAACGCCGCGGGAACCCGGTCGATTGGTTCGGCTGCGAACGAGTCGGTTAAGCTGGACCCGGCTGGCTGTGGTCACCGTATGCCACAAGTCATGAAGCCCCACCACGAATCAGGAGACCAACGTGTCAGAGCAGATCACCCTAAATGTCGACGGCGAACAGCGTGAGGTGACTGCTGGCACGACAGGGGCCGAGCTGTACTTCGAAGAGCGCAACGTCGTGGTCATGCATGTGGACGGCGTCCTCTGCGACCTGTCCCATGAACTCGAAGCCGGGACCACCGTCGAGCGGGCGACCATCGACTCCCCGGCAGGACTCGAAGTCCTGCGCCACTCCACCGCACACGTGATGGCCCAGGCCGTGCAGCAATTGCGGCCCGAAGCGAAGCTGGGCATCGGCCCGTACATCACCGACGGCTTCTACTTCGACTTCGACGTCGAGGAACCCTTCACCCCCGAGGATCTGAAGACCCTCGAGAAGATGATGCTCAAGATCGTCAACCAGAACCAGAAATTCGCCCGCCGCGTGGTGACCGAGGACCAGGCCCGCGAAGCCATGGCCGCCGAACCCTATAAATTGGAGATCCTGGGCAAGTCCAGTGACGCCGACGCGGTCGGCGAAGGGGCCAACATCGAGGTCGGCGCCGGCGAGATCACCATCTACGACAACGTCGACCGCAAGAGCGGGGAGACCATCTGGTGCGATCTGTGCCGCGGCCCGCATCTGCCCAACACCAAGCTGATCTCCAATGCCTTCGCCCTGACCCGTTCCGCCGCCGCCTACTGGTTGGGCAACGAGAAGAACAAGCAGCTCCAGCGCATCTACGGCACCGCCTGGCCGACGAAGGCGGACCTGAAGGCCTACCAGGAGCGTCTGGCCGAGGCCGAACGCCGGGACCACCGCAAGCTCGGGGCCGAACTTGACCTGTTCTCCTTCCCCGATGAACTCGGTTCGGGCCTGCCGGTCTTCCACCCCAAGGGTGGCATCATCCGCCGTGCAATGGAGGACTACTCACGTAAGCGCCACGAAGAGGCCGGATACGAGTTCGTCTACACCCCGCATATCACCAAGGGCCACCTCTACGAGATCTCTGGGCACCTGGACTGGTACCGGGACGGCATGTTCCCCCCGATGCACGTCGACGAGGAACTGAACGAGGACGGGTCGGTGCGCAAGCCCGGCCAGGACTACTACCTCAAGCCGATGAACTGCCCCATGCACAACCTGATCTTCGCCTCGCGGGGACGCTCCTACCGCGAACTGCCGTTGCGGATGTTCGAATTCGGTTCGGTCTACCGCTACGAGAAATCCGGCGTCGTCCACGGGCTGACCCGCGTGCGGGGGATGACACAGGACGACGCCCACATCTACTGCACCCGCGAGCAGATGAAGGGCGAGCTGACCACCGCGCTGGAATTCGTCCTGGACCTGCTCAAGGACTACGGGCTGGACGACTTCTACCTGGAGATCTCCGATAAGGACCCGGAGAAGTACGTCGGCAGCGACGAAGCCTGGGAGGAAGCGACCCGCACCCTCGAGGAGGTGGCGACCGCATCGGGCCTCGAGCTGGTCCCCGACCCGGGCGGAGCCGCCTTCTACGGGCCGAAGATCTCCGTGCAGGCCCGCGACGCCATCGGGCGCACCTGGCAGATGTCCACCATCCAGCTGGACTTCAACCTGCCCGAGCGTTTCGACCTCGAATTCCAGGCGGCGGACGGCTCCCGTCAACGCCCCGTGATGATCCACCGGGCCCTCTTCGGCTCGGTGGAACGGTTCATGGGCGTGCTGATCGAGCACTATGCCGGGGCCTTCCCGGCCTGGCTCGCCCCGGTGCAGGTGCTCGGCGTCCCGGTGGCCGAGGCGTTCAACGACTACGTCCAGGACATCGTCGCCCAGCTCAAGGCCCGCGGCATCCGTGCCGAAGCCGATCTGGGGACCGAACGGTTCCCGAAGAAGATCCGCAACGCGTCCAAGGACAAGATCCCCTTCACCCTGATCGCCGGGGGAGAGGACGCCGAGGCAGGCGCCGTCTCCTTCAGGTTCCGTGACGGGAGCCAGGACAACGGGGTGCCGGTGGCCGAGGCCATCGAGCGCATCGTTTCCGCCGTGCAGAACCGGGAGGCGTAGTTGATGGGGACCCCGGAACACGACGAGGACATCACCGACGACTTCGAACTGGCCGGGGTCCCGGATTCCTTCCAACGCCTGTGGACGCCCTATCGAATGGCCTACATCAAACAGGGCCAGGGGCAGGTCAAGAACGAAGAGGACTGCCCTTTCTGCACCGGGCCCCAGCGCAGCGACGAGGAATCGTTGATCGTGCACCGGGGCAAGACGATGTTCGTGGTGCTCAACCTCTTCCCCTACAACTCCGGGCACCTGCTGGTGTGCCCCTACCGCCACGTCCCGGACTACACGGATCTGACCGTGGAGGAAACCGCCGAAATGGGGGCGGCAGCCCAACAGGCGATGCGTGTGCTGCGGGCGGTGGCGAACCCGTCGGGCTTCAACCTGGGCATGAACCAGGGGGTGGCCGGCGGGGCGGGCATCGCCGCGCACCTGCATCAGCATGTGGTCCCGCGGTGGAGCGGGGACGGGAACTTCTTCCCGATCATCGCCCGGACCAAAGCCATCCCAGCGGTCCTGGGGGACATCCGTCAGGACATCGCCGACGCATGGGACCAGGGCTGAGATCGACCGCGAGCACCAGTGGTGCTACATCATCGGCGCCGCGGTGGCGCCGAAGCACGCCCATCGCTGACCGGTGGCGTCATCGGGGGCGGTGATCACCGGCACACTGGCTTAGGATGGAGCGTACTTTCCCCCCGTTTTGAAAGGACCATACGTGTCCAGCACTGAGAACACCACCGGCAGTCCCCGGGTCAAGCGTGGCATGGCCGATATGCTCAAGGGCGGCGTCATCATGGATGTCGTCACCGCAGAGCAGGCCCGAATCGCTGAGGATTCCGGCGCCGTCGCCGTCATGGCCCTGGAACGGGTTCCCGCCGACATCCGCGCCCAGGGCGGGGTCTCGCGCATGTCCGACCCCGATATGATCGACAGCATCATCGACGCCGTATCGGTTCCGGTCATGGCCAAGGCCCGTATCGGCCACTTCGTGGAGGCCCGGATCCTGCAGTCCCTCGGGGTCGACTACATCGACGAATCGGAAGTCCTGACACCGGCCGACTACGTCAACCACATCGACAAGACGGACTTCACGGTCCCCTTCATCTGTGGTGCCACCAACCTGGGGGAGGCCCTACGCCGCATCAACGAGGGTGCTGCCATGATCCGTTCCAAGGGTGAAGCCGGCACGGGCGACGTCTCCAACGCCACGGGGCACATGCGCAAGATCCGCGCCGAGATCGCGAAGCTGTCCTCGATGCCCACGGACGAGCTCTACGTGGCCGCCAAGGAGCTGCAGGCACCCTACGAACTGGTCAAGGAAGTCGCCGAGGCGGGCAAGCTGCCCGTCGTGCTCTTCACCGCCGGCGGCATCGCCACCCCGTCGGATGCCGCGATGATGATGCAGCTTGGCGCCGACGGCGTGTTCGTCGGCTCAGGCATCTTCAAGTCAGGCAACCCGGCCCAGCGGGCCGCAGCCATCGTGAAGGCCACCACCTTCCACGACGACCCCTCCGTCATTGCCCAGGCCTCCCGCGGGCTGGGTGAGGCCATGGTCGGCATCAACGTGGAGGAGCTGCCCGAACCGCACCGCCTCTCCGAGCGCGGCTGGTAAACCCTCCTGAGCTGAAACGGACGGCTGGCCACTCATCCCGAGTGGCCGGCCGTTCGTGTCTTCCTACTGCACCAGATGGCGTCCCTTGCCCAGCAGCTCGAGGCCGTTGGTGCGGAAGAAGGCCGACGCCCCGGGGGTCGAAGCCGCCAGGACCTGGCCCGAACCTTCCTCGGAGTCGAGCCGTTCGACCAGGGCCCCCAGCAGGGCCGTTCCGGCCCGCTGACGCCGCCAGGAGCGGCCGACCGCCAGGGACTGGATCGACAGGTCCCCGCCGTCATGCAATTGACCGAACCCCCGTCCCGCCAGCGTTACGTCGGCGCCCCGGGCCACGGCTTGTTCGATCCGACGCTCCGGTTGCAGGACCGCCAGTTCTTCCCGGTCGGCCCCGGTGGCCTCGGGCAGGGTGGAGGATAATTCGACGCCGCCCTCCCACGGTTGGCCATCGCGGCCGGCTGCCGCCACATCTGCCGCGGACCCACCGTGCCAGAAGAGCGGGGGCGCGTCTCGGAAGCCCAGCTCGGTCAGGGCCTCGTCGCGGGCCGCGGCATTGAGGAAGACGTGGACTTCGCGGGCCCCCAGACGGGTTCCCTCCGCCAGTCCGGGGCGCAGCCCGGAGGCTTCGGGACGGGTGGGGAAGAGCAGGACCAACCGGGCCCGGGTCGGCTGATAGAGCCATTGGCAGCCGTGGGTGGAGAACTCCCGGCCACCGGTGGCCGCAGCCAGGGTCCGGTGCCAGTCGGTGAAGGCGCGCTGTGCGCCGGCTACGGTGCTCATTGGGCGGCTGCGTCCAGTCCGCGGCGCACCAGCAATGGCTCGAGCCGGGCTTCACGCCCGCGGAAGATCTCATAGGAGGCCAACGGGTCCCGGGTATTGCCCCGGGCCAGGAGTTCATGGCGGAACCGGTCGCCGTTGGCCCGGGTCCCACCACCATTTTCGGTGAACCACTCCACCGTGTCGGCGTCGAGGACTTCACTCCAGATATAGGAGTAGTAGCCGGCGGAATAGCCGCCATCGAAGATGTGCTTGAAGTAGCCGGTGCGGTAGCGCGGGACGATGACCTCGGGGGAGAAGCCCGCCTCGCGCAGCACCCGGTCCTCGAACTCCAACGGATCCCCCGGATCCTCCCCGGCGGCCAGGGAATGCCACTCCAGATCCAACAGGGCCGCCGCCAGGTATTCGGTCGTGGAGAAGCCCGCACCCCAGAGGCCCGCATCCTGGATCTTCTCCACGGCGCCGGCGGGCAGCGGTTCGCCCGTCTCCACGTGGAGGGCATATTTGGTGACGAGCTCGGCGTCGAACTGCCACATCTCGTTGACCTGCGAGGGATATTCGACGAAGTCGCGCGGCACCGAGGTCCCGGCGAGGGAAGGGTAGATCCCGTGGGCGAACAGCCCATGCAGGGCATGGCCGAATTCGTGGAACAGGGTCCGGCATTCATCGAGGGTCACCAGCGCGGGTTGGCCTTCGGCCGGGGCCGGGATGTTCAGGTTGTTGGTGACCACGGGCAGTTCGCCGAAGAGGGAGGCCCCGTCGCGGATGCTGTTCATCCAGGCACCGCCGGCCTTGGTGGGCCGGGCGAAGTAGTCGCCCAGGAACAGCCCCAACGTGCTGCCATCGGCGTCGGTGACCTCCCAGACCCTGACCTCGGGATGGTACACGGGCAGGTCGTGACGTTCGGTGAACTCCACCCCGTAGAGCCGCGTGGCTGCGGCGAAGACCCCCGCGTGGATGACCCGGTCCAGTACGAACCAGGGCTTCAACGCCGCGGCGTCCACGGCGTACTTCTCCCGCTGGACCCGGGCCGAATAGTAGGCGCGGTCCCAAGGGGCGAGTGGCCGTCCGGCCAGCTCGGCCATGGTCGCGGCCTCGGTGGCGGCATTGGCCAGGGCACCGGGGATGAGGCCGGCCAGACGTTCACGCACCGCCTCCACCGAGGGAGCGGTCTGGCCTTCGAGGACGTAGGCCGCGTGATGGTCATAGCCCAACAGGGCGGCCCGTTCGGCGCGCAACCGCGCCATGGAAGCGCCCAGCTCCAGGGTCCGGTTCGGTCCCTCCTGGCCACGTCGGGTGGAGGCCTCGAACAGCCGCCTGCGTGAGTCCTCCCGTTCCAACCGGGCCAGGGCCGGCTGCTGGGTCGGCAGGACCAGGGTCAACAAATAGCCGTGAAGATGTCCGGCCTCCGTGGCGGCACGGGCGGCCGAGGCGATCTCGGCGTCGGAGAGGCCCTCGAGTGCCTCGGCGGAATCGAAGAGCACCGCGGCGTCGTTCATCCCGGCCAACAACCGGGTCCCGTACCGGGTGGAGAGGGCGGAGATCTCCGCGTTCAGGGCCCGGAGGCGCTCCTTGCCCGCTTCATCGAGCCCGGCTCCCGCCTGGCTGAACCGGCGCAGCGTCTCGGAACTGAGGCGCTGGCGTTCGCCGTCGAGCCCACCGGCGGCTTCCACGGCGGACAGCCGGGCGTGGAGCTGCGCGTCGAGGTGCACGGCATCCTCGTGTTCGGTCAGCAGTGCCTGGATGTCGGCATCGACCTCCACGAGGTCGTCGGTGCCGTGGGAAGGCCTGACATTGGAGAAGGCCATGACCGCCCGGCGCAGGGTTTCCCCGCTGGTTTCGAAGGCTTCGGTGGTGTTGGGGAAGGTGGGCTCCTCGGTGGAGGAGGTGATGGCGGCGATGGCGGCCAGCTGCTCGGCGATGCCGTGTTTGACCGCTTCGACATAATCCTGCGCCGTCAGGAGATCGAACGCGGGCATTTCGAAGGGCAGCACGCTTTTGCTGAGCAGGGGATTCGTCATGAAGTCAGTTTTTCACACCTGCGGACCGGACGCGACGCCTACCATCGGAGGATGAGCCACAGATCGTTGCCGACCCGCCGGCGGGCCGCCGTCCGAGTAGCCGCCCTGGTGGCCTCGCTGATCCTGCTGTCGGGCTGTTCAGGCGCCGATACCTCCCAGCCGGCCGGGACGGGAACGACGCCGCCGAATGCGGCGGCCCCGGCAACGGCGGGCAGCGCCACGGCGGCGACGACGGATGCGGAGGCCACCGGGCCGGACCCGATGCCCTCGTCCCGCGAGGAGGTCTCGGTGGTGGTGACCGGTGACGTGTTGCTCCACCCACCCCTGTGGGAACAGGCCCGGGCGGACGGTTCGGCCGCTACCCCCGACTTCGCCCCGCTGCTATCGGGTCTGGCGCCCTATCTTGCCGACGCCGATCTGGCGATCTGTTCGTTGGAGACCCCGGTCGGGACCGACAAGGGGCCCTATCGCGGGTACCCGTCCTTCGTGGTGCCCCCGCAGATCCTTCCGGCCCTGGCCTCCACCGGCTATGACGCCTGCACCACCGCCACGAACCATGCCGTCGACGACGGGACTTCCGGGGTCGAACGCACCCTGGACGCCCTGGACGAGGCAGGGCTGGAACATACCGGGACCTATCGCAGTGCCGCGGAGTCCCGGAAGCCGCTGATCCTGGAGGCCGGGGGAATCCGGGTCGGCGTCGTGGCAGCCACCTACGGGCTCAACGGGTTGAGCGCCGACACCGACTGGAGGGTCGATCTCATCGACACCGACCAGATGATCGCCCGGGCCAGACAAGCCCGCAAGGCAGGCGCCGACGTCGTGCTGGCCGGGTTCCATGCCGGCGAGGAGTACTCGACACGCCCGACCACCGAACAAACCCATATCGCCCACACCCTGGCGGACAGCGGGGAATTCGATGCGGTCTATTCGCACCACACGCATTCGGTGCTGCCGTTGGAAAAGCGCGACGGGGTGTGGATCGCCTACGGGTTGGGCAACTCGGTGTCCGCCCATGCCACCGATCTGGCGGTGAACCGGGAAGGGGTGAGCCTGAAGCTGGACTTCGTGAAGGAGGGGGACCGGTGGACGACCTCGGCCCCGCGTTGGGTCGGACACATCATGGCCCAGGACCCGGTGCGCTGGTGTGCCCTGCCGGCGAAGACCCCGTGCACGACGGCGGCCGGTGATGCCGCCTCGCTGAAACGCACGCGCTCGACCTTGAACGTCCTGGGCGCCGACGGGGACGGGGCCCGGCCTTGGCGCCCCGCAGCCTCCCCGTGACCAGCCCCGCAGCCTCCTCGTGACCAGGCCCGGGGCTGACGGTGCCTACCCGGTGGGCGGTCGGCCGGTGCGGGAACTATGCTGAAGCGTCCCATTTCCTCCGCCGCGGTGACGCGGTGCGACCCCGGCCCCACCCGGGAAAGGCGGTTCCACATGCTCAACGTCGGTGTCCTGGCCCTCCAGGGTGATGTCCGCGAACATGTGGCGGCGTTGGAATCCGTAGGCGCCCGCGCCGTTGAAGTCCGCCGGGCCGAGGAACTGGCGGGGCTGGACGGGATGGTCCTGCCCGGGGGCGAATCGACCACCATCGACAAGCTCTCCCGCATGTTCGGGCTCTCCGCCCCGTTGAAGGAACGCATCGCCGACGGGTTCCCGGTCTTCGGTTCCTGCGCCGGGCTGATCTTGTTGGCTGATCGGATCCTGGACCCCTCGACCGACCGCCAAGGCGTGTCGCAGCAGAGCTTCGGCGGCATCGACATGAGCGTCAGACGCAATGCGTTCGGCCGTCAGGTCGAGTCCTTCGAAACGGATCTGGCGTTCAAGGGACTGCCCGATCCACCCCGGGATGCCCGGTCTTCCGCCAGCGGACCCGCGGCGGCGGTGCGGGCGGTGTTCATCCGCGCCCCCTGGGTCGAATCGGTGGGCGAAGGGGTCGAGGTATTGGCCAGGGTCCGGGTCCCGGCGGGCGGATCGGGCCCGGAGGCGGGAACGGACAGTAGAATCGTTGCAGTACGTTCGGGATCGCTGTTGGCGACGTCCTTTCATCCGGAAGTCACGGGGGAGCGCCGGATCCACGAACTGTTCATCCAGCTGATCAAGGGAGAAGCGTAAGCATGTCAGGCCACTCCAAATGGGCAACCACCAAGCATAAGAAGGCGGCCATCGACGCCAAGCGCGCGAAGTCGTTTGCCAAGCTCATCAAGAACATCGAGGTCGCAGCCCGTGCCGGCGGCGCCGATATGGCGGGCAACCCCGGCTTGGAAGTCGCCGTTGCCAAGGCGAAGAAGACCTCGGTCCCCAATGACAACATCGACCGGGCCGTCAAGCGCGGTGCCGGGCTGACCGGTGAGGTCATCGACTACGCCGAGATCATCTACGAAGCCCGCGGGCCGCAGGGTTCGGCACTGCTCATCGAATGCCTGACCGATAACAAGAACCGGGCCGCTTCCGAGGTGCGCCTGGCCATCAACCGCAGCGGCGGGACCGTCGCGGACCCGGGCTCGGTGGCCTACATGTTCACCCGCAAGGGCGTGGTCTCGGTGCCGAAGAACGACCTGACCGAGGACGATCTGCTCATGGCCGTGCTCGACGCCGGGGCCGAAGAAGTCAAGGAATCCCGCGACGGCTTCGAGGTGCATTGCGAGCCCACCGACCTGCAGGAAGTGGTCAAGGCGCTGGAGGAGGCAGGCATCGAATACGAATCCGATGAAGCCGAGTTCGTTCCCTCCATGCAGGTCCAGATCGATGCCGACGCCGCGCGCAAGTTCCTCAAGCTGGCCGATGCCCTGGAGGAACTCGACGACGTGCAGAACGTGTATTCGAATGCCGATCTCACCGATGAGGTCATGGCCGAGCTCGAAGCGGACGACTAGCACCCCATGGCGTTGCGTGTGGTCGGGGTCGACCCGGGGCTGACCCGCTGCGGTCTGGCCGTGGTCGACGTCGAACCCAACCGGCGGGCGTCCCTGGTCGACGTGAAGGTAGTCGGGACGACGCCGGACACCTCGTTGGACCAGCGACTGCTGGCCATCGCCGAAGGCATCGATGCCTGGTTGGACCGGCATCGCCCCGACGTGCTGGCCGTGGAACGGGTCTTCAGCCAACTCAATGTCAGTACGGTCATGGGCACCGCGCAGGCCTCGGGGATCGTGATCGTCGCCGCGGCCCGGCGGGGCATCCCGGTGGCTTTGCATACCCCGACCGAGGTGAAGGCGGCCGTGACCGGAAGCGGTCAGGCGAGCAAGGCCGCCGTAGGCAAGATGGTGGCCAAGATCCTCCGCCTGGACGAACCACCCCGCCCGGCCGATGCCGCCGATGCCGCCGCCCTGGCCATCACCCATGGCTGGCGCGGGGCGGCCCCCGGTTCGCAGGCCTCCAGCGGGGTCACCGCCGGCTCCAGCGGGTTGACCCCCGCGCAACGCGCCTGGGCCGCCGCCGAAGCAGCGGCCCGCAAGCCACGCTGACCGAGTCGGTGGGCCCGGATCCGCGGCCCGACGGGTAAGGTATTCGTAGATATGTTCGGATGCCGCCCAGCGGTCACCGATCACAGGACGACGCCGGAGGAAGGCTTTTCATGATCAGTTCGCTCAACGGTGTGGTGAGCCATGTGGCCCTGAACAGTGCCGTCATCGAGGTCTCCGGATTCGGGATGCTCGTCCAGGCAACCCCGCAGACCCTCTCGGGTCTGCATGTGGGCCGCGAGGCCGTGGTGCATACCTCGATGGTGGTCCGCGAGGACTCCATGACGCTCTTCGGTTTCGCCGAGCCGGGGGAGCGGGAGGTGTTCGAGGTGCTGCTCTCCGTGGCAGGGATCGGTCCGCGGCTCGCCCTGGCCGTCCTGGCGGTCCATACCCCCGAAGACGTCAGGGTGGCCTCCGCCGAGGGGGACACGAAGGCCTTCTCCCGGGTTCCGGGCATCGGCCCCAAGGGCGCCCAGCGGATCGTGCTGGAACTGGCCGGCAAGCTCGCCCCCACCGGGGAGGCCACCACCACGGCCCAGGCCGCCACCGTACCGGCGTGGAAGGAACAGGTGCTCGAGGCCCTGACCGGATTGGGGTGGTCCGATAAGGACGCCGAAAAGGCTGTGGCGGCCACCGCCAAGGCCGAGCCCGAACTCGTGGCCACCGCCCAGGTGGGCAACATCCTCAAATCAGTTCTGCGCGACCTGGGCCGTGGCGCCTCGGCCGGCGGACGATAGGCTGGAACCATGACCGAGAACCAGCAGATCACCGCCTCCTCCTCGGAGCCGGAGGAGCGGGCGCTCGAGTCGGCACTGCGCCCGAAGAACCTGCATGACTTCGTCGGTCAACCCCGGGTCCGCCAGCAGCTCTCGCTGGTCCTGGAAGCCTCACGGATCCGCGAACGCTCCGCGGACCATGTCCTGCTGTCGGGCCCTCCGGGGCTGGGCAAGACGACCCTGGCGATGATCATCGCGGCCGAAATGAACGCCCCGCTGCGCATCAGTTCCGGCCCCGCGATCCAGCATGCCGGGGATCTGGCCGCCATTCTTTCCTCGCTGACCGAAGGCGAAGTCCTGTTCCTGGACGAGATCCATCGCATGAGCCGTCCCGCCGAGGAGATGCTCTACATGGCCATGGAGGACTTCCGCGTCGACATCGTCGTGGGCAAGGGGGCCGGAGCCACGGCCATCCCCCTGGAGATCCCGCCGTTCACCCTGGTCGGGGCCACGACCCGTGCCGGTCTGTTGCCCGGGCCGCTGCGTGACCGGTTCGGCTTCACCGGGCACCTGGAGTTCTATGCCACCGAGGAACTCGAGCTGGTCCTGCGCCGTTCGGCCATGCTCATGGACATGTCGGTGAACTCCGCGGCCTTCGCCGAGATCGCCCTGCGTTCGCGCGGTACCCCCAGGATCTCCAACCGTCTGCTCCGCCGGGTCCGGGACTGGGCCCTGGTCCACGGGATCGAACAGATCGATGCCCGGGCCGCCTCCGCGGCCCTGGACATGTATGAGGTCGACTCCAAGGGCCTGGACCGGATGGACCGCAACGTCCTCGAGGCCCTGTGCACCAAATTCGCCGGAGGACCGGTGGGCCTGTCGACCCTGGCCATCGCCGTCGGACAGGAGACCGAGACGGTGGAAACCGTCGCCGAACCGTATCTGGTCCGTGAGGGCCTGCTCGGGCGGACGCCACGCGGGCGGATCGCCATGCCCGCCGCCTGGGAACATCTCGGATTGGCCATGCCCGCCCATGCGGTCCACTACGATGGCGCGGCCGGTCAATTCGGTCGCCAGGACCCCTCCGGGAACCCCGCCGGCAGCTGAGCCGGAGGGCGGGAATCGGCTCCGCGGTCACCCAACGTCCAGACTGGACCTATACAATAGTGACTTGCCCTCCGTGGGCGTTGTCGAAAACGCCCTCCGGAAGTCCCCGGAACAGAAACAGGTAGTAACTCTTGACCTCCACCGTAATTGCCCAGGCGGACCAGCCGTCGGGCTTCGACCCGATGACCCTGATCCTCATCCTGGCCTTCGCCTTCCTGATCTTCATGATGTTCCGCGGACGCAAGAAGGCACAGAAGAAGCAACAGGAGCTCCGGTCGCAGCTGGCCGTCGGATCCGAGGTCATGACCAACTTCGGACTGTTCGGAACGGTCGCGGCGATCGACACCGATGACAACAAGGTCATCCTGGAGATCTCCCCCGGAACCACCGCCACGGTCCACGCCCAGGCCATCGCCAAGGTCATCCCCGTCGCGGAGCCCGGCAACGATGCCGAGCTGTCGACCGATGAGGCCCAGTCGACCGCAGGGGAAACCCCCGAGGAGACCCTGCGTCGCCTCGATGGCGAAGGCAAGAACGAGAACGACTAGATGCACCGCGG
>NZ_JBQSWX010000017.1:0-70023 GCF_052377615.1 Arthrobacter sp. AOP36-A1-22
GCTAGGCTGATTCCATGCGCGATATGCAGGCACGGATCATCAGTGAAATGGGCGTCAAGGCCACCATCGACCCGCAGGAAGAGGTCACGCGGCGGGTGGCGTTCCTGCGGGACTACCTGGAGGCCACCGGCACCAGGGGCTTCGTGCTGGGCATCTCGGGAGGCCTGGATTCCACCCTCGCCGGACGTTTGGCGCAATTGGCCGTAGAGGCCGCGGCCCGGGACGGGGACGACGTGGATTTCGTGGCAGTCCGCCTGCCCTACGGCACCCAGACCGATGAGGACGACGCCGCGGCGGCGATGGAGTTCATCGCCCCGAAGACCGCCTGGACCTATGACATCAAGCCCGGGGTCGACGCCCTGGCCGCGGAATATGTGAAGACCACGAGCGAAACGATCAGCGACTTCACCAAGGGCAATATCAAGGCCCGGCTACGCATGACCGCCCAGTACGCGTTGGCCGGCCAACACGGGCATCTGGTCATCGGCACCGACCATGCGGCCGAATCGGTCACCGGGTTCTTCACGAAATTCGGCGACGGGGCGGCCGACCTCCTGCCGTTGTACGGACTGGATAAGCGGCAGAACCGCCAACTGCTGCGCCATCTGGGGGCCAGCGAGCGGCTCTGGGCCAAACCCCCGACGGCGGATCTGCTGGACGGGACCCCGCTGCGCACCGACGAGGACGAATTGGGCCTGGCCTATGACGACATCGACGACTACCTCGAAGGACGTCCGGTGCCGGAGGCCGTCGCCGAAGCCATCGAGACCCGGTTCCTGCGCAGCCGTCATAAACGCACCACCCCCGTGTCACTTCTCGATGATTGGTGGACCCGAGGCGCCGACTGAAGGACGGATCCTCCACAACCCTTCCAAGCAGTAGGATGTCCACGTATATTTTGGGGAACGCCTCGTCGGGGATGGCCCCGGCGCCCCGACGAAAGGTGGAACATGACCGTCACCGACCAGTTCCGTGAAGCCCGCGACCGCCTCGTCTCCCTGCGGGGGGACCAGGCCAAGGCCCGGAAGGAATTCCGTTGGCCCGAGTTCGCCGAATTCAACTTCGGGCTGGATTGGTTCGACGCCGTCGCCGCCACCAGGGAACGGGCCGACACCCCGGCGTTGATCATCGTCGAGAAGGACGGCTCCTCCACCCGCAGGACCTGGGCCGAGCTATCCGAACGCTCCGGCCAGGTCGCCAACTGGATGCGCAGCGTGGGCTTCTCCCGCGGCGACAAGGCGATCCTGATGCTGGGCAACCAGGTGGAGTTGTGGGAGATCATGCTGGCGGCCATCAAGCTGGGCATCGTCATGATCCCGACCACCACCCAGATGGGGCCTGCCGATCTGGCGGACCGGGTCGAACGCGGTGGCGCCAGCTGGGCCATCGCCGGCACCACCGATCTGCCCAAATTCGCCGACGTGCCCGGGGACTACCGGTTGATCGCCATCGGGGACGCCCCCGCCCCCACCGCAGCGGGAGCCCCGGAGGTGCTGCCGTATTCGGCGTCGACCACGGCGCCGACCGGCTTCACCGCTGACGTACCCACCCGTGGTGACGAGACGCTGCTGCTGTATTTCACCTCCGGGACCACCTCGAAGGCCAAGCTGGTCGAGCATACCCATACCTCCTACCCGGTCGGGCACCTTTCGACGATGTACTGGATCGGCTTGGAACCCGGCGACGTGCACCTCAATGTCGCCTCCCCCGGTTGGGCCAAGCATGCGTGGTCGAATGTCTTCACCCCGTGGATCGCCGAGGCGACCGTCTTCATCTACAACTACGACAAATTCGACCCGGCGGCCCTGATGGATCAGATGGAGGCCGAGCAGGTCACCAGCTTCTGCGCCCCGCCCACGGTCTGGCGTCTACTCATCCAGGCGGATCTGACCCGGCTGAAGACCCCGCCGACGAAGGTCGTCTCCGCCGGGGAACCGCTCAACGCCGAAGTGATCGACCAGGTCCACCGCGCCTGGGGCCAACAGATCCGGGATGGCTTCGGCCAGACGGAGACCACCGTGCAGATCGCCAACTGCCCGGGCCAGCCGATGAAGATCGGTGCCATGGGCACCCCCCTGCCCGGTTACGACGTCGTCCTGGTCGACCAGGCCACCGGCGAAGAAGGCGATTTCGGGGAGATCTGCCTGCGCCTGGACCCCCGGCCGTTGGGGTTGATGAAGGCCTACTACGGCGATCAGGAGAAGACGGCAGCCGCCTTCCGCGACGGGTATTACCACACCGGGGATGTCGCCGAACGGGATGAGCGCGGGATCATCACCTACGTCGGCCGCGGCGATGACGTCTTCAAGTCCAGCGACTACCGGCTCAGCCCCTTCGAACTGGAGTCGGTGCTCATCGAGCACCCCGCGGTCGCCGAGGCCGCCGTCGTGCCCTCACCGGAGCCGATGAAGCTCAACGTGCCCAAGGCCTACGTCGTCCTGGCGGCCAGTTACGCCGCCGACGCCACGACGGCGGAGGACATCCTGGGCTACTGCCGGGAGCATCTCCCGGCGTTCAAGCGGATCCGCCGGCTGGAATTCGCTGAACTGCCCAAGACCATCTCGGGGAAGATCCGCCGGGTCGAGCTGCGCCGCAACGAAGAGCTGCGCCACGGCTCGGACACCCCTCCGCAGGGGCTGGGAGTGGAATACACGGACACCGATTTCCCGTCCCTGAAGGCGCGGGGATGAAGCCTCCACTCCCGTTCGACCCCATTGCCACGGCCCAACACAACTGGGAGGGCCAGGGGTGGACCGTCGAGGCGGCGCCGATGGCCGCCTTCACCGCGGTCATGCGCGCCCAGCAGATCCTGCTGCACCGCTGCGAGGCCGTGGTCAAGCCCTTCGGGCTGACCTTCGCCCGCTACGAGTTGCTGGCCCTGCTGTGGTTCTCGCGGACCGGTTCCCTGCCCATGGTCAAGGTCAGTGCCCTGCTGCAGGTCCACCCGACGTCGGTCACCAACGCAGTGGACCGGCTCGAGCGGGCCGGCTTCGTCGAACGCAGCCCGCACCCCACCGACGGCAGGACGACCCTGGTCTCGCTGACCGATCGCGGTCGGGACGTGGCAGCGCAGTCGACGGCGCAACTGAACTCCGTGGTGTTCTCGAATCCGGGGATGTCGGCCGCGGATATCAACGAACTGATCGAGATCCTCGGCCGCTTCCGTCGCGACGCCGGTGACTTCGAGGCGGAAACGGCCCCCTGACAGTTGCTGTCAGAGGGCCGTGATCGTCGCGCTCGGGACCCGCGGGTCAGTCGGACCCGTGGGAGCGGTCGCGGATCCCGGTGATGATGCCGGAGAAATCACGGCCGGCACCACCCTCGTCGCGGAATCGCTCGTAGATCCGTGCGGCCATCGGCCCGAGTTCGGCGGCGACCCCGGTGCTTTCGATGGCGCTCATCGCCAGGCCCAGGTCCTTGGCCATCAGCGCCCCGGCGAATCCGGGTTCGTAGTCGCGGTTCGCCGGGCTGGTCGGCACCGGACCGGGGACCGGGCAGTTCGTCGTCACGGCCCAGCATTGGCCCGAGGCCGTGGAGACGACGTCGTAGAGCGCCTGGTTGCTCAGCCCCAGCTTCTCGCCCAGGACGAAGGCCTCCGAGGCGGCGATCATGCTCACGCCCAGGATCATGTTGTTGCAGACCTTCGCCGCCTGCCCGGCCCCATGATCCCCGCAGTGGACCAGCTTCCCGCCCATGACCTCCAGGAGCGGACGAACCGATTCCAGGTCCGCTTCCAGGGCACCGATCATGAACGTCAGGGTCCCGGCTTCGGCGCCGACCACCCCACCGGAGACCGGGGCGTCGACACTGCGGTGTCCGGCCTCCACGGCCAGCCCGGCGGCTTCACGGGCGTCGTCGACATTGATGGTCGAGCAGTCCAGGAACACGGTGTCCGCGTCGACGGAGTCGAGCAGGCCGGGCCCGTCGACCCCACGATAGGCGTCGAGCAGCTGCTGTCCACCGGGGAACATGGTCAGGACCACCGAGGCCCCGCGGACGGCCTCGATCGCCGAGGAGGCGGTCGGCACCCCGGAGGCGGAGATGGCCTCGACGGCGGCAGGGACCACGTCGAAGGCCCGGACGTCGTAGCCGGCCTGCACCAGGTTCTTCGCCATGGGAGCACCCATGTGCCCGAGCCCGAGAAAGGCAATCGTTCCGGTTTCCGTGGTCATCATGCACGCTCCTTCGCGTCGGCGGCGAGTCCGAGCTCACCGCCTTGTTCGTCCGGGCCGAGCGGCTCGAAGTAGTCCCGGATCATTTCCGGGCTGATCTGTTCGAAGTTGGCCGGACTCCACTTCGGCTGGCGGTCCTTGTCGATGACCTGGGCCCGGATGCCCTCGAGGAAGTCAGGGGAGGCGAGCATGCGCACACCGACCCGGTAGTCCTGGTCCAGGGCCTCCTCCAGGCTCGACAGCCCGACGGCCCGGCGCAGTGCCGCCAACGTGGTCTTCACGGCCGTCGGCGACTTCGCGGCGATCAATTCGGCGGCTTCGGCGCCGTGGCCTCCACGGATGCGCAGGCGTCCCAGGATCCGTTCGATCGAGTCCCCGGCGTAGTCCTTGGCCATCCAGGTGGATTCGCCGGCGAGCGCCGAATCCGGCGCCGCCTGGGCGAACCGCCCGATGATCCCATCGACGTCGTCCCCCTGGCCTGCGGTTTCCAGTGCGGTGGCCAACTCGTCGAGCTGGCCGGAGGGGACGTAGGAATCGGCCAACCCCAGGAACAGGGCGTCGGCCGCATCGAGGTGGGAGCTGGTCAGCGCGGCGTGGGTTCCCGCTTCCCCCGGGGCCCGGGAGAGCAGGTGGAGCCCTCCGACGTCGGGGACGAAGCCGATGGTCGTTTCGGGCATCCCGCTGCGGGTGCGTTCGGTGACGATCCGGTGGCTGCCGTGCGCCGAGATACCCACCCCGCCACCGAGGACCAGTCCGTCCATGAAGGCGATGAAGGGTTTGGGGTAGTTGCGGATCAGCGCATTGAGCCGGTATTCGGTGCGCCAGAAGGCTGCGGTGCCGGCCCCGCCTTCGGGGATGTCACGGTAGATGGCCACGATGTCGCCCCCTGCGCAGAGGCCGCGGTCACCGGCGCCGGCGATCATCACGGACACCACCGCGTCGTCGTCGCTCCAGGCGGTGAGCTGGGCCAGGGTTGCTTCGACCATCCCGTGGGTCAGCGCGTTGACGGCCCTCGGTCGGTTCAGGGTGATGATGCCCAGCGTTCCTCGGACCTCGAACAGGACCTCGGGTTCGGTGGGGGCGTCGCTCATGGTTGTCCTTCCGGCGGTGCGGCGCTGGTGCGGCGGTCTTCCTCCGGCCCAGCGTCGGGTGGCAGTTCGTTGACCCGGACCGGCATAATCGACCATGGTCCAGGTCACTCGGACTCCAAGGTACTCGGACATCCTAGGAATTTCTAGGGAGCACCCATCCGCCGGGGGCTATCGTCCCACCGGGGCCCGGCGTAGCATCAGCCAGCTGCCGGTGGCGCTGATCAGCGCCACGAGGATCATGATCAGGGCGATCTTCGCGAAGGTCGCCCCCTCGAACCAGCCGAAGGGATTCACCCCGGCCGCCAGAAGCAACCAGATCAACGCCAGGAGGACCGCCACCGTGCCGAAGATGACCGCGATGACGCCCTTCTGGTTCCAGCGCAGGAATACGACGGCGAACATCGCCCCGATGAACAACATCGCGGCGCTGAGCCCGAACCCCATCAGGAAGGTGCTCGAATAGCTCCCGTTCCCGATGGCCACCACATCGAAGACCCGGGCCCCATTGAACCAGTGGCCGGTGGCCTTCTCCAGCGCCAGCAGCACGGTCATCGTCACCCCGATGAAGACGGACTCCAGGAGGAGTGCCAGGCAGGTGCCGACGAAGTACTGCCGCCGCGTGGAACCCATCCCCAGGGCAAAGGGCATGGTACGGGAGTAGGCCATGACGCCGATGCTCACGAAGTACCCGGCAAAGCACCACAAGGTCGCCTGGTTGTAGCCGAACCCCTCGGTCAGTTCCGCAGGGGAAGCCGGCGCAAAGGAACGCAATAAGCCCATGACGACGATGCACAGCACGATGATGCTGCCGAAGATGAACAGCGGGACCCCGATCATGCGCATCGGGTCCGCAAAATGCAGGCGCACGATCTTCATCAGGGCCCCGACGGGTCGCTGCGTGGGCAGGGTGGGCTGCGCGGACGGTGCGCCCGCCACGGGGCGCGGCTGGGTGATGCTCATCGGAGGGCCTCCTTGGCCTCGGTCTGGTCCTTCTCTGCTGGGTGGGCCACGGCGGCCGGCTCCCCGCCTTCAAGGAGCCCGTGGGCAGCCACGAGTTCCTGCAGGCTCACCGGGCCGACCTCTAGCCCGCCGGCCCGCGCATCGGCGTATAGACGTTCGTCGGGGATCCCGGCGATCGTCACCGAGCGCAGGCCTCCCAGGGCCTGGGTGCGCAGGACCTTCCGGGGCCCGGTCGCCTCGGCGACGGCAGTCGCCGTACCGGAGAGGGTGAAGGCCGAGGCGGTGGCCTCCTCCACGGAGGAGTCCAGGATCTTGCGGCCATCCTGCAGGACCACGACGTGCTCGAGCAGGTTCGCGGCCTCATCGATCAGGTGCGTGGACATGAGGATGGTGCGTGGATGCTCCATGTAGTCCTGAAGCAGGAGGTCGTAGAAGATGCCGCGGGCCGTCGCGTCGAGCCCGAGGTAGGGCTCGTCGAAAAAGGTGACAGGTGCCCGGGATGCCAGGCCCACGACGATGGCCACTGCGGAGAGCTGCCCGCGGGAGAGCTTCTTGATCGGCGTCTTCAGCGGTAGCCGGAATTCCCCGATCAGGCGCCGGGCAAACCCGGCATCCCAGCCGGCGTAGAACCAGGGGGCCGTGCGCAACACGTGGGAGACCTTGAACTCCTCGGGATATTTCTGGTTCTCCCGCGCGAAGCTGAGTTGGGCCAGCACCGCGGCATTTTCGAAGGGGTCCGCTCCCAGCACCCGGGCCTGGCCCGAGGTCTTGAGTTCCTGGCCGGCCAGGATGGACATCAAGGTCGTCTTCCCGGCTCCGTTGCGGCCCAGCAGGCCACAGATGGTGTTCTTTTCGATGCCGAGGCTGACATGATCCAGCGCGGCGGTGTGACGGTAGACCTTCGTCAGGTCGGTGGTTTCAATGGCGAGACTCATGATCGCGCCTCACTTTCCCGCGACGGCGGCACGGTGGCCGATCATCGCAATGAGTTCGTCGGAATCGATGCCCAGTCGTGCGGCCTCGTCGATCAGTGGTGAGAGGTACTGGTCCCCGAAGGCCTCGCGCCGGACGGACCTGAGCCGGTCGAGGGCCCCGGTGGCTACGAACATGCCGATACCTCTTCTTTTGTGCAGGATCCCGGCGTCGACGAGCCGGTTCAGCCCTTTTCCGGCGGTCGCCGGGTTGATCCGCATGAATGCCGCGAATTCGTTGGTCGAGGGGACCTGGGTCCCCTCCGGGTAGGTTCCTTCGAGGATCCGGCCCTCGATCTCCTCGGCGAGCTGGATGAAGATCGGCTTGGAATCGTCCATCGCGCTCACCGCCCGTTGGTTGGTTCATTGGTCATGTAACTAACCAAAGCACCTCGTTTTCCGCTCGTCAACCCCTGCGCCCGGAACGGCCCCGGATTGATAGGTTGGAGTCGTGAAGATTGCTACCTGGAACGTGAACTCCCTCCGAGCCCGCGCCGACCGCGTGGAAGACTGGCTGCGCCGCACCGACGCCGACGTGCTGGCCATCCAGGAGACCAAATGCAAGGACGAGAACTTCCCGTGGGAACTGTTCGAGAACAACGGCTACGAAGTCGCCCACTTCGGGTTCAGCCAGTGGAACGGGGTGGCCATCGCCTCCCGGGTCGGACTCGACGACGTCGAGCGGACGTTCCCCGACCAGCCGACCTTCGGCAAGGGCGGCAAGGATCCGGTCCAGGAGGCCCGGGCCATCGGCGCCACCTGCAACGGCGTACGAATCTGGAGCCTCTACGTCCCCAACGGCCGCGCCCTGCAGGACGAACACATGCCCTATAAGCTCGAGTGGCTGCGCCGGCTCAAGGAAAACGCCGCCGGCTGGATCGCCGATGATCCCCAGGCGCAGGTCGCCCTGATGGGTGACTGGAACATCGCCCCCTTGGACGAGGACGTCTGGGACATCGACTACTTCCACGACAATGAGCTGACCCACGTCTCAGGCCCCGAACGAGCAGCCTTCGAGGCCTTCGTTCAGGCCGGCTTCTCCGACGTCGTCCGCCCGCACACCCCCGGCCCGGGCGTCTACACCTACTGGGACTACACGAAGCTGCGCTTCCCCAAGAAGGAGGGCATGCGCATCGACTTCACCCTGGCCTCCCCGGCCCTGGCCCAACGGGTGACCGGGGCCTGGATCGACCGCGAGGAGCGCAAGGGCAAGGGCGCTTCCGAACATGCCCCCGTGGTCGTGGAGCTGGATTAGATGACACAGACGGGGACACAGGCGCGGCGTCGGCTTCCCCCGACGTCGTATCTGCGGGTCTTCGAGCCATTACGCGCCTACGACGACGAAGCCCAACTGGCCATTGCGGCCCAACGCGGCGTGGGACGCACCGCCTTCGAGGAACGGGCGGCCGCCGAAGCCCTGGAACGGTTGACCCGCGGTGTTCCCGACCCGTTCCCCCACGAACAGGCCGAACGGTACCGGGAGCTGCACTACCCCGGGGCCGACGGGTTGACGGCACCGTACTATTGCCCGGACCAGCTACCGACCCGGGCGACCTTGGCTGCCGAGCAACTCGATTCCAGCATGCGCCCGGCCCTGTTGGAACTTCTGGTCCCCGACGCCGCCCGGGGGGCGAACGCCGGCCGCATCGGCTCCGAAGCCTTCGCCGGGGACGTCGCTTCGCTCCACACCCGCAGCGCGACCTGGGGCATCCCGTTGGGGTGGTTCGTCCTGATCACGGACGAGGACCACTGTGAACTCGAAGAGGACGGCACCACCTTGTTGACGGTCCGGCTCAGCGCCCCGGCCGTCCAGGTCCTGGAGCGCACCCGCCATGCGGCGGCCTCGCTGGCCCTCCACGCACCGGAACTGGAGATCCTGGACGAGCTCACCGCCCTGGATGAATGGCTGCACCTCTTCCACGAGGACTCGATCATCGAGTTGGATTACGGATCGATCGCCGAACGCGTATGGCCCGATGACTCCCCCCAGGACCTGCGGCATGGCATCGAATCCTTGTCCGAGCAGGACATGCTCGGGGCGGCCGCCGCCTACCGTCGCCTGACCAACAGGTGGCTGAAGGTCCGTCAGCTCGCCCGCGCCAACTGACGCGCCGCCGGAAAACTTTCGATAGGCTAACCCCGTGTTTATTCAAACGAACCGATTTTCCACGGGTGCCCGCGTATGACGGGGGGCTCCGGGACCGCCTGGATGTACAGCGACGCGATCGTCTTCGGGATTCCCCTGATCGGCGCATTTGCCTAGTGCTTGATCTATCCGGCCTACCGCGCGTTGAAAGGCAGCTGGCGCTCCTGGGTCAATGCTCCCCCATACCTGCCATGGCAGGCTTCGTTGACCAATACGTGGCCCTTCATCCTGCTGTCCATGGGCCTGGCCATCGTCGTGGTCATGCCATCCCTGGTCTTCGAGGCACTGGGTTGGGAGGCAGCCCGGAAATTCATGTGGAACGGCCCCTTCTGGATCCCCTGGATCGGAGCCATCGTGGGAATCTTCTGGTGGCCCAAATCATTCGGACCCGCTTGGTACCGCACCTGGCGCCGGGCCGGAGGCAAGCGAAGCATCATGGCGTTCACCGAATCCGATATCGCCGCTGTCCGGCGTCTACCCGAAGGCAAGCGTCGACGCCGGCTGGAAAAGAACATCGAGGCCTGCCGCAGCTACAGCGCACAGGCCTCCGACCAACCCGTCCCCCGCTAGGCAGGAGCCACCATCATGGAAACCAAGATCCCGGGCCGCACCGGACGTGCGACGCTGGTCCTCGAAGAACCCTGGCAAGCAGAATCCATCCGCGACGAATTCGAACTCTTCGCCTACCTGGCTGGTCCTGAAGGGACCTTCGCGCCCAACCTGATCGTGACCGTGAACCCGTTCGACGGCACCAACGACGAGTTCCTCGACCGCGCCGTCCACGGCCTCACGACGACCCTCCAGAAGCCCTACCTGTTCGACGTCAGGATCTGGGACAAGGAACAATCCCTTGACGATGACTCCGTCCCGTCCGTCGATGATCTGGACGTACTGTCGATGGGTCGAACCATCGCCTACACCCACGAATCAACCCAAACGAGAGCAACCCTGCGCTCCGCGGAGTGGCTGTTCATCGACTCGGGTCTGGCCATCCAGGTGACTGGAACGACCACCACCGCCCAGTGGCCGATCTTCGAACCCACGCTTGGAACCATGGCCCGTTCCGTGTCCACCTCAACAGAAGGCGCATCATGACCGGGAAAGACACCATCTACTTCAGCGGCACCGACCCCGTTGCCCAAGCAGCGTTACGGGCGCCCCTGCCCGATCTGGGCGAAATCGGTACCCAGCAGCCCTTTTCCTACGATGGAGCATGGGTCCACAGCGGTGCCGTCGAGCTTCTGATGAAGATGGTGGGCGGTTATCGTCCCGGCCGCTTGCAGCAGAGGCTCCAGCGGTCCCAGCTGGAAGAGCTGCGGGAGGCAGAGCTGGTCTCGGGAAACGAACTCACCTCCGGTGGGCAGCTTCTCGTCGCGGTCATGAATGAAGCCGAGGCTTCCTTCCGTCTCTCCGGGCTCATCGAGAATCACGAGTACCTGTTCCAATGCTGGGCCTCGGAGCAGATGGCCCTCATCATCACCCAGCCTGGGTATCATGCCGCCGGCAACCCGGAATTCGTTGAACAGCCGACCCCGGCCCACGTCAACATCCGTGTGGTCCCCCTGCTGGATCTCTCGACGCTGATGGCCAAGTGGGTGGGCCTCGCTCCGGCATGGAACTTCGACCTCCTCCCCGTTGAAATCCCCATGACCGCGATAGAAGACCAAATGAACGGGTCCTCGGCTGTCCCGGACGATGCCAACGATGTACTCCAGGATGCGTGGCGGGAGAAGTGGATGCTCTGGAGTCTCGAGGGCAGTTGCCCGGCCGGCGATCTGGACCCCTTGACCTACCTGACGGCCGGTCGTCGGGGCCAGCACCGCTTGGCCCAGCAGGAAAGCGAGTCGGTCATGCTGATCCCCACTGGTTCGACCTATGTCTTCGACCAAATCGAGGACCGCCTCCAGGCCATGGTGTTCCAACGAGACCCCGTCCTGCCCTGACGGGGCCCAAAACGATAGGATCCTTGAATGATTGAAGACGCCAACTGGCATTTGCTCTTTTGGCCGGCTTTTTGGGTTTTCGTGCTCGTCGTGCTGGCACTGTGGTGGATTCCGACCCAGGTCGCCCGCAAGGCGTTAAACGGTAGATGGCGCAGCTGGGTGTTGGCTCCGAGCATCCCCTTCCAGATATCCTCGCGCAACGCCTGGCCCTTCATGTTTGCTGCCGCCTCCGTATCGTTGGGGATCGCGCTGCTCTCCCTCCCCGCGGAAGTCTTGGGATGGGAACGGGCCCGCCAAACCGTGTGGGATCTATTCTTCGCTCCCTGGGCGTTCGTCATCCTCTCCTTTGCCTGGTGGCCCCTGTGGCTGAGCCCGCGGTGGTACCGCTCCTGGGGCCAGGCCGGTGGCACCCGAGAAACCAATCCCTGGATGGAAGAGGAAGTGGCCATCGTGCAGGCCAAGGAGCCGTCGAAGAAGCGGGCAAAGCAACTGGCTGACATCGAGCGCTGCGCGGAAATCCTCCGTGGGCTCCCGACGCCCGGAGGAGCCGCTGAAACGTGTCACGGGGATTTGTCCGAGGAGACAGCATAATCATGGAAGTAACCACCGACCCGGCAGAAGTCTGGCTCAACTTCATCTATACCCCCAATCTGATCATCGGCACCGTGATGATCCTGTTGATCATCTTCGGCCTGGCATACCCGGCACTGAAGGCACTGCATGGAAACTGGCGATCGTGGGTATTGGCTCCCGGCGTCATCAACGTTCCGCTGACGTGGTTCCAGACCAGGCATAAGTGGCCCTATATGTTGTTGTGCTTCGCTACTGCCCTGACGATGATGTTGCCGACCATTTATTTCGAAGCGGCCAATGACGAGCGCATGCGCCAGCTGTGGTGGACCCTCCCGATTTTTTGGGGCCCGTGGCTGGCAGGAATCGTGTCGTTCCTCTGGTGGCCGCTCCGGGCGACCCCCCGCTGGAACCGCGATTGGGAACGTCGACGGGAGGATGAATCGCGCGCCATCCCCTTCACGGATGAAGAGATTGCTGCCTTTGAGGCAATGCCTGCCGACAGTAGCCTGCGCCGTCGTCGCCTCCGCAATGTCAGGGCGTGCCGGCTGTACGCTTCCGGGCGCCAGAACGCTTTCGTGCCGCCATGGAAGGATCGCCAAGATCAGGACATGACGGAATCATGACATCCGATCAGCCGATCACCGGTCGAACCGGTAGAGCTTCATTCAGGATCCCTGCGGCATGGGTCAGCGGATCGGTCCGGGAGGGAACCGAGCTCCTGGCCTACCTGCCTGGCCCGGCCGGACGGTTCGCACCGAACCTCGTAGTAACCGTGGCCCCGTTCGACGACACGTTGGATAAGCTCGCAGTACGGGCCATCGATGGCCTCACGGACCACCTGGTGAATTCCTTCATCGTCGACGTCCGCCTATGGGACGTCCCCGGCCGGGTGATCCACTACACGCACCAATCCCCTGACGACCGGCTGCGGGTTCGGGCCTGCGACTTCCTCACCATCCAAAACGGGCTCGCACTCCAGGTCACCACGACGTGTGCCGTCTCCGATTGGCCCGCCTTCTCCGAGATCTTCGAGCAGATCGCCCGGTCGACCACGGCGATGGAGGCCGCCGTATGAGTACCTTCGTCCCCGATGCGGCCACGGCAACCAGCTACGGAACCCCTCTGCCGGACCTGACCGCCGTGGCCTCACACCAGCCTTTCCACTACGAGGGGTCATGGCTCAACGGAAAATCGATCGAGTTCCTGTCGGGCCGCGGGCAGGATCCAGTCATCGGTCTCCTCCAGCGCTTCATCCGCGCCGCCGAGGTCAAAGAGCTGGAGGCTGCTGCCCTGGTCGACGGCAACAAGCTGACCAGACGCGGACAGGCGGTCAACGCCTTGATGCGTGATTCGCCCTTCACGTTCCGGGTCTCGGCGCTCCATGATGGCCGCCAGGAACTACTGCAGATCTGGGCCAACGACGAGATGGCGCTGGTCATTGCCGGCTCCGCCTAGAACGACGGTCAATTCGATCCAGCTCAGCAGCGGCCTGACGACGAGCTTTTCAACGTAGAGCTGGTGCCCCTGCCGGATCTCAGTACGCACATCCTGCGCTGGCTGGGTATCGGCCCGGCCTGGAATCTGGCCCTGGAACCCGACTCCATGGGCATGGACATCCTCGACGCGAAGGTCATGCGCAACGCCCCACCTCCCGCCCCGGACGCTGCCAACGAAGCGTTCCGGGACGCGTGGACGGAACCGTGGATGATTTGGAGTTTCGACGGCGTCGGCCAGGACGGCAGCCTGGAGTCCCTGACCTACGTCCACGCGGGACGGCGCGGTCAATACCGGCTGGCACAGCCCGACGAGCACAGCATGCTCCTGGTCCCCATGGGTTCCAGCGTGGTTCTGGACCAGATCGAGGACAGGATCCAGGCAATGCTCTTCACGCGGCCGGTGCATCTGCTCTAGACCCGTCCCCGAACGGGGCCCCGCGTCGGTCCGGGGCACCTGCCGGCCCCCGGGCCTGCATTAGGCTGGAGACGATTCATTCGTCTCTGATACCCACTGTCCGGATCCCGGCAAAGACCCCCTGAGGAGTTCCATGTCCAAGCACGCCCAGCACACCCCCTGGTGGCAGGATGCGGTCATCTACCAGGTGTATCCGCGTTCCTTCGCCGATGCCGACGCGAACGGCATGGGCGATCTGCGTGGAGTGGCCTCCAAGATCGGGTACCTGAAGAAGCTGGGGGTGAACGCCGTCTGGCTCTCCCCCTTCTACAAGTCCCCGCAGGCCGATGCCGGCTACGACGTCGCCGACTACCGTCAGGTGGACCCCTTGTTCGGCACGCTGGAGGACTTCGACGACATGCTGGCCCGGGCCCACGCCGAAGACATCCGCATCATCGTGGACCTGGTGCCCAACCACACCTCGGACGCGCATGTCTGGTTCGGCCAGGCACTCGCCGCGGCCCCCGGCTCCCCCGAACGCGACCGCTATATCTTCCGCGATGGCCAGGGCCCCGCAGGCGACGTGGAGCCCAATAACTGGCAGTCATTATTCGGCGGACCGGCTTGGACCCGCACTACCAACGCCGACGGCAGCCCGGGGCAGTGGTATCTGCACCTTTTCGATACCAAGCAGCCCGATTTGAACTGGGAGAACGAAGAGGTCCACGCCGAGATGCGCTCCGTCCTGCGTTTCTGGCTGGACCGCGGGGTGGACGGCTTCCGGGTTGATGTCGCCCACGGCATGGTCAAGGCCGAGGGCCTGCCGGATTGGTCGGAGAAGGTCAGCATGGTCCAGGGCAACGAGGAGGCCGCAGCCAGCGCCACCCCACCGTATTTCGATCAGGAGGGCGTCCATGCGATCTACGAGGAGTGGAACGCGGTGCTCGCGGAGTACGACGGCGACCGCATGATGGTCGCGGAAGCCTGGGTCGAGCCGATGGAGCGGATCTTCCGCTACGTCCGCGCAGGTGAAATGCAGCAGGCCTTCAACTTCGGCTTCCTGCTGGCCGGCTGGAATGCCCGGAACATCGTGGAGAACGTGACCGAGACCCTGGCCGAGGCCGCCGTCGTGGCCGCACCGCCGACCTGGGTGCTGTCCAACCACGATACGGTCCGGCACTGCTCACGCTTCGGCCTGACCGACCCGACCTCGTTCCCCAAGGGCATCGCCGCCCAGGATGAACAGCCCGACGAGGCCCTGGGCGCCGCCCGCGGACGGGCCGCGGCCCTGATCATGTTCGCGCTGCCCGGTTCCGCCTACATCTACCAGGGCGATGAGTTGACGTTGCCCGAACACACCACGCTGCCCGATCAGCTGCGCCAGGACCCCAGCTTCTTCCGCACCGAGGGGGCCGAACGGGGCCGTGACGGGTGCCGCATCCCCATGCCGTGGGCCGCCGGTGAAGAGGGGCTGGGTTTCTCCCCCGTCAACCACGATGCCGGCACGCAGGAATCCGGCGCCGCCGAACCGTGGCTGCCGCAGCCCGAAAGCTACACCCGCTACGCGGCAGACCAGCAGGTGGGCGTCGAAGGCTCGGCCTTCGAGTTGTATCGGTCGTTGCTCTCCCACCGTGCCGAGCGGGAACTGGGCCGCGGTCAGCTGGACTGGGCGCCGGCCAATGCCCCGTCCGAGGGAGTGCTCTCCTACACCAACGGCACCTTGCAGGTGCTGGCCAACCTGGGCACCAAGCCGGTGGAGGTCCCCGCGGGGATGTCGGTGCTGGCCGCCAGCGCTCCGGAAGTGTGCACCGACGACGGCCTGCTCAAACCCGATGCCGCGCTGTGGCTGGTGCCCGAACAGTAGGTCAGCGCACCCGTTCGGCCCGTGACATGCGGGTGCGGGCGCCGGTGGCCAGGTGGATGACCACCGGGCCACTGGCGCCGAGCACCTGGTCCAGGTCAACGGCGAGCGCCGAGAGGTCCTCGGCAATCCGGTAGGGCGCAGCCCCGAGCCGGGGCTGGACCTTGATCCGCAGCCCGGCGCTGGACCGTGGCGAGGACCAGGAGGTCACCGATATCGACACCAGGTCCGGGCGTCCCGCCAGGGAGGCCTTGAAGGCTTGTTCGGGAACGGCAGCGGCGAGTTCAACCACCCCACGGGTCCCTTCCTCACGGTATTCGCGGGCGAAGATCCCGGTCTTGCCCTGCCCCTGGACGGCGGCCCACCAGATCATCAACAGGATCAGGGCGATCATCACCACCGAGACCACGATCCACAACCAGGAATCACGCTGGCCCTCCAGCGTGGTGTTGTCCAGTAATTGCATGAAGCCGGTGCGCAGCTCGTCGGCGAGGCCACGCCAGCCCGAGGCGTAGCCGGGGAAGCCTGCCAGGAGCAGCCCGTGGAGGCCCACCCCGGTCATGAGCAGGCCCAGGAAGGTGAGCACGATGCGGTTGGTCGCGCGCGGGGTCCGGTTCATTGTCCGACCACCCCCGTCTCGGCGACCTGGATCCTGACGTCGGGGAACGGGTCGATCCGGTTGGCCTCCAGTTCATCGCGGACGGCAGCGTGGACCGCCTCGGCGTCGATGCCGATGCCGGAGGTCGGGCGCAGTTGGACGTCGACGTGGTTGCGGCTGACGATCACCACGACCTGTTCGGGGGCCACCCCGGCTTCGGTGCGGGCCCGACGGGCCAGGGTGGAGGCGAGCACGCCGTCGTCGATGACCACGATCGCCCGCTCGTTGGGGATCGCGTGCCGGGCCCTGCGGCCAGGCAGCACCCCGTGGAGCAGGAAGAACAATCCCAGGGCCAGCACCACCAGCGAACCGGCAGCGAGCACCAGGGAGTTGGCCGACTCCGGCAGGCGGGTCAGCCAGTCACCCCATTCGCCCGGGGAACGGATCCACACCTCCTGGCCCAGCGACTTCATCGCCGCCTCGAACATGAAGTAGAGGCAGATCGCGGTGACCAGCACCGCGGCGATGATGGAAGCGGTCGATCGGGCGCTATGCAGTTCGTGGGACTGGAGCTTGCGGCGTTCGTCGTCGTTCATGACGTCCTCCTTCTGCGCAGGACGACGCCGGTGACCCGGACGTCGACGCTGCTGACATGGGAGCCGGTGAGCTCCACGAACCGGTCGCGCACCGTGGACCGGGCATCACGGGCCCGGCCCATCACCGATTCGGAGGCGTCCAGGCCCGCGGGCCGGTCATAGGCCAACGGGGCAATGGGCAAGGGCAGGCTCAGTCGCAGGGCCAAGGCACCGAATTCGTCATTGAGCGAGACCCTGATGCTTCCCGGCTGCACGTCGAAGACCTCGGAGGCGATGATCCGGGCGGAACTGGTCAGGGCCTGCGTACTGATCCGGGTGTGTCCGGCCCGGGGGCGCCGCCCGGGGCCGGTGGTCTCGGCGCTCACGATGAGGAACGCCGTCCGGTCAGGGCGTCACGGACCCGACGCATATCAAGACGGCCATCCAGGAACCGTCCGACCAGCATGCCGACAGCCAGGAAGACGGCCATCAGCAGGAATCCCCCGAAGCCGTGGGTCAGGGCCGCCCAGCCGAGCACGGCGGCGACGGCGAGTCCGAGCACTGTGGGGTTCATGGCTGCTCCATCCTTCCGGGGGTGTCGGGGTCGACGATCGAGGCGGAGCCGGTGGTGGGCGCCCTCGAGGGCATTTCCGGCACGACGGGCCCGGGGACCGCCTGCTCGGGGACTTCGGGGGCGCAGACATCGGCGATTTCGATGTTCACTTCAATCACGTGCAACCCGGTCAGCTCGTCGACGGCCGCATAGACCGCCGCCCTCACGTCCTCGGCGATCCGTTGCAGTGGACGGCCGTGTTCGGCCGTCAGCGTGATGTCCACGGCCACCTCGGCCTGACCGACTTCCGCGGTGACGCCCTGTGCTACATCCCCGGCACCCACGGCACCACGGAGCGCCCCCAGGGCCCGGTTGGAACCAACCCCGAGTGAATGAACGCCGGCGACGGTGCGGGCGGCACCCGCCGCGACCTTGGCCGCCGCGGCATCGGTGATCGTCGTCGTTCCCGCGGTCGCCGGGTGCGCGGCGGTGTGCTCGGGCTGGTTCATCGGTGACGGCCTTTCGTTCGAAGCGCACGGACCCGCCTCCAGCCTACCGTCAGTGGGAAAGGACCACGGATGCAGAAAACCCCCCGGGATACCCGAGGGGTTCTAGCTGGTGGCTCCGACCGGCGTCGATCCGGTGACCTTTCGATTTTCAGTCGAACGCTCTACCAACTGAGCTACAGAGCCTGGCATCATCTAGGCGATGATCACCGTGATCTTCCCTCACAAGGAAAATCAAAGCGACCCTGACGGGACTTGAACCCGCGACCTCCGCCGTGACAGGGCGGCGCGCTAACCAGCTGCGCTACAGGGCCTAGTTTCACAAGGTTTTACCCTCGCTTCACAAGTCCTAAATAATACCAGATGATTTCATACTGGTGAAATCAGGACCTGCTCGTACCCCCAACGGGATTCGAACCCGTGCCGCCGCCGTGAAAGGGCGGTGTCCTAGGCCGCTAGACGATGGGGGCCGGACGACTGTCGAACATAAGAGTCCTTCAGCGACGTCATCAACTATAAGGCACCTTTCGCCCCGCGCAAAACCGTGCCTTCACCGCCGGAACGGCGCAGTGGATAGAGTCGCCTCATGGCCTACAGCATGTCGGATGAAGATTTCGAGAACGCCGCCTCCGAGGCACTGGACAACATCCCCGAACGCCTGCTGGCCATGATGGACAACGTGGTCGTTTTCATCGAGGACAAGTACATCCCGCTGCCGGACGAGGACCCGGAGACCTCGCTGCTGGGACTTTATGACGGCATCCCCCTCACCGAGCGCGACGACGGCTGGGGCGCCGGCGCCCTGCCCGACAGGATCATCATCTTCCAGCAGGACACCTTGGCGGCGTGCTCGTCCCGCGAAGAGGTCATCGCCGAGGTCCAGATCACGATGGTGCACGAGATCGCGCATCATTTCGGCATCGACGACGAAGCGCTCCACCATTGGGGCTGGGGCTGATCGAGACCTCCTCACGAGCCGGGACCCCCTCTCGGCCGGTCGAAAGTTTGCGCAACGCCGAGGAATATGCAACGAAATGACACGGATGTTATTTATGATGAAGACGTGACTCGTGTTGCCACTGTTACCTATTCTCCTCTAGTCTCGGGTGAAGCAGTAACCTAACCGTGACCTGACGCACGCCCTGGCGGGCCGCGTTGGACGCTCGGTTCGGTTCACCACTCGCAGTGAGGATTCGATATGGCCAAGGGCCAATTTCTGGGCGTAGCCACGTGCACGGTCGCCTTGATCGGGGGAACCCTGATGACCGGAGGTGCAGCGACCGCTGCACCGGTCGACACGACCATCAACAGCTCCGCCTTCGGTAACACGTTCGCCGCGTCCGTCCCCACGGACCGCACCCTTCCCTCCAAGGCCGAGGTCACCGCCGCCAAGAAGGACCCCGCGGCCTTGAAGGCCATGGTCTCCGACATCGAGGACCTCATCGGGGATTCGACCCGGGAGCTGACCGACGCCGAGGCGTCGGCCGCCAACGACCAGGACGCCTACGAGACCACCTCCCAGACCCTGGCCAAGCGCAACGAGGCAGCTGCTGCGGCCAGCACGGAAGCAGCCAAGGCCACCAAGTACTACGACTCGGTGAAGAAGCAGGTCGGGCAACTGGCCAGCGACCTCTACCGCAACGGCGGGGTCAACCCCGGCATCACCTCCCTGGTGAACGATTCCGAGCACAACGATGTGTTGTATAAGGCCGCGACGATGAACACGCTGGCCACCAACCGTTCGAATACGCTCACCACAGCCCAGCAGGCCGCGTCCTTGTGGGCCGACTGGCAGAACTACGCCGACGCAGCCGAGACGGCAGCCACCGAGGCTGCCGACGCGAACGAGACCGCCCTCCAGGCGGCCGAGCGCACCCGCACGGCCTACGCGGACCGCGTCACCGAGCAGAAGAAGCTCCGCAGCGAACTCATCGACCAGCTCGCCTACCTCCGCGATACCGAACGCGCCGACGAAGCCAAACGCATCACCGCGATGGAGGATGCCCAACGCGAAGAGGCCCTCCAGACCGAACTGGCCACAGCACCGGCGGAACCGGCGGCACAGGAGCCGGCCGAAGAGCCGCAGGCCCTCGCCGCTGCCCCGGAGGCAGTACCGGACGAGGCCACCGGCAACACGTCACTGGCCCCCCAGACCAAGACCACGAAGCCCAGCCAGGCCCCGGTGGCCGCCCAGGCCCCGGCCACGGATCCGAAACCGGTCGCCGCTTCGACCCCCTCCCCGGTGAAGGCCGCCCCCCGGGAGCCAGCCAACACCAAGACCTCGGAGCCCAAGCCGGCAGCTCCTGCCGCCTCGAATTCCGGGCCCACGACAGCACAGAAGAAGGCCGCCGCGCACAAGCGGGCCCAGGAGCAGGCGGCAGCCAAGAAGGCCCGGTCCGAGGCGGCGCAGGCCGCCGCAAACAAGAAGGCCACCGCGGCAGCGGAACGACGAGCGCAAGCCGCAGCAGACCGGCGGGCGCAGCAAAAGGCCGCCGCGGACAAGAAGGCCAGGGAGAAGGCCGCGGCAGCGAAGCGGGCCAAGGAGAAGGCAGCCGCCGAGGCCGCACAGTCCTCCTCCGGCTCGTCCAAGGAATCGGCCATCGCCTGGGCTCTGGGGACCGCCTCCGATAACAGCAAGGGCTACGTCTTCGGCGCCAACGGACCCAACTCCTACGACTGCTCGAGTTTCGCGCAGCGGGCCTTCGCCAAGAGCGGCATCTCACTGCCACGGACTTCATCGCAGCAGTATTTCGCCGGGGGCACGAAGGTTCCGCTGAGCCAGCTCAAGCGCGGTGACCTGGTGTTCTCCACCAGCAACGGCGGCGCGTCGTTCTACCACGTCGCCATCTACCTCGGTGGAGGACAGGTCGTCCATGCCCGGAACCCCTCAGCCGGGATCTCGACCACCCCGCTGAGCTGGGTCAACAACATCTACTCCTACGGCGTGCGCTACTGATCCAGCGCCGCAAGGCCGGAAAAGGCCCCCGTCCCACCATGGTGGGACGGGGGCCTTTCCAGTGGAGGGCGAATTGGTTGCCGCCGGCTCAGTCCACGTCGTCGGTATCGAAGTCGGCGCGGTCCTCCAAGCGGGGATCCGGGGAATCGGGGACCACCAGCACCGGGCCCTTGGAGTGGTGGAGGACGCCCTGCGAGGTGGAGCCCAGCAGCATGCCGGCGAACCCGCCCCGGCCGCGTGAACCAGTCACCAGCAGCTCGGCCCTCGAGGACTCCTCGATGAGCACCTCGATCGGGGCTCCTTGGATCACCTCGGTTTCGATGACCAGCTCAGGGAAGTGGCTGGTCAGCCAACGGACGCCGACCTTGAGTTGGCGGCGTACATCCAGGGTCAGTGCCTCCTGGTCGACGGTGGCCGGCATCCAGGCCAGCGATCCGCTCACGGGAGGCAGTGCACACACCACCCGCAGCGGTACCGCCCGCAGCATGGCCTGCTCCGCCGCCACCAGGACGGCCCGCCGGGCCCGATCCGAACCGTCGATGCCCACGACGACGACGTCGCGGATCTCCGGGTCGGCTTCCGAACGTTCGGCGGTGCAGACCGGCACGACGACGGTGGGACATTTGGAGTGGGCGGGCAGGGCACTACTGACCGATCCGAGGAGCCGGCCCACGAAACCGCCGCGACCGCGGGTCCCGACCACGATGAGGTCGGCCTCTTCACTGAGTTCCATCAGCACGCCCGAGGGGTCGCCCGATTCGATGCGCAGGCGGACGTCCACCTCCGTTTCACCGATACGCTCCCGGGCGGCGTCCAGCACCTCCTGGGCGCCATCCCGGATGACCTGGTCATCCAGGGTCGCGTACCCGGCATCCATGCTGGACGCGGCGAAGACCGGGATCGTGTAACAGGTGACGACATTCAACGGCACCCCGCGCCGTCGAGCCTCGACGGCCGCCCAGTCCAGGGCACATAGCGCCGGGTCCGAACCGTCGACGCCGACGACGATGCCCTCCGCCGACATCGCGGCCTCCTGTGGAACGTTTGCCTCACTCATGACGGTCACTCCTTGGCAGTCGGCCTATGCTTCTTCCGGCTATGAAACCACCGGGGTGGTTCACTTCCTCACACTACCTACTTCCAAGTCGTTTGAGCCCCACTAGGCACATTAGGATTCTGCCCATGGCTAAAAACGGGCTCGGCACCCTCGATCGATATTTCAAGATCACTGAACGTGGTTCCAACTACTCCCGGGAGATCCGCGGCGGGCTGGCGACCTTCTTCGCCATGAGTTACATCGTGGTGCTCAACCCGCTGATCCTCAGCGGTGCCGATTCCACCGGAGCCGAGCTCGGTTCGGCCCGCGTCGCCGCAGCCACCGCCCTGGTCGCCGGCATCCTGACGATCCTCATGGGGGCCTGGGCCAAACACCCCTTCGCCCTGGCCACCGGGCTGGGAGTGAACGCCTTCGTCGCCGTGACCGTCGCGACGAACCCCGGCCTGACCTGGCCGGACGTCATGGGGTTGGTCGTCATCTCCGGCACCACCATGCTGGTGCTGGTTCTCACCGGCTTCCGGACCGCGGTGTTCAACGCCGTGCCCCCGAGCCTGAAGACCGCCATCGTGGTGGGCATCGGCATGTTCATCGCCCTCATCGGCCTGGTCAATGCCGGCTTCGTGCGGCGCATCCCCGACGAGGCCGGGACCACGGTGCCGGTCGGACTCGGATTCGACGGCGAACTCATCGGCTGGCCCACCCTGGTCTTCGTGGTGGGCCTGTTGCTGACCATGGCCCTGGTGGTCCGCAAGGTCAAGGGGGCGATCCTCATCGGCATTGTCGCCGCCTCGGCACTGGCCAACCTCCTCGAAGCCGTCTTCCACATCGGCCCGTCCTTCGACGGCACCACCTCCAACCCGCAGGGCTGGTCGCTCGTGGTCCCGTCCACCCCCGACTGGCAGGCCCCCGACCTGAGCCTGATCGGCCAGGCCAACGTGGTCGGACCGTTCCAGCATCTGGGCGCCACCTCGGCGCTGCTGCTGGCCTTCGTCATCCTGCTCTCGATCTTCTTCGACGCCATGGGCACCATGGTCGGGCTGGCCAACGAGGCCGGGAACGTCGACGAGGACGGAAACATCCATGACGTCGACCGCGTGCTGCTGGTCGATTCGCTCGGGGCCATCGCCGGCGGCGGCGCCTCCTCCTCGTCGAGCCAGATCTTCGTCGAATCCGGGGCCGGCATCGGCGAGGGGGCGCGCACCGGCCTGGCCTCGATCGTCACCGGGCTGTTGTTCATCGCCGCGATGTTCCTGACCCCGCTGATCCACCTGGTGCCCTTCGAGGCCGTGGCCCCGGCGTTGGTGGTGGTCGGGTTCATGATGATCACCCAGATCACCAGGATCGACTGGACCGATTGGGGGGTGGCGCTGCCGGCCTTCCTGACCTTCGTCCTGATGCCCTTCACCTATTCCATCGCCAACGGCATCGGTGCCGGTTTCGTCGCCTACGTCTTCATCCGGGCCGTGCAGGGTCGGGCCAAGGAGATCCATCCCCTGATGTGGGCCGTGGCCGCGGCGTTCGTGGTGTTCTTCGGGATCGGCGTCATCGATCAGGCCATCGGCATCTAGCGTCCCCGGGCCCACCGCGCCGGCAGGGTCTAGGCTGACCGGATGGCACATGAAGGCTCGTATGTATGGCAGCTGCGTCAGGACGTGGGTTCGCGCCTGCTGCTGGTGCCCGGCGCCCAGGTGATCGCCCTGGACGACGAGGGCAGGGCCCTGTTCCAGCGCCGGGTCGATACCGGGCAATGGGAGTTCCCCGGAGGGGCCGCCGAACCCGGCCAGGGCTTCCGGGCCGCCGCCTGTGCGGAACTGGCCGAGGAGACCGGGCTCGTCGCCCCACCGGCGGAGCTGGTCCCGTTCGCGTCATTATCGGATCCCGAATACCACGAGCTGCTCTATCCCAACGGCGACCGGCTGCATGCCTTCGGCTTGTGCTTCCTCTGGCGCGGGGCCCACGGGCGGGTCCGGGCCGAGGAGTCCGAGGTCACCGAAGTGGCTTTCCGGCCGTTGGCGGATCCTCCGCACCCGATGAGCCGTTCCGCGGCCCGGGTGCTGGAGCTCTACCTCGAATATGTGCGCACGGGCGACTTCCAGGCCTTCTAGCCGGGGGTTCCCGGTCCATCGTCGATGACCGCCGAGGTCCCGGCGAAGGAACGGACGCGGGCGTCTTCCCAATACTGGGCGGGCACTGCACCGCCGAGCAGCTCGCGCAACATCCCTGGTCCCGCCGGGATGGGGGCGTTGGAGCCGGCAATGACCATGTTTCCGTAGCGACGGCCCTTGAGCATCGCCGGGTCGGCCACGATCGCCGTGTGGGCGAAGACGGCACCGATGGTGGCGGCCTCCCGGCGTGCCGTCTCTAATTTCGGGGTGTCCCCGCAGTTCACGATGTACAGCCCCTCCCCGGCCAGGACGCGGGCCGCCTCGCGGGTGAAGCCCACGGTGGTCAGGTCCGCAGGGGTCTTATCCCCGGCGAAGACGTCACGGATGAGCAGATCCCGGGTGTCATCGGTCAGCGAGCGCAGGACCTCGCCCGCCTCCCCCACCCGCAGGCGCAGTTTCGGCGCCCGCGGCAGGTCGAACCACCCGCGCACCAACTCGGCGAGGCGTCCGTCGAGTTCAACGACCACCTGGCGGGCCTCCGGGTAGGCGGCAGCGATCCACCGGGCCATCGAACACGCCCCGCCGCCCAGATGCAGGGCCCGCAACCGCGGCCCACCGCCGTCGCGCTCCTGCGGGTAGCGGGCGCCCACCAGGGCGGCCATCCAGCGCATGTATTCGAAATCCAGACGCAACGGATCCCCGACATCGACATGCGAGGACGGCACCCCGTTGACCTTCAGGATCCAGCCGCCGTCGTCATAGGGGTCTCGTTCAAGGGTCGCCGTCCCCGTATCGATCGGATAGTCCCCCGGTTGGGGGTCCCGCCTCTCTGCTGGACCGGCCGTCGTCTTCCGGGGACGGGTCTTGCCCGACGAATTTCCGCGGGAGCGGGATTTAGCCACGGGGACCCGGCCTGACCATCCGCACTTCATCCAGGCCCGCCCACTCATCGGCGAGCAGCTCACGGGCGCCGTCGAAGTCGAACCCGTGCTTGCGGTAGAAGGCCTGGGCGCGCGGATTGTGTTCGAGGATCCACACCACTGCCGGCAGGTTCCCGATCGTCGCCCGCATCAATCCGGCCCCGAGTCCGGTCCCGTGGGCCTCGGCGAGCACATAGAGCATCTGCAGTTCCGCCACGGCACCGGTCGGGGCATCCTCGTCATGGACGGGGGCACCGCCGGCACAACCGACGACCCGCCCATCCGGGGCGGTGGCGATCCACAGGTCGGCCCCGGCCGCCAGTCCGCGGGTCCACCAGTCGATCTGGGCCTCGCGGCGGGCCTCCTCGGCCTCGAAGAACGACTCGGGGCGCTGGTCGGCATAGGTTTCCCGCCAGGCGGCGAGTTTCATGGCCAAGGTGCCGGCAATGTCCTCGGTCGTGGCCTTCCGGATGGTGTAGTCGTTGATTCGCACCCCACCAGCGTACTGGGGTCACCGCCGAGGACCGCCACGGCCCCCGATCAGCTGTCGCTGCGTTCCAACGCCTTCTGCAGGCGGTCGATCTTCCCGGTCAGCTCACCGGTATGGCCGGGGCGGATATCGGCCTTGAGGACCAGCGAGACCCGGTTGCCGTAGGCGGCGACCGCCTCCGTGGCCCGCTTGACCACATCCATCACCTCATCCCATTCCCCTTCGATCTCGGTGAACATCGAGGACGTGTTGTTCGGCAGGCCGGATTCCCTGACGACCTGCACGGCAGCGGCCACGGCTTCGTGGACCGACCCGTCGGTGTTCGGCATGTTGGTGGAAACAGAGAAGGCAACGATCATGCCCTCAGGATCCCACCACGGGAGACGGTTGTCACCCATGCATTGTGTTCAGACGCACATCCTGTGCCACAGTTAATGCGGTTCGCCGACACCGTGGACCGCCTTCCCTTAGCCGCTACCCCAGGTAGGACCATGCAAGAATCACGGACTTCCACCCCGCCGACGACGTCGGGGCCCTCCCTCGAGCGGAAGCTCTCCCTCCGGCATATCCGTTTCATCGCCCTCGGTTCGGCGATCGGTACCGGCCTGTTCTACGGGTCCGCCGAAACCATCCAGGCGGCCGGGCCCGCGGTGCTGGTGGCCTACATCATCGCCGGCTGCGTGGTCTTCACGGTGATGCGTGCCCTGGGCGAGATGGCGGTCCGCCACCCGGTGGCCGGTTCCTTCGCGCAATACGCCAACCGGTACATCAGCCCGCTGTCAGGTTTCCTGGTGGGGTGGACCTTCGCCTTCGAGATGGTCGTCGTCGCGATCGCCGACATGACCGCCGTGGGCCAATACATGGGCATGTGGTACCCGGACGCCCCGGGCTGGATCTGGATGCTGGCCGCCATGCTGCTCATCGGCGGATTGAACCTGTTGCGGGTCAGCGTGTTCGGGGAGCTGGAATTCTGGTTCACGCTGGTCAAGATCGTCACCATCATCTCCATGATCGTCGGCGGCCTCTACCTCATCATCTTCGCCGTCCAGGTCGGCGGCTACCAGCCGGGCCTGCACAACCTCTTCGACCACGGTGGGTTCGCCCCCTTCGGTGTCTGGGGCATCGTCATGAGCCTGGGCATCGTGGTCTTCTCCTTCGGCGGCATCGAAACCCTGGGCATGACCGCCGGGGAGACCGGGGACCCGGCCCAGGCCATCCCGAAGGCCGTGAACACCGTCCCGATGCGCATCCTGCTCTTCTACGTGCTCTCCATCGGGGTGATGCTCTGCCTGTTCCCCTGGAACGAGATCGGCTCCGAGGGCAGCCCCTTCGTGCAGGTCTTCGCCGGCCTCGGCATCCCGGCCGCGGAACACATCATCAACGCCGTCGTCCTCACCGCCGCGTTGTCCGCCATGAACTCCATCTTCTACGCAGCCACCCGCACCATGTTCGGGCTGGCCGAACAGGGCAATGCGCCGGCTTCCTTCGGGCGGCTCTCCCGCAACGGGATCCCGCTCTGGCCGGTGGCCCTGATCTCGGTGTGCCTACTGATCGGTCTGGGACTCTACTTCTGGATCCCCGACCAGCTTTTCCTCATCGTCGCCTCCATCGCCACGTTCGCCACCGTCTTCACCTGGGGAACCATCCTGCTGGCCCACCACCGGATGCGCCTGGAACTGCGGGCCACCGGCCAGCCGGCAGGGAACTACGTCCTGCCGTTCTGGCCCGTGCTGAGCTACCTGGGGTTGGCCTTCATGGTCTTCATCGTGTTCATCCTGGGCTTCAGCGAAGCCGGACGGACTGCGCTGGTGGTCGGCGCCGTCTGGACCCTCATGCTGCTCGTCGCCTACCGTTTCGTCGGGCCGGAGGGCCGCCGCAGGATCGAGTTGGAGACCTCCAAAATCTAGGGCTGGACCAGGATCAACCGATCGGTTGATGGAACGGGCAACGCTCCGCGGGAGAGTGGATACATAGGCCATCCGGCCACCACGACCCCGAAAGTAGTACACCTTGTTCCTCGCCATCCGTGACATCAGTTTCGCCAAGGGCCGCTTCGCCCTGATGGGCGGCGTCGTCGCCCTGATCACCTTGCTGCTGGTCATGCTCTCGGGCCTGACCGCCGGCCTGGGAGACCAATCGACGTCGTCCATCGCCAAACTCGGATCCGTCCACGAAAGCGGCACGTCCGCCCCCGTGGACAGCATCGCCTTCGGCGCCCCCGGCACCTCGGAACCCAAGGCGTCCTTCACCGAAAGCGAAGTCACCGAAACCCAGGTCGACACCTGGAAGGGCGTGGACGGCGTGAAGAACGCCGAACCGCTGGGCATCAGCCAGACCCGGCTGCAGTCCGGCTCCGCCGACACCGCGGGAGGAACCACCAACGTCGCCGTCTTCGGCGTCGACCCCGGCGGCCAGCTGACCCCGGCCAGCGTGGAGGACGACACCGTGGTCCTGAGCCGGACCGCCGCCGAGGACCTCTCGGTGACCACCGGCGACCGGGTCACCCTGGGCGGGACCGAGCTCCGGGTCGCCTCCGTGGTCGAGGACCAGTGGTACTCCCACACCAGCGTCGTCTGGACCGCCCTGCCGACCTGGACCAAGATCGCCCATCTGTCCAACCCCGATCAGGTCGGCACCGTCACGGCGATCACCTACGACGACGGGGCCGCCGTTGACGAGGCGGCAGCGAACTCCGCCGCCGATACCGTGACCACCACCCGCACCGGCGCCTTCCAGGCCCTGGGTGCCTATCAGAGCGAGCACGGTTCGCTGCTGATGATGCAGGCCTTCCTGTACGGCATCTCCGCCCTGGTCATCGTCGCCTTCCTCACCGTCTGGACCGTCCAGCGGACCCGCGACATCGCGGTGCTCAAGGCGCTGGGCGGCTCCGGCAAATACATCCTCCGCGATGCCATCACCCAGGCCGCCATCGTCCTGATCGCCGGCGCCGCACTGGGTGGCGCCGTGGGGGTCGCCGGCGGATTCTTTGCCGCCCAAGCCGCGCCCTTCCTGGTGGACGCCACGACGACGCTGCTCCCCATTCTCGGGATCGTCGTCCTGGGGCTGGCCGGATCGGCCTTGGCCGTCCGGCGCACCACCAAGGTCGACGCGCTAATCGCCCTGGGCGGCAACTAACGCCCCGGGCCGTCCCGGCACGGCCCCTCCGAACCACCCCTCCGTCTTTGCCTAAAGGAAAACGCCCCATGACCATCACCACCGAATACGCCCCCGCCGCCACCACCGCCAACACCGGCTCGCTGAGCCTGATCGACGTCACCCTCGAATACCCGGACGGCGAGGGTACCGTCAAGGCACTGGACGGCGTCGACCTCACCGTCCGCCCCGGTCAGATGCTCTCCCTCGTCGGCCCCTCCGGCTCGGGGAAGTCCAGCCTCCTGGCCACCGCTGCCACATTGGTCCGTCCCACCGCCGGACGGGTCTTCGTCGACGGGGCCGAAGCGACCGGACTCTCCGATCAGGACCTGACCACCCTGCGACGCGAGAAGATCGGCATCGTCTTCCAGCAGCCGAACCTCTTGGCCTCGTTGACCTCGCTGGAACAACTGGTCATCGTGGACCACCTACGCGGCAAATCGGTGAAGGAGGCACGGGTGAGGGCCGCCGAACTGCTGGGGATCGTCGGCTTGGACGAGGCAGCCCATAAGCGTCCGCACCAGCTCTCCGGGGGTCAACGTCAGCGCGTGAACATCGCCCGGGCCCTCATGGGGGATCCGAAGGTGCTGCTCGTGGACGAACCGACTGCGGCACTGGACCACGACCGCAGTGACTCGATCGTGAGGCTGCTGCGCCAGGTCACCGACGAATTCCAGGTCGCCACCGTCATGGTCACCCACGACACCGAATTCGTTCCGTTGACCGATGCCGTCGCCACGATGCGCGATGGTCGGCTCACGGCTCCTGAGACCACCGCGGCCTGAGCCAAAAATTGCGGCAATGCCCACGCCCGGATGTGATCGGGGTCGTGGGCATTGCCGCGTCCGGCGTGGCACGATGGGTCAGGCACAGCGACCGCCTTCGAAGGAGACCCATGGCCCGCGGCATTTATGTCAGTGCATCCACCCCCGCCAGCGGGAAGTCACTGGTCACCCTGGGTCTGGCGGACCTCTTGCACCGCCACGCCGACAGGATCGGCTTTTTCCGTCCCATCACCGACGGCCCCGATGTGGACACCGACCCCGTTGTCGCGTTGATCCGCGATCTCTTCGATCTGGACGAGTCCCATGTCGGCGTCGCGATGACCCGAGCACAGGCCCGCGAACTCATCGTCGCCGGGAATCTCGACGAAATCCATTCCCGGGCCCTGGATACCTACAGCCGGATCGCCCGCGATGTCGACGTCGTCATCGTGGAGGGGACCGACCTATCCGATCACGATGCCGCCTTGGAATTCGGGCTCAACGCCCAGCTGGCCAACCATCTGGGCTGCCATGTGGTGGGCGTGATCAACGCGGCGGAGCATACCGTCACCGAGGCCGTGGACGCCGTCGACCTGGCCCGCAAGGGTTTCTACGAGGAAAACGTCTCCCTCCTGTCGATGATCGTGAACCGGGCCGACCCGGAGCTGGCGGATCAGATCCGGGAGTCCGTGCGTCCGGGACTGCGGCACCGCAAGGTGTATGTGCTGCCCGAGATCGCGGAGATCATCCGGCCCACGGTCGGGGAAGTGAGTTCGGCGTTGGGCGCCCGGCTGGTCGCCGGTGCCCCGGAACTGGACCGCGACATCGACCATGTCCTGGTCGCGGCCATGAACGTGGGTTATCTGCTCGACCGCTACCGGGACGATTCGTTGGTGATCGCCCCGGCTGACCGTTCCGACGTCATGGCCACCGCCGTGGCGACCTCCAGGACCCCCGGTTTTCCCACCACCGCCGGGTTGTTGCTCACCGGCCCCCGGCCGATCGAGGACTCGGTCCTGCCGCTGTTGGCTGCCGCCCCCTTCCCGGTCTTCACCGTCGAGGAGGACACCTATTCCACGGCGCACCGGGTCTGGGAGGTCTCGGGGGCGTTGACCGCGGGGCAGCCGCGTAAGACGGCAGCCGCCCTGGGTGCCTGGTATCGGGACGTCGACGAGGACGAACTGCTGGCCCGGCTCTCGCTGCCGGCCCCGGAGACCATGACCCCGCTGCGGTTCCTGCACCAGCTGGTGGAACGGGCACGATCGGAGCGTAAGCGGATCGTCTTGCCCGAGGGCGAGGATCTGCGGATCCTGCGGGCGGCGGAGATCATCAGCCGTCGCGGGATCTGCGATCTAGTCATCCTGGGCAATACCCACGAGGTCCGCGAACTGGCTGCGTCCCATGGCATCGACCTGGACGGCATCCCCATCACCGATCCGGCCCGCAGCGATCTGTTGGAGGGGTTCGCCGCCGAATACGCCCGGTTGCGCGCCCACCGGGGTGTCACGGTTGAATCGGCCCGTGAGCGCCTGCTCGACCGCTCCTATTTCGCCACGATGATGGTCCATCTGGGCCACGTGGATGGCATGGTCTCCGGAGCCGCCCACACCACCGCCAACACGATCCGCCCCTCATTGGAGTTCATCAAGACCCGTCCCGGAGTGGATATCGTGTCTTCGGTCTTCTTGATGCTCATGGAGGACCGCGTTCTGGTCTACGGCGATTGTGCGGTCAACCCGGACCCGGATGCGGACCAGCTGGCCGATATAGCCCTGGCTTCGGCCCAGACGGCCCGGCAGTTCGGGGTCGACCCCCGCGTGGCGATGCTCTCCTACTCGACGGGCGCCTCGGGCACCGGAGGATCCGTCGACGAGGTCCGTACCGCCACCGATCTGGTGCGCCGGCGCGAACCCGGGCTGGCAGTAGATGGGCCCATCCAGTACGACGCCGCAGTGGACACCTCCATCGGTGCCTCCAAGTTGCCGGGGTCCTCGGTGGCCGGGCAGGCAACGGTGTTCATCTTCCCGAACCTGAACACCGGGAACAACACCTATAAGGCGGTCCAGCAATCGGCTGGCGCCGTCGCGGTCGGCCCGGTCCTGCAGGGACTGAATCAACCCGTCAACGACCTCTCCCGCGGCTGCACCGTGGACGACGTCGTCAATACGGTGGCCATCACCGCCATCCAGGCCCAGGAACACTAGGAGCCCCACCCATGCTCGTACTGGTCATCAACTCGGGATCATCCTCGCTGAAATACCAGGTCCGTGAAACCGGAACCGATGAGATCCTGCTCGCCGGTCTGGTCGAACGAATCGGTGGTCCGGAGGTTCCCGACCACGCCGCCGCCTTGGAAACCGTGCAGGAACACCTGCGCGGGGTTCTGGGTGAGCGCCAGATCGAGGCCGTCGGACACCGGGTGGTCCACGGTGGCGAGCGCTTCGCCGAGCCGGTGCTGATCACCCACGAGATCGTCCGCGCCATTGAGCGGTTGGCACCGTTGGCTCCCCTGCACAACCCCGCGGCCGCACTGGGCATCCGCGCCCTGTTGGAGAAGTGGCCCAAACTCCCCCAGGTGGCCGTCTTCGACACCGCCTTCCACCGCACCATGCCCGAATACGCCTGGCGCTATGCCGTGCCCGATGACCTCTATAAGCGTCATGGCGTCCGCCGCTACGGCTTCCACGGAACCAGCCACGACTACGTGGCCGGCAAAGCCGCCGAACTGCTGGGCATCGAACGCCAGCGCTTCCGTGCGGTCATCGCCCACCTGGGCAACGGCGCCTCGATCACCGCCATTCGCCAGGGCAAGAGCATCGACACCTCGATGGGCTACACCCCGCTCGAGGGACTGGTCATGGGCACCCGGTCCGGTGACCTCGATGCCTCGATCGTCACCCAGTTGGTCATCCGCGGCGAGTACACTGCCGAGCAGATGGACCACATCCTCAACCAGGACTCGGGCCTGAAGGGGCTCTCGGGCGAAAACGACATGCGTTCGGTCGTCGAGGCTGCCGCCCAGGGCGACGACGGCGCGGAGCTGGCTCTGGAGGTCGCCGCCTACCGGCTGCAGAAGTACATCGGCGGATACCACGTGGCCGTGGGCGGCGCGCAGGCCATCGTCTTCACCGCGGGCATCGGGGAGAACTCCTGGCTCTTCCGCCAACGCGTCGTTTCCGGCCTCGGTGCGCTGGGCGTCAAGCTCGACGAGATGGCCAACATCGAGCGCAGCAAGCAGCCGCGGGTCATCTCGGCCCCCGAGTCGGCCATCCCCGTACTGGTGGTCCCCACCGACGAGGAGTCCGAAATCGCCGCCCAGACCGCCGCCTTGGCCACCGCCCAGCACTAGCAACGCAACAGCGCGTGCCATCAGGGCGCGAATCAGGCAGGATGGCACCATGAAGCACGCCACCCAAGGAGGCGATCGTCATGCCGTCATGGCTGGAGCATCCGCGCTCACCTGACGAACCCGATGAACCGGATGAACCGGATGAACCAAGATACGGAGCCCGAACAGGGCAGCCGCCCGGGCCGGCCGAAGACCACTACGCCAATGGGTCCACCGAGTTCCACGGCGCCGGGCCCGTCCCTGACGGTTTCGGTTTCCGCACCGGCATGCGGAGTGCCCGCACGGTCTTGGGTTTCGCCTGGTTCGTGCTGGTGATGGCCACCCTCTTATTGCTGATGGGAGCCATCATCTTCATCGGCCAGTCCGCGTGGATCCCGTTGATCGTGTTATGCCTGCTGGAGCTGGGATTCATCGCCGTGTTCTTCGTGCTGGTGTCCCTCGCCCGACAACGCCGGGCGCAGCACGACTGAACGTTGCTGCTCCGTCGTCCTAGGGCATTCCAGCCAGCCGGAGCAATGCCGCGGCCACCGCCCCAACCATCACGACCAGCAGGAACGGGGCCCGCAGCAGCAGCGCGATCGCCGCTGCCAGCAGGGCGCCGATCCGGGCGTCGAGGACCAGCTCCTGACCGCTGGCAAAAGTGTTCACAGCGGTCAGTGAAGCCAACAGCCCGATGGTCAGCGTCCCGGCCACCCGGCCCATGCGCGGTTTGTCCAGGATCCTGGCTGGCACCAAATAACCGGAAAGCTTGGACAGGTAGGCCACCACGCAGGCGGCCAGGATCCACCACCACAGACTCATGCGCGGGCCTCCCGTCCCTGGTGTCCAACCCAACCCCACACCCCGGCAACGAGTGCAGCAATGAGGATCGGGATGCCCGGTGGAACGAACGGGATGGCCAGCACGGTGGCCGCCGCGCAGACCACGGCAATGGCCACGGGTTCACGCGAGGACAGCCGGGGCCATAACAAGGCCAGGAAGGCGGCGACCGCGGCCCCGTCCAACCCCCAGGCCTTCGGATCTCCCAGCGCGTCGCCGAGTAGGGCCCCGGCGATCGTGAACAGGTTCCAGAGGATGAAGGTCCCCAGCCCGGCGGTCCAAAACCCGCGGCGGACCTCTATCAGCTCCTCCTGGACGACGGCGGTGGCCGTGGATTCGTCGATGGTCACGTGGGCTGCGGCCGCCTTGCGCCATCCGGTGGGGCGGGCCATGGAGTTCATCTGCATCCCGTAGATGATGTTGCGGATCCCCAACAGGGTGGCGGCACCGAAGGCCGCCGAACCGGCACCTCCGCCGGCCACGACCCCGATGAACGCGAATTGTGAGCCGCCGGTGAACATCAGCGCGCTTAAGGCCACGGTCTGCCAGAAGCTCAGCCCGGAAGCCACGGCGAGCGCGCCGAAGGAGATGCCGTAGAGGCCCGTCGCCACGGCGATGGACAGGCCCGTCTTCACGGCCGGGGACTGGCTGAACTTCACCTCGGCAGTCTATCCACGCGCGGGGCCTCCCGAGTCAGGGTGCCGGCCGCAAAACGATCCGGGTGCCGCGGTTCTCCCCCGATTCCAGTCGCGCGTGGGCCCACCCGGCGTCGTCGAAGGACCCGAGGCTCACCTGCCGGGGCGTCCAGGCCCCGGTGGCCAGCAGCATGTTGACGGTTTCTGCGGCGTCGGCCAGTTCGCCGACAGTGGCGTTGCTGATCGCGAAACCGCGCAGGCTCGCGTCGCGCATGTAGAGCCGTCCCACGGGCAAGACAGCTTCCGTGGTGGGCCCGGCCAGGAGAACGATCCGTCCGCGGGGCGCAGCGAGTTTCACCGCCGCCGCCAGGTCGTTATGTCCTGCGGTGTCGATGTGCACGTCGATGCCTTCGGGGACGGCCTGGAGCAGTCGCGGCACCAGGTCGGGGTCGCGGTAGTCCAGCACCGTCTGGGCGCCGAGTCCGCGGCAATGGCCTGCATCGTCGGCCGAGGCAGAGGCCAGCACCCGGGCCCCGCGGGCCACCGCGAGCACGATGGCCGCCGAGCCGACCTGCCCGGCACCCCCGGCAATGTAGATACTCTCCCCGGGCTGGAGGTTCCCCTGCCGCTGAACAGCCAGGGCCGCCGTCGTGCAGGGATGCAGCGCAGCGGCGGCGGCGACCGGGTCCACGTCAGGGGGAAGTAGATAAGCCCGTTCGGCGTCGACGCCGACCCGTTCGGCGGTCGCTCCGGGCCGGCCTGCGAAACCGAGGCTGTTGGTCCAGGCCCGCTGCCCGACCTGCAGGCCGGTCACCGAGGCGCCCACGGCCTCGATGGTCCCCACCGCGTCCCGGCCGACCGCTACGGGAAAGTCCAGTTCCGTGGCGTAGACCCCGGAGCGGACGAAGGTGTCGACGTGGTTCACGGCGACGGCCTCCACGGCCAGGACCACCTGGTCGGCCCCACATTCCGGGGCCGGCAGCCGAAGCTGATGGATGCCCGCGGTATCGGTCAGCCGGTCGATGCCGACGGCCCGCACCCTTTCGGACCCGGTGTTCACGCCCGGGCCAGTGAATTCAAAACGTCGCGCGTGTGCTTCGGATCGTTGCTGGTCATTTCCTGGACACCCACGCCGGCGAGGAATTCGATGTCCTCCTCCCGGTCCACGGTCCACACGCGCAGCCGGGTTCCGTGATGGAGCCACGCCCTGACGGTGTCCTCGTGCCGGCGCACCCAGGCAACGCCCGGGCCCGCAACGCCGGCTGTTCCCGCCTCGATGGCCGGAACGCCTTCCTGCTCGGCCCCGTAGACGACGGACGCGACCTGGGCGCCGAGGTGGTCCCCGCGCTCTTCGAGGGCTGCGACCTTTCGGGGGTTCGCTCCGGTCACCAGTTGGCACAGGAAGTCCGGGGCAACCCGGGAGGAGAGGTGGCGGACCGATCCGGGATCGAAGCACATGAAGCTGAGAGTGACATCTCCGATCTTCGAGGTGGCCGCCTCCCAACCCAGCCGGGTCAGTTCCGCCAATACGGCGTCTTCGAGTCGGCGCCCGAATTCGCTGGGGTGCTTGATCTCGATGGCCAAGCCGATCGGACGTCCCGCGGAGGCGGCCAGCTCCACCAGTTCGCCCAAGGTCAGGAGTTGTTCCTGCAGTGTCCCGTAGTCGGCGGGAATCTCCCGGCCCTTCCAGGAGGCGAAGTCCAGCTCGCGCAGTTCCTGCAGTGTGAACGAGGAGATCCGCCCCGACGCGTTCGAGGTCCGGTCCACCGTCTGGTCGTGATGGCAGACGATCCGGCCGTCACGGGTGAGGTGGACGTCGCATTCGATCCCATCGGCCCCGTCGGCGAGCGCCTGTAGATAGGCGGCCCTGGTGTTTTCCGCGTAGGCGGCGCTGGACCCGCGATGTGCGTAGACATGGTGCATGTTCCATACGCTACGCGATGCCCCGGACTCGTTTCTGCGATCCGCTGGCGAGCCGGTGAACTATCGTGGAAGCGCGCCACCGAGACACCTCACCGATTGGACCACCATGCAGCTGATCTCCGACGTCGAACGGTCCGCAGCGTTGCGGCGCATGAAGACCATTGCCACGGGACTCTTGATCGGGATGGCGGTCCTGTTCGCCGTGTCCTTCGCCCTACAGGAGTCCCATGGGTGGCTCCAATACGTCAGGGCGGCGGCCGAGGGCGGGATGGTCGGTGCCCTGGCCGACTGGTTCGCCGTCACAGCGCTCTTCCGCCACCCACTGGGTCTGCCGATCCCGCATACGGCCATCATCCCGCGCAAGAAGGACCAGATCGGTGAGAGCCTGGGCGGCTTCATCGAGGAGAACTTCCTCTCCGATGAGGTCGTGGGCAGCAAACTCGCTTCGCTGTCCTTCGCCGCGCCCGCCGGGGCCTGGCTCACCGAGGCCAAGAATGCCCAACGCGTCGCCGTGGAAGGGGCGACGGCGATCCGTGCCCTGCTTTCGGTGGTGAACGACGAGGACGTCTTGGCCTTGGCCGAGTCCCTGGCCCGCAAGCACATGTTGGCACCGGAATGGTCCCCGACCCTGGGCCGCATGCTCGAACTGGTCCTGCGCGACGGACACCAGCGCCCCTTCGTGGACCTGCTGGCAGAACGGGTTGCCGACTGGGTGGCGGTGAACCGTCAGACAGTGGTCACACTCGTCGCCGAGCGCTCCCCCACCTGGCTGCCGTCGATGATGGATACCTTCGTGGGTGAACGGCTACACCGCGAGTTGGCGGCTTTCACCGACGCCGTCCGGACCGACCCCGACCATCGGCTGCGCCGCAACATCGACGACTGGCTGGCCGAATTCGCCCGCGATATGCAGCACAGCCCGGACACGATCGCCAAGGTGGAAGGGCTCAAGCACAGCATTCTGGATGATCCGCAACTGCACGAGGCGGTGGCCACCGGTTGGGAATCCATCAAGGCGGCGCTGCTCGATGCCCTGGAGAACCCGGAATCCGAACTGCGGACCGGGTTCGTGCGGGCGGTCATGGACCTGGGGTCACGGTTGCGCACCGATACCGTGCTGGCGGAAAAGATCGACCGGTGGATCACCACCGCTGCCGGCTACCTGATCCACACCTACCGTGAGCAGATCTCGGCGCTGATCGGTGACACCGTGGCCCGGTGGGACGGACCCGAGACGAGCCGGAAAATCGAGTTGCAGGTGGGCCGGGACCTGCAGTTCATCAGGATCAACGGCACCGTCGTCGGCTCCCTGGCGGGCCTGGCGATCTTCATTGCCGCCAACACGCTGTTGGGCTGAGGCCGTCTAGGGGGTGCCGGAGGTGCGGCGGAGCCGCTCCTGTTCGATCGCGCGTTCGACGGCGGTCCGGGCAGCTTCCAAGTCCTCACCGTCCGCGACGCGGCTCGGCGCCACCACCTGGCTGATGACTTTTCGTGGTTCCAGTTCCCCGGGAATGGTGGTGGGGACTGGCCCGAAGGCCAGGGACGCTGATTCGACGACCTTGCGGCCCAGGAACCGGTTTCCGGCCCCGCCGACGGCGGCACCGAGCCCGAAGGGGATGGCCCGGCCGATGATCGAGGCACCCTGGGTGGCCAGGATCTTGCGCAGGAAGCGTTTCTGCACCTGGGCGCCGATGGCGCCCCAGGCCCCCGACGATTTTCCGTTGCTGAAGACCGACCCCCAACCCTTCACCGGGCCGACACCACGCCCTGCCGCCTGGTGGGTCAGGGCGGCGATCATCGCGCTGCCTTCGTCACCCATCAGGATTGCCATCACCATCACCCGGGCCTTTTCCGGGTCTTCTGTGGTGATGCCGTGCAATTCGGCCAATGACTGGGCGTAGAGGGCGCTGGCTTCCAGAAAGCCGACCGTAGCGGCGGCCGAGAGGCCCAGCGATGCCGCCGTCCCGATCCCGGGAACCACCGCCGATGCCCCGACGGCCGCGCCACCGCCAGTGACCGCAACCAGGTAGTCGCGTCGGAGCAGGCGGGCCATTTCCGGGCCGTCCGCCCGGGGGTGCTTACGCTGCAATCGGCGCAGGTAGGCCACCACCAGGGGACGTTGGACGCCGATGGCCCGGATGATCGCCCCCTGGATACCGGCTACGGGTTTTCCGTCCGGGCCCAGGACCGCTGCGGTAATTTTTTCCTTCATCCCCCGATTTTAGGCGCCACAGCCCGTCCGTGCCGGAACATCAGAGCGAAACCGACGCGCGGGGAGCCTGCTGCGCGGAAAGAACTGCCTTGCGCAGCGCCAGGAAAAGTAGAACGACACCCGCGGTGAGGAGCATGTGGCCGAGTCCGGCGATCCCACTCAGCGCCGGGGAGGAAACATCTGAACCCTTCACGGCCAGGGTGCCCTTGACGAGCATCAGGCCTCCGGTGATCGCGACGCCGACGGTCCAGATCCAAAAGAACCAGCTAAAGAGCTTCGGTGCTGCCGCGGAAACGTGCAGGACCCGCTCCAGGACCATCACGATCAGCAAGACAATGAACCCCAGGACCAGGAAGTGGGTGTGAACCAGGGGTAGTTGCGTGGCGGAGCGGTCCGTGAAGTCGTTGGCCTTCGTCAGCTCCCGATAGAACAGTCCGGAAAAGACGCCAACGATCGCGAAGGTGAAGGAGGTGTAGAGAAGGCGGAGCACTTCGGTGACCTTTCGTTGATGGTTCAGGCTGATTGCCTACCGTCAACTATTCCCACCAGCTGCCGATCAGTGATCAACCGATCGGTGGATTTCGTCCCTAGTCCGCGCCGGGGAGGTCAATATCGACCCACACCAGACGGTGATTCCCGCTGGGACCCGGGTCGCCGTAGACCAGGGCCCGTCCCGACTGCCTGGCTGAGGGCCAGAACACGCCGGCCCCTGCGATGTCCACCGTCGTCGAGGCCAAGGCATAGTCGGTGCGCAAGGCGCCGGCAGCATCGTCAATCGACGTCCGCGCCTTCGGGGCCGAGGCTTCCCCTGCTTCAGAGGTAGCGGACTCGTCGGTGCCGATTTCCGCGGCGCCTTCCGACGTCGGACGCGGATCGCTCACCGATGGATTGCTCAACAACTGGTTCACGGACCCGCGGGCGGCATCGTCTTGGCCCGGGTCCACGCCGAGATCGCCGAGGACCACGAAGCGCGCATTCTTGGGCAGGCCGCCGCTCTGCCCCTGATCATCGGTGATGTATTGAGCATCTTCGCCGCCGGAGACGTAGTCGGCGACCAACCGGATCTCGTCCGTGTTGCGCAGATGTTGCTGGTTGCCCTCCTCGTCGACGGGGGCACTGGGATCTGCGGCCACGACGTGCACGGTATGTCCCTTGACCTTCACGGGAACATCCCACGTGGTGGAGCTGTTCAGCCGCAGGATGCTTCGGACCAGCGGTGAATACTCCCCGGTGGGTAGTCCGTTGTCAGGCATCGATGACCACAGCAGGTTCTGGAAGGTCCGGATCCCGTCGCGCTGGATCGGGTGTTTGGAATACAGGACCATGCCGTGTTGTCCGGGGAACTCGCCGTAGCCGAATCCGTCGGTCGCATCCCCGACGGTTCCATTGCCGTCGAGATCGGCACCGGTGGGGATCCCGTGGTTCGTCGGTGCCACGTACATGTACGGGTAGTCGGTGGCATGCCGTTCGTTCTGGTCCTGCTGCAGGTAATTGGTGCGGAAACCCTCGGCGGCCTCTTGGTCTTCGTCGTAGTCGAAGTCGCTGAGCAGGACGACATCGGGGTTGGTCCGCTGGATGACTTCCGCGACGGCCGAGGCTGCCTCGTCGCCGGGCTGGGACAGGTCCTGGGCCAACCCGCCGGCGTACCCGCGGCTGAGTGAGGAGTTGAACGCGGCGGCTCGCAGTGCGCCGTCGTGTGTGGGGGCCGCCAAGTCTCCCGCGGGCTTCAACTGGGCTTGGAAGCGCTGATAGTCGGGGGTCAGGAAGTCCGGGGCATCCGCTCCGTCGGCGAGCGCAGGCACCATGGAGGCAGCCGTCAGGCCGACGGCTAGCAGACCGGCCCCCAGGGCCCTCTTGATGACACGCACCCCACCAGCGTAGGACGTCCGGCCCCCGGCAGGAACTGCTTTGTGGCTTTCTGGGCACGATCCGCCCCCGGAGATCCGACGCGGGCCCGTACCGGCGAATCGGCCCCACGCCCGATCTTCAGCGAGATACCGGCGATCTGGCTACCAGTCGGTAGCCCACGCTGGACGAAACAGGAGGCCTGGGCATCGTTGCCGTATTGAAATCTTCGCTCGATGGACCAATTCGGTTCACCCCGGGGACACCCCGAAACGGATCTCGCCCCGCCCCGCTGATGCGGGACGGGGCGAGATGCGGGTGGACCTCCGTAGCAGCTTCTCAAACCCCCGGAAGCCGCTCGGATCTCTGATATCCCGTGTTCTACGGGGATCGCGGACTCGTCGCCCACGTAACCGGGCCGCTCGGATCACCGATCAGCGAGGACCAGTACGAGAAAATTCGCGTCAGTCTCAAACCCGTTTGAGTGTCTCCAATCGGGCTGAACTGCTGGCCGGGTACACCGCTGGCGTGCCTGTCCGGGAGTTGGCGACACGGTTCAAGCTGCACCGCGGCACGGTGCGTGAGATAGCCAGGCTGGCGGGACTGGCCGCACGCCAACCGGAGTTGCCCGACGCGATTCGCCATGACGCCGCTCAGCTTTATCCCTGATCCACCGATAAATGAGCCGGTGTTGATGGCTAAATAAAGTGGAAGTGCCCCTTCTGACGTGGGAAAATAGTGATGTCTAAAGTCCTATCAAACCCACAAGGAAGGAGCACCTCGCAGGTGCTATTCAATCACACTCCCACCGGCCTGTCCCACGCCTTCGACGACGAACGCCTCATCGCCGATACCGGGCTGATCCCGTTGGTCAGACTCGCCCAAGACACAGGCCTGCCAACAGCCGTGGCCGACCGCGTTCGTATCCCCACCGACAAGGGCGCCAACCCGGGCGGGAAAGTCATGTCCCTGATCGCCGGGATGCTCGCCGGGGCCGACAGCATCGACGACATGAATCGCAACCGTACCGGTGGGATGAAACACCTCGCCACCAGCGTCTACGCCCCGTCAACGTTGGGCCAGTTCTTACGTAAGTTCACATTCGGTCACGTCCGCGCCCTCCAAACCGCCTGCGACCAGTCCCTGCAACGCCTGGCTTCACGGGCCGATTTCTTCCCGACCCGCCTCGACTCGTCGAATCCGGCCGACCGGATGGTGTTTGTCGATATCGACGACACCGTCATCGCCGTCCACTCCGCCCGCAAACAAGGCTCCGGACACGGCTATACCGGTGTGCGCGGGCTCAACGGTCTCCTCGCCGTTGCCTCGACGACGTCGTCACAACCAGTCATCATCGGCAACCGGTTGCGTAAAGGAGCCGTGCACTCGGCCCGCGGTGCCAAGAAGTTCACCCAAGACGCACTCTCGACGGTAGGCCGCCTGCCCGGGGTGGCCGGTAAGCGTGTCGTGTTGGCTGCCGACTCGGCGTACTACACCTCCGACGTCGCCGCCGCGGCGAAGTCGGCCGGTGCCAACGTTTCGGTCACGGCTCGCATGAACCCCTCCATTAGCAAAGCCATCACCAGCATCGACGAGACAACGTGGACGGGCATCCAGTACCCGCAGGCGATCTGGGACGAAGACAACCAGGAATGGATCTCCGAAGCCGAAGTCGCCGAAACCGTGTATACCGCGTTCACGACCACGAAGAACCCGGTGACCGGGCGTCTGGTAGTGCGCCGGATCCCGGAGAAGAACCAGAAGAAACTCGCCAAAGCCGGACAAGAGGGCCTGTTCACCGTGTGGCGCTACCACGCCGTGTTCACAACGATTCCAGCCGATGTTCTCGACACGGTCCAAGCCGATAAAGCCCACCGACGCCATGCCGTGATCGAGCAAGTCAACGCCGAGCTCAAGGCAGGACCGATCGCGCATATGCCCGCCGGAGCATTTAACGCCAATGCTGCCTGGCTCGCTCTGGCCTGCATGGCCCACAACCTCGCCCGCACGGGCGCGCTCTTGGCAGGGGGCAGGCTATCGAAGTCAAGGGCCCCAACACTGCGGGCCAAGCTCATCAGCATCCCGGCCCGCATCGCCTGCCACGCGCGAAAGATCGTTCTTCACCTGCCAGCCCACTGGCCCAAGGCGGCCGAGTTCGGTCGGCTCTGGAACACCGTGTTCAGCCCACCGGTCCCGGTGGCGACCTGACCATCTCGCCCAGGCCCGGGCTCGTCGGCCAGAAGAAGTTGTAGGAGGCTTCTGGCAACACCGAATTGTGGACACACCGGATGCGACGCCGGGCCCGTTGTCATGCCCTTATGCACGAACCGTGACCATCCACGCCTCTTTTCGAATCACGGCCTTATGCAACAGCCGATCGGTGGATCAAGGTTTATGCCGACGGCTTGACGCTCGCGCAGGTAGCCGCGCGTCTCGGCGTCAGTAATGAGGCTGTCCGGTCCGCGGTGGTTGCGTGCGGTGGGGCGATCCGCCCCGGCGGCCGTCGCCTCCGTGTTCCCAGTCTTTAGGCAGCAGCGCGCCTTGGAACTGCAATCGCATACAGCGGCGGCATCGAGTCGACTGTCGCCAGCCGTGCGAGTGTCGCTGGGCGTATCGAACGCCGTGAAGGCACCGACTCTGTCAGTGCTCCGTCGTAGAGTTGGGCCATGATCGCTGAGCGTTCGAACCGGAGGTGCTTCGACGAGCGAGACTAACAAGGCGTGAAACAAAGGAGAGACCGATGCAGCAGTCCCACTTATCAGGGAGCTTGCTTCAAGTGGACTCTTTGGAAAGGCGAGGAAAGCGCCCGATCAGCTACTACGTCTTTACTGGCATCGACGCACTGGAACCGGCGCGCGCTGGGTGTCCACCTTTGAAAGGACACGGTGACGCGGAGTGATCGTCGTTGATGGGCGCACTGACCGAGAGAAGCTGGCGGAGCTGCTCCAACTGCCGGAGCAGACGCACTTGGAGTTCAAGGCCGTCCTGGACCTGACGAACAATCGGGACCAGTTGAACTTCGTCAAAGATGCGATCTCTATGACGAACAGGCCACCCGGTGGCTACATCCTTGTCGGCGTCAACGACGACGGAACCCTGGCTCTTCCTACCGGCACGATCACCGATCGCGCACTCTTCGACGGTGCCCGGCTTGGTGATTTGATCAGGAAGTACATCGAAGGCGAGGTCCATGTGATCTCGCAGGTTCACGAAGTCGATGGGCATGAGGTCGTTCTGATCTACTTTCCGCACCACCGTGACGGGCTTCCGGTGCCTATGAGCAAGCTGGGCCAGTTCGCTGGTCAGAACGGCAAACCGGTGGTGGTGTTCCGTGAGGGAGATGTTCTGGTTCGTGAAGGTGCCAAGAACTCTCCGCTTCGCCACGCGCACTGGAACGATCTGCTCAGCCGTCGCGATCAACGACTGCACGAGGAGACCCGTGCACAGGTCGACTCGCTGATTGCTGACCTGGCCGCCGCCCTGCGGGCGGGCGGCGGTGCTGGCCCCGCCCTTGTTCCGCTGACGGTTCAGATGGCAGACGAGGCCTTCCGCGAGGGTGTGGTGTCCCACCTTGAAGCCGACAGCGACATTCGCCTGCGACAGTTCCTCGGACAGGCGGCCGCGCTGGTGAGCAATCCTGATGAGCGCGGAGCCGCACTCGACAAGGTCACGATCCTCGCGGCTCACGCAATGTATTTCGAACGCGACGCCGTTGCTCAGAAGGCCATCGACAGTCTCTTCGATGCGTACGTCAAGCTCGGCCATGGCGACGCGGCCGCGCGACTCGACATCATCACGCGCGTCTACGTACTCGGCAGCCTCGCCGTCCGCCTCCGGCAATGGGCTGTCGTTCATGACCTCGCGCTTCGCCCGTACCCGCCCAGCGGTGACGTGTACGTCTACTCCTCCTGGATCAGACACGGGCAGGTCGACGCAAGCCGAACTGACCTCTTTCCGCCAGGTAAGGGCGGATTGATGATCTCGGCCGCACGCAACCTCATGAGCGAGCAATCAGCCATGCGCCCCGATGTCCCCGACAGCGCGGTACCCGATCCCAGCGACCTCGCTCACGACGATGTGCTCCTCAACTCCCTATGTCAGTTCGACATCTTCTACTGCCTCATCGTGGCCGCCGAGGGGCAGCATCACGGAAGCGGGTATCCGGCCGCATCGGCGATGAACCAAGACAGAGCTGATCCAGCGTTCGAGGTCGTCGCCAGCGACGCAGACGCGCGCGAAGCGATGTTCCCCACCTCCGATGAGCGCAAGATCGCAGAAGCGATGGCACAGGTGTTCACCAGTGCAGAGCGCGAGTCGTTCGGCTTCGGCGGGCACTGGTGGTCCCTGCCCCAGGGTGCGCAGCGGTTCGTCAGCAACCATCTGAAAGAAGGCACATGAGCAATCCCCTGTCACCGCTGGCGATGCTCGCGACGTCGATGCAGGCACAACCCGGCGTGTACGCCCTGCTCGTGGGCTCCGGTGTGTCCACGGGCGCCGGCGTGCCCACCGGATGGGGTGTCGTCACCGAGCTTGTGCGCCGGGTCGCAGCCGTAGAGGACCCAACTTCGATAGAAGGCGCCGCCAGTAACCCCGAGAAGTGGTGGCACGATCACCACAGCGAGCCCCTCGGTTACTCATCGCTTCTTGAAGCGCTCGCACCCACGCCCGCGGCTCGGCAGGGTCTCCTGGCAGGCTTCTTCGAGCCGTCCGATGAGGAACGAGAGCAAGGGATCAAGACGCCGAGCAGAGGACACCTCGCGATTGCCGAGCTGGTAAAGCGGGGATCAGTCAGGGTCATCGTCACCACGAACTTCGACCGGCTGATGGAGCAGGCGCTCGACGCGGTCGGGATCGCTCCGCAAGTGATCGCGCGGCCGGAGGCGGTCAACGGCATGAAGCCGCTCGCACACGCTCCGGCAACAGTGATCAAGGTCCACGGGGACTATCTCGATCTCGGTTCCCGGAACACTCCGAGCGAACTGGACCAGTACCCGGATGAATGGGTGACGCTGCTCGCTCGGGTCTTCGACGAGTACGGCCTCATTATCTCTGGCTGGTCAGCGGAGTGGGACACCGCGCTGGTCAGGCTAATTGAGTCCATACCTAGCCGTCGGTATCCGTTGTACTGGGACGCGCGAAGCGGCAGGGGCGTCAACGCTGAGAAGCTGCTCGCAGCACGCTCGGGTCAGATCGTCCCGGCTGCGGGAGCTGACGAGATGTTCAGCGAACTGTCGTCCGCATTGGAAGCGCTGGACCGTCTTGCCGAGCCGCCACTGACAACCGCGATGGCGGTGGCTCGGTTGAAGCGCTATTTGCCCGATCCTATTCGTCGCATCGACCTGCACGACCTGGTGATGGAAGCAACAGACAAGGTCGTCGAGGCTGTGAGGGATCAGCCGCTCTCCATCGATGGACTCGACGGAGCATCCCTCCAAGAAGTGCTGACGACGCATCGGGAGAGGACCCGGCAGTTGTGCGCTCTCCTCGTGACTGGTGTGTGGCACGACCCGGACGGCGACCATGACCGGCTTTGGATGGACGTCCTTGAACGCCTGCTCGATGCCGGTACGACCTCCCGCATGGGTGTCCCCGTCCAACAAGCGCTCGAACAGGCGCGGTTGTACTCCGCACTGCTCGTTCAGACTGCCGTCGGTGTCGCTGCGACGCGACGCGGACGGGACGCTTTGCTCATCAAGCTCGCCATCGAGGTGATGGGCACCGTCGAGGCCGGCATGAAGATTCGGCTCCCTGCCTGCCAGGTCATCCATCCCTACCGCGTCCTCGACAAGGACTCGGTGAATGCTCTGCCCAGGTGGAACGCCGGAAACTGGACCTATCCGCTGAGCCACCTACTCAAAGCCGATGCTCGCGCAACCTTCGCGGACCTGATCCCCGAAGACTCCGACTACGTGGACATCTTCCACGGCTATGAGTACCGGATGAGCCTCCTGCACGAAATTACGAATGCCACCTACTCAGGGGGCTACCGCGCGATGAGTGGTGAGTACGTGGGCGAGCGGGCCTGGTCCTGGGATGACCGGAATCAGCCGCTCGCGGAGGTCGCTTTCCGCAGCACCGGAGAGCGCGCCACAGACTGGCCGTGGGTGCGTCTTCTCGGAGGAGAAGACGCCTACGATCAAGCACTGATCGATCATCGCGTCGTGCTAGAGACCTTCAAGTTTCACAACATGCGCTGAGCGGGCCGATCGACTCTGCGCTGTAATCTCCAAGCGGTCATGACGACGACGTGAGAGCGCTCAACGGGCCGCGCCGGCCTTCGTGGTCTGTTGACCGGATGCGACGCTCACGGGCCTCGCGGAGCCGTGCGCGGCTCAGCAGCACGACGCTGATCGGCCCGATCCAAAGCATCTTGAGCATGTTCCAGATCGCCCACAACACAACCAAGTGCAGCCATCCGGGAATGCCGTCCTCGATGAGCTGGATGCAGACGTTCGCGATCAGCAGGTACGGGATCGCGAGCAGCATGGCCGGGACACCCCACTTCAACCCACGGCGACGAGAGCGGATCGCGTCCAGCATGATGTTCGTAGGCATGTATCGCCGCATGAAGTAGCGGGTGTGGACGCTTGCGGCCCAGATCAGACGGATCATGGCTCTCGTTCCTCTCCATCGCACAGGTATGTCAGGTGAAGCGGTGCGTTGGAGAGTGACCCGGAGGTCTGCCGCGAGCGGCGCGTTACAGAGGAGAAATCCGCTTCGCCCTCAACTTTACGCCTGATCCCCGACGAGGGGAACCGCGCGATGACCCGTCATTGGAGGTTGTCGGACGCGGCCGGAACGAAGTGATGCCGCGGGCCGGTTGCGGCGTGTGGCAGGGCGATGAGGTGAGTTCCCGAAACGACTGCTTGTGACTGCTGGAGGTGAGCACCGACCAGGTTAACGAGGGTCGCAGCGACCGCTGCGAGGTCTGCGGCGGAGCCGTGGAATGTGGGTACCGAGCATCCTCGCGTCGGGACGAGTTCATCACCATCGGCTGCCTCCTGCCAGAACGAGTGGTACAGCTCAAGCCCGCCATCGGCCAGCACCGAACGTCCTGCCTGATCGTCGATCTCAGAAGGCGTGAGCGTAGCGGCGGGCGCGCAGATATTGGCGATGCCGAGCGTCCCTGAGCTTGCGTCGGTGGCGACCTGGGCAATCAGCGCCTTGCGTTCTGTGCCCACGAGCGAATCGAGGTATGCGGTGATGCTGTGGCTGACGGTGGCGTCGAGGATTAGGTCCGCGGAAAGAAAGGATGCTGGGTTGTCGGGCACGTTTCCTTCGGCGACGGTGACCGTCAGATCGTCACGGATCGCTCCGAGCCGCGTGGCAAGAGCCTGCGCCTTCGTCTGACCGACGTCGGCTTCGGTGTAATTCTGTCGCACGAGAAGTCCGCCGGTGATGGTTCCGGGGTCGCAGAGAGTAATGGTGGTGGCCCCGGCCCGTGCGATGAACTCGGCGATCCATGACCCAAGGCCTCCGCATCCCCAAACATGAACTGTCTTTCCCTGAAAACCGTTGACGGGACGGTTGTCGTCGCGTCGGGTCGTGACTTCTTGCCGTTCGTCGGACATGTTGCACCATTCGATGGGGATATCGGCGTTGACCATCGCGGGGTCTAGGTTGACCGCGGTGCCGCGCGTCTTGGCGAGGCGCCGAAGCACGTTGGCTGTTGCCCCTGGCAGGCGTCCACCGAGCAGATGGTGTGGACCGCCTGCCGGGTGGGGTACGGCCAGGACGAAGTACTGCTCGGTGTCGTCAGCGTTCCGGAGAGCGCTGGCAAGGATCGACGTGAGAAACGCTGGCGACTGAGGTGACACCCGCGGCGACCGTCCTTCCGCGCGGTCAAGATACGGATCATCGAGGAGCGTCAGGAACAGCGCGAGGGTGGACGCGGCGCCAAACGGAAGGTCGCTCGCGAGTGCGAAGACGGGCGTGCGGTGTCCATCGCGGTCCGTTGAGTAGGTGAGGTCATAGCGGTACGGCGAACGGGCGATCAGCCGAGCGACCTGATGCTGTTTCGATGGCCCGGCCTCGCGGACGACGATCGTGGTCGTACCGTTAGCGTGGTGCAGTACTCCTCCGACCGCGTGGTACATCGCGGTCGAGGGGTCGAACGCTCCGCCGGCGGCATCGGTGAGCCAGTCCCAGAGCCGGGTGAGGAATCCGGCAACCCCTTCGGACGGGTGCCACTCGCGCGAGGGGTCGAGGTAGATGCAGAGTCGCTGTCCTTGAAGGACATGCGGGAAGCCGAGAAAGCGGGTGTGGTCAACCTCAACGCTCGGGGGCAGGAACAGCGATGGGCAAATCCGGACTATGAACTCCTCGTCATCTCCGAGTTCCAACCCCGCTGGGCTCCGCGGGATGTCCGCGGTGTGGAGCCGGAGGCGGAGTGTGGCGTCGCCGTTAGCGTCGAGCTGGGCCTGTTGGATAACCCGCACGTCGTCGGGGCGCTCCCGCACGAGCGACCTCAGCTCGCCAAGGAGATGCTTCTGCCAGGCCGACAGGCTGGCCCTGTTGCGGCGGCTCATCCCGCGCGGCCAGACCGCCCCACGATGGAGGCGGCGGCTGGGGCTGCTGCCGGGAACTTCGCGCTGCTCGATGTGGTGGCTGGCGCCTTGAATCCGTTCCCGAAGATGCCCTGCCACAGTTCGACGCTGCGCTCCTTGTCCTCCTCCTCGTACGCTTCCTCAATTTCGGCGGCGTGCACATGGATGCGGTCGCGGAAGTAGCTGTAAGTCGCCTGGGCTTTTTCGGGATCAGGACCCCATCGATGCCCGAAGTAGACACCTGACCCGGACGGGTCGGCGACAGGAGGCGTGGTTGGGTTCGCTTGAAGCCAGGTGTCGAGGTCTTTGACGATATGTAGGAGCGTCGTGGGGACGTCGCTGTAGTAGCCGGGGTCCAGCAGCGTGCGCAGTTCGGTGACCTGTTCACCGAGCAGTGTCGTCAGGAGGATTGACCGCGTGCCGATGAAGGAGTTCTTGTGGTCGCGGAGGTATTTCATCAGTCGGATGACCTTGCGGAGGTTGCCCTTCGCGAGCGTGTCCTTCTTCTTCATCCAGTCGGTGAAGCCCTGGGGGTCGGTCAGCTCCCAGTCGTTGTCGTCGCGGTTCACGATGACTTCGCGTCCATCGGCGAGGTTCAGGTGCGGCACGATGTCGATGTGCATGGAGTTCGCGTAGACGAGTCGGACGCAGCGGCACTTGCGTGAGTGCGGCATGTCGCCGTACTTGCTGTGGCGGTGCAGGGCCGCATAGACCTCCTCGATGTAGGTCTTAGGGCTGTCCGTCCAGTCCGGGTTCTCGCTCATGTCGAGCATGAAGTCCGCGTCGAACTCGTTGCTGCCGACCGGGTTGATGATGGTTCTGTGTGCCCAGGAGCCCTGGGGCGTCTTGCCGAGGATGAGAGAACCGATCTGCTCATCGGCCTTCAGTGCCTTATAGACCGCCTCGACGCGAGAGTCGAGCAGATCTAGCTTTCCTTGGCTGAGGTTGACGGTGTCCTTGAGCAGGACGTTGAAGTAGTCAGTGAGCTTCATCGGAGACCTCCGTGTGGGACGTGCTGTTCCGGTGGCCGCGATGTCGGTCTCCGGTCAACGGTGTGTATTCGGCTGCGCGATGAGCTGCAAACCGCTCGGTATAAACGGGGCTGAGTTCGCGACTCACGGACGCGGCGAGCCCGGCCATGTCGTTCGGGTCCGCTGAGTCGAGTGCGTATAGTCCGCCGGGAACCAAGGCGTCGAACCTGGTGTAGGCAGACTTGCCGATCAGATGTTCCGCGATGCCCTGCCCGCCGCGGCTACCGGCGCTAAGGATCAGGGGCGTGATCGGCTTCACCCATTGGAGCAGTCCGCCGCGGTCGCGGCGCTTGGGGTGGTTCGTGAGCTGATCGATGGTGCCCACGTTGAGCACCCTGATCGAACTGAGCGGTACGTGGAGCATGCTCACGGCCTCAGCGATCGCGACGACGGAAGGGTTGTTCGCCCACACCCCGCCGTCGATGAGGCGGTGTCCGTCAACGCGTGCAGCCGGAAAGTAGAGGGGCGCGGCCGAAGTAGCCATCGCGATGTCCACCATCGGGATGCGCCAGTCACGGGCAAGGCGCGTGTGATGTGGCGTCTTGAAGATGTGCACGGCACCTCGTTGCACATCCCATGCCGGGATGACCAGTCGCTTGGTGCTATCGCCGAGCAGCCGCTCTCCGAGCACCTTCGTCAGGGCAGTCCGCAATGCATCGCCGTCGTAGATGGGTGCAGCCAGTTGGCGCGGCCGCCGCAAAAGGCTCCGCCGCGCGGCCGGGAAGACCGTCATGACCAGTTCCTCGTAGTGCCCGACGATCTCGCTCGGGGTGAGACCGGCACCCAGCCCGAGAGCGACGATCCCGCCCGCCGACGTACCGGCGATCAGATCGAACGAGTCCCTGACGCTGACACCGAGGTCTTGTTCCAGTCGCGCAAGCACGTGGGCGGTGAACAGCGCCTTGGCTCCTCCGCCGTCGAGAGCGAGAACCTGGAAGCGATCGGTCGGCAGCTCGGTTGGCCCGTTCGTCGTCCATGGGTCGTCCTGCCGTCCCGGCACGTCAACCGGCCCGATTGGCATCTCGGCTCCGGAGTCCGTCGAACTTGCGGGAACTACATCCATGTAACTATTCTACGTCGCCGCACCGACACTCCCGTGGGCTCGGATCACAAGCTCCGATTGAGGGGCTGTTCGAGCGGCCGACTTTCTGCGTCTCTCGTGCGCTGACGAGCAATATCACTTGCACGTTCGAGTGCGGTTCGTGCGCGGGCGGCGTCGATCTTCTGCGCCGTGGTCTCTGGTGCCGGGCCGAGGGTTGTGTCGTCGCTGATGCCATAGCGGTCCCGATAGGCAGCGACGGTGCGGGCGTGCCGCCGCCACGGCGCTGTCTTCCGTGGATTGCGGGGTGGCATGCCGAGTGGCTTCGTCCACGGAGCTTTCGCGTCCAAGGCGATGTCCAGGACGACGTCGGCGCGCTGCTCGATCAGCTCCCTCCGCTCGGTCAACGCCTGTCGCATATCGGTGCTCATCGACCCGTCTGCGGCGGGCACGAGACCAGCGATCAACCGCGGCGTCTTCCTCGTGCGACCAGACCCAGCGGGTCGTGCGGTCGCACGCGCGACCCGGTGGTGCAGGACGGAGGCGATGTCGTCGGCGTCATCGAACCCGCGTGCGGCGACCAAGCGTGGGACCAGTCGGTCGATGTCGTGATAGTTGGCCTCGGCCCGGCGTAGTTCGGTGGTGAGCGCCCCGAAAGCCTCCGACTGGACTACGGCGTCGACCTGGTCCTCGGTGAGACCCGACGATCGGATCAAAGTCTCCCAGCGGTCGTGTTGTGCTGCCGCCGCGATGGTCTCGTACTCAGCGGCGAGCTGCGCGATTGATCCCCATTGCTCGTGTTCGGCGGTGATGGTCTCGTGCGCAGACAGCTCGGCACCGACGTGCTGGAGCACCCCGTACAGCACGCTTCTGGCGGTGGCGTCAGTGTTGTCGCCGGGGTGCGGGTATGTGTGGTCATCGGAGCGGTCAAGGATCACGTACGCCCGGTTGGACTGCTTGCCGCGGGTCATCGCGACGTAGAAGTTTTCCCGCGTCGTGGTCGGTTCGACCAAGACGTGCGCGGTACCGACAGTGACACCCTGCGCCCTGTGCGCGGTGACCGCGTATCCGAGGTCGACGTGCTCGGTCACGTACGACGCCGGGAGCACGATCGAGCCGCCGAACCGTCGTCCGGTCTTGCGGGTCGTCAGGGAGCCGTCGTCGCGGACACCGATGATGGTCCAGGTGGCGCCGTTGCGCACCCAATCCTTGCCGTTGCGGAGACGGCGGTCGTTACGGCGGGTGATGATCGTGTCCCCCACTCCGGCGGTGGTGCCGTCGTTCAGCTCGACTTCCCGGCCGGGTTTCAGGGTGCCGTCGAGGATCAGGTCCGCGCGGGCACGGACGTTCAACGCAGTCACGTCGTCGCGGGTCTCGGCGATCAACACCGACACCAACCCTTGCTCGTGGTGCGCGCGCCATGCGGCGTAGGCGGCATCGGTCATCGCCTCGGCATCACCCTCATGAATGCGGTCGTGGTCGAGGTAGGTGTCGATCACCTCGGTTCGACCGTGGCGGAGTGCGAGTGAGGCAGTCTTCTCCCACTCGTTCTCAAACCGGTGGACGTCGACCAGCTCTGGCGCATCGTCACGATCACCGACCAAGAGCGAGAACGCGCCGCCTGCGTCCACGGACTGGAGCTGGGCGAAGTCGCCCACCAGGAGCGCCTTCGCCCCGGCCCGCTCAGCCAGGTGGGTGATGCGGTCCAGCGACAGGGTGCCGGCCAACGATGCCTCGTCGATGATAACGAGCTGACCGGCCTCGAAGGTGGTGCCACGGGTGAGGTGGTTCTGCCACCATTTCGCCGTGTTCTCCGTCGCGATCCCCAGGTCATCAGCGAGGACCTGCGCGGCCACCGCTGACGGTGCGAGCCCGACCACTGAGCCGGTGCCGTGCTCCTTCTCCCACGCTTTGCGCAACGCCGACATCGCAGTGGTCTTCCCGGCACCGGCCGGGCCGACAAGCACATCGAGCATCCGACCGGAGACGGCGATCTTCAACAGAGCGTCGGCTTGGTCCTCGCCGAGCATCCGCCCCTCCCTATCCGGCCGGGCGGTGATCTTCTCCACCGTTCCCAGCCGGGCGGTCGGCGCAGTCATGCTGCGGGAGCGGACGAGCAGCCGGTCCTCCGCTGCGAGCAACTGCTCGGAGGAGAACACGGTCGAGTGCTTCGGCCGGAACACGCTCGTGCCGTCGATACGCCGGAACGCGACCGGGCTGGTGGCGAGGTCGGGCGGTGTCAGCCGCAGAGATGCCTGTTCGGCGGCGTCGGTGATCATGCCGACGATCGCCTCACGATCCTGCATGGTGGCGAACCGCAAGCCCATCGTCTGCCGCGACGCCTCGGCCACCAGGTTCCACCGCCGCCACGTCGACCGCTTCTCACCCACCACACCGACGACGGCCTGGCCAAGTTCGGCGATCGCGTCCAACGGCACGTCGTCGGCTCGCAGCAGCATCGGCTTGTCGTTGTCCGTGACGTTGCGTGCCCAGGAGGTGGCGTCCTGACCCAGCACATCGGTCGCGCGGGTGCGCCACTCGCTGGTGAGGTCGGCCAACGACCGCACCTCCTTCTCCGGTCGGGTACTGAGAGTGGCTTGGGCTCGGAGCTTGATGACCGTGGCCGTGGACGGCTGGCGGCCGTGCTTGGCGACGTACTCGGCGATAAGCCGGTTCTTCTCGGCGTCGATGTGCCGGGCACGGGTGGAGAACTCCTGAACGAGCTGTTCCGGCACGCTGCTGATCGCCCAGGCCGGGTTCCGATCGCGGCCCATGTCGCGGGCCTCCCACTCGACGCCGAAGGTGCGGGTCATGTGGTCGGCGAACACCGCCTGGTGCAGCTCCGACAGGGCGACCACGGCGGCGTGCATCGGCCGACCGTCCAAGCTCCGCCACTTGCCGTCAAGCACTGTCTGGACCTTGTTGCTGATGACGACGTGGGTGTGAAGGTGGGGGTCTCCGGCGCGGGAGTCGAAGTGATCGAACGCCGTAGCCACGACCCCGGAGACATCGACCTGTGCAACCGCTCCGCCGCCTGCCGTTGCACCGGTGCGGGTGGCTGCAACCTCACGCTCCATGAACGCAACCACCTCCGCAACCGCTCGATGATGCGCGTCCCCGATGAGAGCTTGGGTGCCAGCGTCCGCGACCGCCCACAACGCCGAAGCGGACTTCGGGACCGAGAACGTGAAGTCGAACCCCGCCACCGCCCGCCGTGTCCCCCGCGAGGCTTCCTCAGCCTCGATCTGCCCGACGGCCTCGCCCTTCGCGCCGGGACTCAACGCCGGGTCCAGGTCCGCGATGCGGGCCTCGACCCGTTCCGCCGGGGACTTGTAGGCCGGGAACGCCAGACCGAGCGGATCTCCGCTGATCGGGTCACGACCCATCCCCATCAAGAGCTGAAGCTGGGCCTCCGAGACCCGATCACTCACCGCGAGCTGACCCTTCCCGAGCGAGGCGACACCGGAGCCCAGCCATTGACCTGGTGGCGTTCCCGCCTCCGCGTAGTACCTCGTCAGCGGCGTGCTGAGGCTCCGGTCGCCGTCAGCGGCGGCGACTGTGCGCAGCAGGTACTTGTAGCCGTCTCCGGCGCTCATTACCCGCATCGACACCGTCATGCTCACGAGGTGCGCACCTCCGGTGTCCGTGAGGGGCGTTCAGCGGCCCGACCTTGTACCCATCTCGGCGAAGTCGTTCTTCGAAAGCATGCCGAGGTTGCTGATGAAGGTTCATTGTCCGTTCAAGGCCAATGCGGTGCGGGTTAGCAACACTGGCCATGACGGTCAGGCCGGCATACCTGAGGGCGCGCTTTGGTTGGGACCGGTTCGGCTACAGTGGTGGCATGACTTGGTGATCCTCGCCCTTCTCCTGCGTCCGTGGCGTGTGCCAGGCGGGAGTTCGATCGACTCTGAGGACACCTGTGGCCATCACAACTTCTTCTTCGCTTTCGCGCGCCGCCGCTCATCTGCGTGTGGACGGTATCTCGATCTCGTTCACAGACCGGCGTGTGCTCACGGACGTGTCGTTCACCGTCCCCGCCGGGGATCGGACAGGCTTGATTGGTGAGAACGGGTCCGGCAAGACCACGTTGTTGCGCGTCATCGCCGGCCTGACACGCCCCGACGGTGGCATCGTGAGTGCCATCGCGCCCGGCGGGCATGCGCCGCGCATCGGGCTACTGCACCAGGAACCACCATTCCTGGCGAGCATGTCGATTGCCGAAGCGCTGGCATCCGCGGTCGCTCCACTTCGCGCGGCCGCCGACGCGGTTGACGCAAGGGCCCACGCTCTCGCCAATACACCCGATGACCAGGCCGCGGCACGCAACTACGCCGACGCTCTGGAGACCGCCGAACGGGTCGGGGCATGGGACGTCGATGCGCGCATCGACGCGATGATGACGGGACTGGGATTGGGCGATCTGCCGCGCGAACGCGAGACCGGGCGCCTCTCGGGTGGGCAGCGCTCGCGCCTGGCCCTGGGGTGGCTGCTGCTGTCCGCCCCGGAGGTGCTGCTGCTGGACGAGCCGACCAACCACCTCGACGATGCCGCCACGGAACACCTACGCGGCGTGCTCGTCTCATGGGCCGGACCAGTGCTGATCGCCAGCCACGACCGAGCGTTCCTCGACGAGGCGGTGACCTCCCTCGTGGACCTGGACCCGGCTCCGAGACTGCACGCGGTGGCTGGGCCGCTCGTCGGGGACGGTGAGGAAGCGGGCATCGGCATCACTCGTTTCACGGGCACCTACACCGACTATCTGCATGCCCGACTGGACGCTCGGGAGCGGTGGGAACGCCAGTACCGCGAAGAGCAGGGAGAACTCAAGCGTCTCCGTGCCGCCGTTGGTGAGAATCAGAGCGTCGGGCACCGCGATTGGAAGCCTCGCTCGGAGGTACGCATGGCGGAGAAGTACTACGCCGACCGCAACGACAAAGTGGTGTCCCGACGGGTCAACGACGCCCAGACCCGATTGGCCGACCTTCAGGAGCGCCAAATCCGCAAACCGCCCCCGGAGCTACAGTTCCGCGGGCTCAACGCCGCGCAGAGCACGGCAACAGCCCAGGGTGCCTGGCCCGGCCCGGTGCTGGCGGCCACCGACGTTGCGGTCGCTGGGCGCCTCAAGGCGACCTCACTGACCGTGAGCGCGGATGAGAAGTGGCTGATCACCGGGCCCAACGGGTCGGGCAAGTCGACGCTGCTGCACCTGCTCGCCGGTGACCTCGCCCCAACGGCGGGGACCATCAACCGGCCACGAGGGCTGCGTGTCGGTCTGCTCGCCCAGGAAGTTGACTTGCCCGATCCGCACCACCGCGGATCGGAACGGACCACACGCGAGGCCTACGAAGACCTTGTCGGGAGGAAACGGGCCGAGCAGGTGCCTCTGGGAACATTCGGGCTGATCGCGGGCCGAGATGAGCACCGGCCCGTGCGCGTTCTCAGCGTCGGACAGCAACGTCGACTGGCCCTCGCTGTGCTCCTCGCCGACTCACCCGACGTGCTGCTGCTGGACGAACCGACCAACCACCTTTCGCTTCTGCTCGTAGCCCAACTCGAAGCAGCCCTCTCCAACTACCCAGGAAGCGTCGTCATCGCCTCCCACGACCGGTGGTTGCGCCGCACATGGACCGGGCAGAGCTTCGACCTGACCGGCACTTGACCTCGCTATCAGACATAAAGTCACCTGGACGTGACAGGTGGAGCCAGGCACGGCCGCAAACAACTCGTACCACCACCGGCGACAAACCGCGATCAGCTACCGCCTCTGCCTGTCACCCATCTCCTATAGGATCGCGCGGATCCACTGTTGTGTCCTGCTAACGGGATTCGGTCGGGGCACCTGCCGTAGCCCGCCCGGCCAGGCCATCGCGGAGCCCCCTTATGGCGACGTATCCCCTTGGGTCACGGCCATACCGGACATTCGAGCTGAAAAGCGTCTGTGCCCGAACGATCAGAACCGAGAATCGGGCTCGTTGAGACGGTTGTGGTCGGGCCGTCTTTGACCATCAGTGGGTCGGCACATGGCTGACGGTCCTCAGTGTTCTATCCCCGCTCGATCAGGACTGTTCTCAGTGGATACTCGTGCAGGCAGGCGGATCAGTGCCGCTAATCCGAGCACTGCCAGGACGATGGCAGCGACGATCATGGCGGTGGTGAATCCGGCTTGCTGGACGCCGAATCCAGTCAGCAGAGGTCCGCCGGCGAGGCCGGCGGCGTAGGCGAGGTTGTACAAGGCGTAGGAACCGCCAAGGGTCGGCGGCGTGGCTCGGAAGCCCTGTTCGCCGATCATTGTGGTCGCCGGTGCAAGCAGGAGCGCTGAGGAGACGCCTAGCAGGACCATGCCGATGCTGGTGTGCCACAGCTCGGTTGCGAACCCGATCACGATGAGCGCAGCAGCGACCGCGAGGACGCCGGCCCCGATCAAAAGTCTGAGTGGTGCCGTGGTGACGTACCGGCCCACGACCGGGTTGGCGATCATTGCCGCCAAGGCTGCAAGCCCGAAGAGCAATCCGATCGTCAGCGCGCTGGCTCCCAGGTGCACAGGCAGCACGGGCTCGACTCCTGAGAGCACGGCCGCGCCGATCGCAACGGCGATCACGATGGAGAACGACCCTGGCACGCGGAGCACGGCAAGAGGCCCTGAAGGGTCGTCGGTAACCCGCGGAGAGCCCTTGACCAGCACGATACGCAGCACCCCATCGATCATGGCGATGGCGGTAGCGAGCAAAAAGGGCGATGCGGTGCCAAAGTGCTCGACCAGAAAGCCCGCGAGTGGGGGGCCGAGCAGCACGCCCAGAGTAAGGGAAGACAGGGCGATCCCCATCGCCTGTCCGCGCTTGTCGAAGCTGGTGGTTGCGGCGATCAACGAAAGGGCAGCGACCCAGGACATGCCGCCGGCGATGCCCTGGGCAAGGCGGGCAACCAGCAACAGCCAGTACGGGCCTCCCGTGGCGAACAACAGCGTCGCTGCGGCCAGTCCAACGAGCCCGATGAGCAGCGGCGTCTTGGGTCCGTGCCGGTCGACGATGCGACCGGCAAAGAGAGTAGCGATGATCATCGCCAGCGCGTAGGAGGAGAACAGCACCCCCGTGGCTGCCGGTCCCGCGCTGACAACTGCGGGCAGCAGCGGCAGAACCGGGACCGCCAGGCCGTGAACGAGCATGTCGGTGAACACCGCCGCCGATCCGACGATCAGCGCATTCCTTGGGGTGGTGCCTCGCGTAGGCAAGGCACCATCACGGTTCGTCATGTGGAGGTCTTTCTATGAGAGCAACCCCTTCACCAGCGCCGTCACAGCGGCGTCGAGGTGTTGGAGGTGCGGAAGGTCATCGGGACGGGTCACCGCGGTAACGGTGAACCCCTGAAGCAGGATCAGCACCAGACCGGCGGCCGTCGCAGCCGACACCGGCAAGTCGGGGTGTTCGCCCAGGGACGCGGCGATCTGATCGCGCCATGCATCCAGTGCTTCGTGCTTGGGACGACTGTCATCGAGGGCTTGCGGAGCGACCAGGACTGTGGTGTACGCCAGGGCTCGGAACCGCTTATCAACTTGCAGCAGCGTCACGAACTCGCTCAGCAAGGCGCGCAACCGGCCCTCGGCATCAGACCGCGCAGGTGCAGCATCGAAGATCCGGCTGCCGTAGTCCAACCAACCCCACTCCAGGGCCTCGGTCAGCAACACAGTCTTGCTCTGGAAGTGATGGTGGAGCGCCCCTCGCGAGACACCGGCACGCTCGGCGATGCGCTCAAAGGTCGCACCGCGCCAGCCCTTCTCCTCGAAGGACTCCAAGGCAGCCCCCAGCAGCGCCACACGGGTCTTCGCTGTGTCCTTCGCAGTACGCTTCATACATACAGGCTAGCCCGTATGTAACCACCGTCAAGCCGACTTCCTTCACGCCCAGAGGTCAGGGGGCTTGCGCGCCACGTCCAGCTCGTCTCCGTGGCGGTTCAGTCGCAGCTACCGTTGCTTCCCTGCGAAGTAGACTGAACCCCGTAATTACAGAGGCAAAGACGCGACTACTTTTGCTCCCTCACGGGGTCCCCGACTCCACGTAGTACCTCGTCAGAGGCGAGCTGAGGCTCCGGTCGCCGTCCGCGGCGGCGACCGTGCGCAGAAGGTATTTGTAGCCATCCCCAGCCGACATCACCCGCATCGAAACCGTCACCACGCCACCGCCCTTCGGCAGTCAGGTGAGCGGACGACGACCGCGCGGAGCGCCGTCAACTTTTGTTGACGCTCTCGACGTGCAAGACGCGTGGCAGCTCTGGCGGGTAGTAAGAATCGGGCAGCTCTGGCGGGTAGTAAGAATCGAGCGTGGTGGAGAGTCGGCTGGGCAGCCCTGGATCGTGGATGGTGCTGTCGTCGGGCTAGTGAGAGGCGGACTGGCGACGACGAGGGGGATGCAGTGTGTGGGTGGTGCCCTGGTAGGTGATCTACCCGGCGAAGGAGTCCACGGAGGGTTCGGGATCGGGTTCACCGACCTGCCGGAACTCTCATGCCTCACACTGCCACGCACGCCCGCGGACTGATGATCGGTTTATTGTTCAGCGGATATGAAGCAATCAACCTCGCCGCCGGGCACTACTTCGGCGGCGAGACGGTCTGGTCCTCCGAGCTCATTCCCCCGTCCTCCGCATGCTTGTCCGCCACTGGCCGGATGCGCCGAATTCGGGCGAAAACAGAAGCCGGGAAGCGTTCTAGGTGAGCTGGAGCGTGGTGATACAGGTGGGATCGTCCTTGGCGGTCGAGATGGTGGTACTCGCGGTCTGATCGCCGTGTTCGACGGTGACTGTGGCATCGATATCGCGGGGCAGCCAGATGCCTGCGAATCCGTTGTCGTGGGTGCGGATGGTCTCATCGAGGATCACCGCGTCGGTGGTCGCGTCGGTGACCGTGACGTCGATGTCCTCGTTGTTGAGTTCACCGAGGCAGGTGGTGAGGCTGTGGGAGAAACAGTCATGTGTCTGGGCGGAGTACGGGGCGATGGATACGTAGAACTCGTCCTCGGGCAGATCAAGCGAAGACTCGTTGCCGGCCTCGTCAGAGAGCAAGAGCACGTCGGGCTGGACCGAGGCGATGAGGCCGTCCGGGCGCTCCGTGACCGGCATGGTGTCGAGGTGTTCGATGACCTCGCGGGCATCGAGCCCATCGAGGTCATAGTCGCTGAGCCACGCGTTGCCGGTCTCGCCCGCAACGGGGCCGGTGCTGGCCGGGGCGCAGGCGGTTACGAGCACGATCGCGCAGAGCGCGGCGGTGAGGGTGCTGAGGGTTCTGGCTGTGGTTCGGATGATCGTTCCTTCTTAGCGTGTCCGGAGTGGTCGTGATCCAAGCTTATGGATCAGTAGCGGAGTATCGCCTGCTGGTGCAGGTGCGGTATCCAGTCTTGGACGAGGCGGGTGGAGTCGATCCCGGTCAACGCGACCGGGATGTCGCCAAGGTGATGGACGATTAGCAATGGGTCGGTGGAGACGACCCGGGTGGTGCTACCCAACGCGGGGTGGCCGGCGCCGGTAAAGGTATGTCCGTGGATACGTGCGGAGAATCGTGAGGCTGGCAGGTAGCGGCAGGGTTCGTCGGCTAGGGCGAGGTCATGCAGCAAGGTCCTCGCTGCGTGGTTCCCTTGGGCGCTGGAGTCCTCCCAATGGTCAATCCGGTAGGAGCTATGACCGGGATAGTGGTGCACCGCGACTCCGCCAGCGGCGTAGATGCGCTGGCGTGGGGCGTGCAGTGCACGCAGGTGGCCGTCGACGGGGATCCCCTCGGGCCCGGTCCAGGGAGCTGGCGCGGCGGCCAGGGTGCCGTGGGCGACGATCGCCAAGTCACCTTCAACATGGGTGCCGTCGTCGAGGATGATGGTGATCCGATCGGCGTGGGTGCGGATTGCACGTGGCTGGCGCCCCAAGTAGGTCGCGTGCTGGGGCTGGCTCAGATCGAGCAGGCGTCTTGCGACGTGCTCGCCGATGGCGGTGGCGCCGGGCACGAGCGAGCGGGCGATCAAGGCGACATCGTGACCGGCTTCGATGAGAAGGGACGCGGTCTCCGAAGCCACCAACCCGCCTCCAAGTATCAGTACCCGCGTCGGGTGCGTTCCCGCGAGCAGGTTGCGCACACGGACAGCGTCGGCGATTGAGTGCAAGGTCGTCAGCTGGCCGGCGCTCACGGCTTGGTCCCGACCGATGATTGTCTCGTCGAGGGTGCGCGGTCGGCTGCCGGTCGCGATGACCAACGCGTCATAGGCCCTAGTTTTACCAGAGGCGAGATGCACTTCTCGTGTCTGCGGGTTGACGCTGCGGACAGTGTCGGTACTCGTCCGGGTATCCGTGACAGATAGCGCGGCCTGGTCGGGTTCGAGCAGTCCGAGCGCTACGCCCTTGTTAACCAGTGTCCGGTTGTAGGGGCGTTCGCCGCTTCGGGCGAGGAGATCGATCTCGACATCAGCCTCCGAGGTGTGCAAGGTCTTCACGGCGGAGGTTCCTGCCGCGCCTGCGCCGATGATGCCAACGGTGCGGGTGCTCATCGCGCTCCGTTCGCGGTGAAGGATGGCAGCAGGATCGCGTCGATGAACCATGGCGCGTCATCGGGGTCGAGGCGTCCTGCTCGGACTTCCTCGGCTGCGCCGTTCATCACCACGTGGGTAGTGGTCAGCAGCCAGGTCACGGGCAGGTCTACGCGGAACGCGCCCTCGCGCTGGCCCCGGAGCAGTAGGCTGCGCATGCGCGCCTCGGCCTTCTCATGCAGCTCGCGGATGCGGGCTGCGGGAAGCTCCTTCTGCGCAGCCGTCAACAAGGCACCGGATTGATCGACGAGCACCCAGCTGGAAGCAACCAGTCGCTGGAATGCCTGGGCGGCCTCGCCGTCGAGAGACACCTCCTCCAGCACGACCTCGCCGTGTTCGAGGCTGTCCACCAACGCTTCTTCGATGAGCTCGGCACGGGTCTGGAAGTGGCCATACAGGGTCATCCGCCCCACGCCGGCCTCCGCCGCAATGTCGGCGACCGAGGCATCGGGATTCTTGCGGATCGCCGTCACCGTGGCCGCCAAGATTTTGGCCCGGTTGCGCTGGGCGTCGGCGCGCTGGTTGGCCGCGCGGTTCGCTGTCGTCGGGGCGCGTCGGGTACCCCGTGTCGCCTGAGCCTTCTTCGTCGGCATCGTCCACCTCGTAAGTCGTATGGGAATGTATGAGATAGTGTAGCTGTTGCAACTCGTACCCCATTGATTGAGTTAGGAGTCGGAGATGACCAACCGCACACAACCCGACAGCGCGACGTCGGCCTACCCGAAACGCTGGCTGGCGCTCGCCTTGCTGGGCACGGCCCAGTTCATGCTGATCCTCGACGTGACTGTCGTGGCGATCGCCCTGCCGCAGATGGAGGCGGACCTGGCGCTCTCCCGCGAGGCGTTGACGTGGGTTGTCACCGCCTACACGGTCGCTTTCGGCGGCCTGATGCTGCTCGGCGGGCGCAGTGCCGACCTGTTCGGCGCCAAACCCATCGTCTACACCGGCCTACTGACCTTCGTCGCCGGTTCTCTGGCCGCCGGCTTCGCCGACACCGGAACCGTGCTGCTCGCTGGGCGCGTAGCCCAGGGCGCTGGAGCGGCCATGCTCTCCCCGGGAGCGCTGTCCGTCGTCGTGCGCCTGTTCGAAGGTGACGAGCGCAACCGCGCCCTGGGCATCTGGTCCGCGCTCGGCGGCGGTGGAGCCGCCGTCGGAGTGCTGCTGGGTGGACTTATCAGCGCCGGACCCGGTTGGCCGTGGGTGTTCTTCATCAACGTTCCCGTCGGCGCGATCGTCCTCATCGGCCTGCTGCGGGTGCTGCCGCCGCTGCCGCCGCAGCCCGGTGCCCGCGAACGGTTGGACGTCCTGGGGGCCATCCTCGTCACCGGTGCCACCGGCCTGGCGATCTACGCGCTGACTGTCGCTGGCGAGATTGGTTGGACGGCGCCGCGCACGCTCATCTTCGCAGGGGTCGCGGTCGCGCTCTACTTGCTGTTCGGCTGGTGGCAGAAGACCGCGCGCTCGCCGCTGATGAACCTATCGCTGCTCGGCAGGCGGCCGGTGTTCTCTGGCGTGTTCGTGCTCGGGATCGCCACTGCGCTCATGGTCGCGGTGTTCTTCCTCGGCACCTTCTACTTCCAGCAGTACGCCGGCTTCGGCCCGCTGGCAACCGGCCTACTGTTCCTGCCCGTCGCACTGGCGACGATGGCCGGTGCGCAGACGGCAGGAAAGCTCGTTGGCAGGCTCGGCGCCCGCAAGCTCGGGGCGATCGGCATGACCGTCGGAGCGATCGGCCTGCTTGTTCCCGCACTATGGTCCACCACACTGACCACGACCATCGGGATCAGCTTCGGCTCGCTAGGCATCGGGATGCTGTTCGTCGTCGCCTCGGTCACCGCGCTTGGAAACGTCGCGCCGGAGGAGGCGGGTATTGCCTCGGGTCTGCTGAGCACGTTCCACGAGATCGGTGCTTCCGTCGGTGTTGCGACCGTCTCCAGCATCGCCGTGGTCAGCCTGACCGTTGGTGGCGATGCCGGATTCAAACAGGCGTTCCTCGCTGTAGCGATCGGTGCGGTCGCCGCGACCATCATCGCCAGCATCGCCATCCCCGGACGCCCTCGGGTGGCAGCACCGGAACCCACCCCTTGATGGATACCCCATAGGGGTATATGTTGACAGAAGTCGTACACGAATGAAGGAGTTAGTGATCATGACCACCACGACCGAGTACCAGGTGACCGGAATGAGCTGCGGACACTGCGAGACCGCAATCCGCACCGAAATCTCCGAGATCCCCGGCGTTACCGATATCGACGTCAGCGCAGCCACCGGCCGGCTGGCCGTCACCACCGACAAACCGGTCGACGAAACCGCGGTGCTCGCCGCGGTCGACGAGGCCGGATACGCCGCCGTCAGGAGCTGACATGAAAGCACCTGCACGGCTGGGCCTGTACGGGTTGGTCCTCGTGGCCGTGTTCGCCGTGGCTGGATTCGCGGCGAACGCGGTCATCCCCGAGGAGACCGTGCAGAGCTGGTCAGAAGGCACCGAACTGAACACCAATCAGAGCGAAGGAGACAACATGAACACCGCCGGGCACGAGGGCCACACAGACGACACAGCCGCCCTTGGCCTGGGCATCGCGCAGGAGGGTTACCGGCTCACCGCAGTGACCGCCCCCACCGACACCGGTACCGAGAAAAAGCTGTCCCTGACGATCACCGGCCCGGACGGGAACCCGGTTACCGACTTCCAGCTGGAGCACGAAAAAGAACTGCACCTGATAACCGTTCGCGCCGACGGTCAGCACTTCCGCCACGTCCACCCAGAGATGAACGACGGCGGCACCTGGACGATCCCCTGGCAGTGGGACGCGGCCGGGACCTATCGAGTCTTCGCGGACTTCGTTCCCGCAGAGGCCGGGGAAGGACTCACCTTGTCGACCTCGGTCCACGTGGGCGGCGACTACGAGCCCACACCGGCCACCGGGCCGAGTACCGAGACCACCGTCGACGGCTTCGACGTCAGCGTGGAGGGCGATCTCACCGCAGGCGAGGCCTCGCCGCTGACCATGACCATCACCCGTGCCGGAGAACCAGTCACTGAGCTGGAACCCTATCTGGGCGCGTTCGGCCACCTCGTCGCCCTGCGTGGCGGAGACCTGGCCTACCTGCACGTCCACCCCCACGGGGACGAGCCGCAGGCCGGCGAGATGTCTGGTCCGAAGATCGTGTTCGAGGCCACCGCGCCCACCGAGGGGCGCTACCTGCTCTACCTGGATTTCCAGGTTGACGGCGAGGTCCACACCGCCCCTCTGGTGATCGATACGACCACCGGCTCGGGCCTGCGCGGCGACGGGCACTCCGATGGTGGGGGTTCCGGTCAGGAGCCGGGCACGGGTGGCGAGCATCAGGAAGGAGAAGGCCATGACCACTGACAACACCAGTACTGGGGTCGCCGGCATCGAGTTGCAGATCGGTGGCATGACCTGCGCCTCGTGTGCGAACCGGATCGAGAAGAAACTCAACAAGCTCGACGGTGTCACCGCGAGCGTGAATTACGCGACCGAGAAGGCCAATGTCACGGGCCCCGACGACCTGGACCCGCAGGCTCTGATCGCGGAGGTCGAAAAGACCGGCTACACCGCTGCCCTTCCGGCGCGTGCCAAGGGCTCCGGTAACAGTTCAGACGAGGAGGGCGAGTCGTCCGAGGACGCCGAATTGCGATCTCTGCGTCAGCGTCTCATCGGCTCTGCGGTCCTGGCGGTGCCAGTGATCGCGATGGCGATGACCCCGGCCTTGCAGTTCGACTACTGGGGCTTTGCCTCCCTCGTCCTCGCCGCCCCCGTGGTGGTTTGGGCCGGGTGGCCGTTCCACCGCGCAACGTGGATGAACCTCAAGCATGGTGCAGCCACAATGGACACGCTCATTTCGGTGGGCACGACCGCGGCGATGATCTGGTCGATCGTCGCCCTGTTCTTCGGCACCGCTGGCCAGCCCGGCGTCGTCCACCCCTTCGAGCTGACCATCTCGCGCTCCGACGGGCTCGGGAACATCTACCTCGAAGTCGCCGCCGGGGTGATCACGTTCATCCTGATGGGCCGCTACTTCGAGAAGCGCTCCAAGCGCAGCGCCGGGGCCGCCCTGCGCGCCCTGCTGGAACTGGGGGCGAAGGAAGTCTCCCTCCTACGCGACGGCACCGAACAGCGAGTCTCCATCGACGACCTCGTGGTCGGCGACGAGTTCGTCGTCCGGCCCGGTGAAAAGATCGCAACCGACGGGACCATCACCTCTGGAAACTCCGCGGTCGACGCCTCGATGCTCACCGGCGAGTCCATGCCGGTCGAGGTCTCCGAGGGTGACACTGTCACGGGTGCGACCGTCAATGCCGGTGGCCGCCTGGTCGTGAAGGCGTCCCGGGTGGGCTCAGATACCCAACTGGCGCAGATGGCGAAAATGGTCGAGGACGCCCAGTCAGGCAAGGCCGAAATCCAGCGGCTAGCCGACCGGGTCTCCGGGGTATTCGTGCCGATCGCCATCGCCGTCGCCGTGGCCACCCTCGGTGCGTGGATCGGAGCCGGGTTCCCGCTGTCAGCCGGGTTCACCGCGGCAGTGGCGGTGCTAATCATTGCCTGCCCGTGCGCCCTGGGATTGGCAACCCCGACCGCCCTGCTGGTCGGGACCGGTCGCGGCGCGCAGATGGGCGTGCTCATCAAGGGGCCCGAGACCCTGGAATCGACCCGCAAGGTCGACACGATCGTGCTGGACAAGACCGGCACCGTCACCACCGGCAAGATGACCCTCACCGACGTCATCACCGCCAACGGGGTGGATCGGGACAAGCTGCTGCGCCTGGCCGGCGGGCTGGAAGATGCCTCGGAACACCCGATCGCCCAGGCCATCGCCGCCGGCGCGACCAGTGAGGTCGGCGACCTGCCCACGCCGGAGTCCTTCGAGAACATCGAAGGCAAGGGCGTGCAGGGCGTCATCGACGGCCACGCCGTGCTCGCCGGACGGGAGACGCTGCTGGCCGAGTGGTCCCAGCACCTTGACGAGGATCTGCGTTCGGCGAAGCAGGCGGCCGAAGCTGAGGGCAAGACCGCGATCGCGGTCGGCTGGGACGGTGTCGCGCGCGGCGTGCTGGTGGTCTCCGATCAAGTCAAGCCCACCAGCGCCCAGGCCATCGCCCAATTCAAGGAGCTGGGCCTAACGCCGGTGCTGCTCACCGGGGACAATCAGGCCGTGGCCGAGCAGGTCGCCGCCGCGGTTGGCATCGAGAAGGTCATCGCCGAGGTCCTGCCCAAGGACAAGGTCGACGTCGTCGCCCGCCTCCAGGACGAGGGCAAGGTCGTAGCGATGGTCGGCGACGGCGTCAACGACGCGCCCGCCCTCGCCCAGGCCGACCTTGGCCTGGCGATGGGCACCGGCACCGACGTTGCGATCGAGGCCGCCGACATCACCCTCGTCCGCGGCGACCTGCGTGCCGCCGCCGACGCGATCCGGCTGGCACGGCGGACGCTGCGCACGATCAAGACGAACCTGTTCTGGGCCTTCGCCTACAACACCGCCGCGATCCCGCTGGCCGCCTTCGGGCTGCTCAACCCGATGCTCGCGGGAGCGGCCATGGCACTGTCGTCGGTGTTCGTGGTCTCCAACAGCCTCCGATTGCGGACCTTCAAGGCCCGCGCGGACGACGACAGCGCGCCGGCACCTGCCGGCTCGACGCCGGCCCGTGAGCCGGTGAACGCCTGACCAACCGTCATCACACAACAAGAAGGGAAACCCGATGACTGCACACGAAAACCTGAACCTAACCGACAACTCGTCCAGTGGAGGCGGCTGCTGCGGCCACGCGCCGAGCGCCGACGCCGTTGCTCAGACCCCCGACATCGAGATGGCCGAATGCCCGGTGATGGCCGGCACCCCGGTCGTCAAGACCGACGCTGAGGCCGCCGGTCTCTACCGCGAGCACAACGGCCAGCGGTACTGGCTGTGCTGCGCCTCGTGCGGCCCACTGTTCGACGCCGACCCCGATCGCTACGCCACAGCCACGTAACGATGGGCAGGGCAGACTCCGCGCTTCTCAAACTCATCGGGAAGCGCGGAGTCCTTCTCCTCAAAGCTGCAACTACCGGGCGCAAGTGGAACGTGACGACAAGTCGTGCTCACCCTGTGGCCACCGAGCACAGCGATCGTTCGGACGATGAGTTTGCCCGTTGGAGAACCCAAGGCCCCTACAAACCGGGCCTGACGAAATGACGACAGCCGCCGTGGCCACCATCGCCTACTCAACGGAGAAGACCGTTTACGTCGTCAACTACGAGGCGGACGGCATGACGATGACGAACCACAAGTAGGTCATCGAAAGCGAGATACAGCCTGCTTCTTAGGGGCAACGGCTAGGTGCTCCCGGACGGGAACAAGAAGAACGGATCGGATATGAACGACGAACATACGAACCACAGCCATTCTGAGGACCGCTCGGGACGAGGCGGGGGCGTCACTCTCGCCAACCATCACGAGCACGCGGATCACGACGCCCCCACGAGCCACGGCGGTCACGATCACGGGCACGGCGGCCATGCCGGTCACGGTGACCATGTGGGACAGTTCCGCCGGCTGTTCTGGATCATGCTCGTTGTTGCTGTCCCCGTGGTGGGTTTCAACGATATGTTTGCCCACCTCATCGGCTACTCTCTGCCCGAGGCCGAGTGGGTTCGCTGGGTCTCCCCGGCCCTGGGCACGGTCATGTACTTCTGGGGCGGCTGGCCGTTCCTCACCGGCGGGCTGAGCGAGATCCGCTCCCGCAAACCCGGAATGATGCTGCTGATTGCCCTGGCGATCACGGTCGCCTTCGCCTCCTCGTGGGGCGCGAGCCTGTACCTGATCAGCCACGAGCTGAACTTCTGGTGGGAGTTGGCCCTGCTGGTCGTCATCATGCTGCTGGGCCACTGGATCGAGATGCGTTCCCTGGCCCAGACAACCTCGGCGCTGGATTCGCTGGCTGCGCTGCTACCGGACGAGGCCGAGAAGCTCGACGGCGACGCCGTGGTGAAGGTGGCACCCGCCGACCTGACCGTCGGCGATCTGGTTATTGTTCGGCCGGGGTCCTCGGTACCCGCCGACGGAAAGATCGTCGACGGTAGTGCCAGCATGGACGAGTCGATGGTCACCGGTGAGTCCAAGACCGTCCGGCGAGAGACCGGTGAACGGGTGGTCGCCGGCACCATCGCCACCGATTCCGGCCTGCGGGTCGAGGTCACCGCCACCGGCGACGACACCGCCTTGGCCGGCATCCAGAAACTCGTCACCGATGCCCAGGCCTCTACCTCCCGTGCCCAGCGGATCGCGGACACGGCAGCGGCGTGGCTGTTCTGGTACGCACTCAGCGCTGCGGTGATCACCGCGGCCGTCTGGTCATTGGTCGGGCTGCCCGACGATGCCGTGGTCCGCACCATCACCGTGCTCGTGATCGCCTGCCCTCACGCCCTGGGTCTGGCGATCCCGCTGGTCGTGTCCATCGCAACCGAACGCGCCGCCCGCGGCGGCGTCCTGGTCAAGGACCGCCTCGCCTTGGAATCCATGCGCACCGTCGACACGGTGCTGTTCGACAAGACCGGCACCTTGACCAAGGGCGAGCCCACCGTCACCGCGGTCGAACCCGTCGGGAACCGCAGCCAGGACGAGGTGCTTGCCTTAGCCGCGGCTGCTGAGACCGACAGCGAACATCCACTCGCTCGAGCCATCGTGGGCGCCGCCCACACCCGCAAACTGGACGTACCCGCCGCGGCGGACTTCTCCTCCTCCCCAGCAGTCGGCGTGAAAGCCACCGTGCAGAACACCGTCATCACCGTCGGCGGCCCCTACCTGCTTGACCAGCACCAGCAGGACGAGGTCCCCGTCGCCGACACCTGGCGGGAGGAAGGCGCGATCATTCTCCACGTACTCGCCGACGGTCAGATCATCGGCGCACTACGCCTTGCCGACGAGATCAGGCCCGAATCCCGCGAAGCCGTCAACGCCCTGCACACTGTCGGTGCGCAAGTGGTCATGATCACCGGCGACGCCCAGGCCGTAGCAGACACCGTGGCCAAGGACCTGGGCATCGACCGGGTCTTCGCCGGAGTCCGCCCCGAAGACAAGGCCGCCAAGGTTGCCGACCTCCAAGAAGAGGGTCGCAAGGTCGCGATGGTCGGCGACGGCGTCAACGACGCCCCTGCCCTCGCCCGAGCCGACGTCGGCATCGCGATCGGCGCAGGAACCGATGTCGCCATCGGTTCGGCAGGCGTCATCCTGGCCTCCTCGGACCCACGTTCGGTGCTGTCCGTCATCGACCTCTCCCGCGCAACCTATCGGAAGATGAAGCAGAACCTCTGGTGGGCCGCCGGCTACAACCTCATCTCCGTGCCTCTGGCCGCAGGCGTCCTCGCCCCCATCGGATTCGTGCTGCCCATGAGCGTCGGCGCGATCCTCATGTCCGTCTCCACCGTCGTCGTGGCCCTCAACGCGCAGCTGCTCCGTCGCCTCGACCTCAAGCCCGCGGCCAGCACGACAAGACTTCTCGACGCTGGCCCATCCACATGAACGGCCGCCGCTGCCGGAGCCGACACCACTCGAATCAGGAGGAGACGTCATGGACACCGTCACCACATCAGTGACCGAAACCAGCCATGGCTATATCAGTGACAAGACCCGCTATCTGGCGCGCATCAAGCGTATCGAGGGCCAGGCCCGCGGCATCCACCGGATGGTCGACCAAGACACGTACTGCATCGACATCCTCACCCAGATCAGTGCCATCACCTCCGCCCTGGAGAACGTCGCCCTTGGTCTGCTCGACGACCACCT
>NZ_JBQSWX010000018.1:0-67640 GCF_052377615.1 Arthrobacter sp. AOP36-A1-22
CCTAGCCTGCCCCCGTTGTGCTATCACCGTGGCGTTTCGTCGCCGAACCGGCCCCGGATGGGGAATAGTGGGTGCGGTAAGGCGTACCACCTGCGTGAGGAAAGCGGCCATGGAACCCATCCGCCCGGAGCACCCCGCTCCGGACCGAGTGCTCATCCATTTGAGTGACACCCATGTTCGAGGCGGGGGCCATTTGTTGGCCGATACGCTGGACAGCATCGGACGGCTGCGTTCGCTCGTGGACCGGCTGGAGGCCTCCGGGGTGCGTCCCGACGCCCTCGTGGTCACCGGAGACCTGGCGGACAAGGGGGAACCCGACGCCTACGCCACCCTGCGCTCGATCCTGGAACCGGCGGCCGAACGGTTGGGGACCAGGATCCTCTGGGCCGCAGGCAACCATGACGACCGGTCGAACCTGCGTACCGAACTGCTCGGCGAGCCGGCAGACACCACCCCGCTGGACCACGTCTTCTGGCTGGGCGGGCTACGCCTGATCACCCTGGACACCACGGTTCCCGGCTCCCACCATGGCCACCTCGAGGACGCCCAGTTGCGGTGGCTCGAAGCCGAATTGGCCACCCCGGCCCCCGACGGGACCATCCTGTCCATGCATCATCCACCGATCGCCAGTGTCCAACCGCTGGCCATCCTGGTGGAACTGCGGGGCCAGGCGCGGCTGGCCGAGGTGCTGACCGGCAGCGATGTGCGCGCCATTCTGGCCGGGCACCTGCACTACTCGACGTTCGGGACCTTCGCCGGAATCCCTGTATCGGTGGCCTCGGCGAGCTGTTACACCCAGGATCTGGCAGCACGAGCCGATCCGGTGCGGGGGATCCACACCACCCGCGGACGCGACGAGGCCCAAGGCTACAACCTGGTGCACGTGCTCCCCGAGACCGTGGTGCATTCGGTGGTCCCGGTGGCCAGCGGTGTCAGTGTTGGAGATGTCGTGGAACCGGAGGCGGTGGCCGCGATCCTGCGTGAACACGGCATCGACCCCGATACCGTGGGCCGGAGCCCCCACTCCATCGGCACCCCGGCCACCGGGCATGATGGCGGTGCCGCGGCGGCGCAGGATGCTACCGGTCGGTCCGGGCCACCTCCCACGGGGCGGCCAGCGGGAAGTAGGCCTGCAGGAAGTCGGTGACCACTTCCTGGCGTTCCCGGGCGGGGACCTCGGGGAAGGACCCGTCATTGAGGCAGAAGAAGTCCTGGTTGCGTTTCTTCAACAGCTTGCGCAGTGCGTCCAGGCCCGAATACATGGTGGTGTCCACGTACTTCACCTTCGCCTTCTCCTTGGTCACGGCACGGCCGGTCAGCAACGCGTAGTAGTGGTAGAGCGAATTGGTGACCGAGATGTTGTCCTTGGCGCGGAACCTGCTGGCCGCCGTCGCCGCGAACTCCTCGGAGAAGACCTCTTCGAGCTCCTTGAGCACGCTGCGTCGCAAGGGAGCCGCGGTGTGCTCGAGGTGGCGGGTGGTGATGCGCCCGAACCGGTCGTTGAGCAGCCGCCGGTTCACCCGGGCCGAATTCTCGAAGCCCGAACGGTCCAGATGGTTATCGCCCAACCCGATCCGGGTTCCGGCCTCGATGAACTTGGTGATCCCGCCGGGGGAGAAGAACGTATCCGGGCCCAGCGGGCGCCCCACGAACATGTCGTCGTTGGAGTACAGGAAGTGTTCGGAGAGCCCGTCGATGTGCTGCAGCTGCGACTCCACGGCCTGGGAGTTGAAGGTGGGCAGCACCGTGGGGTCGCGGAAGTGGTCGGGGGCCCGCACCACGGAGATGCGTGGATGGTCGGCATCCAACCAGGCAGGGATGGGTGAATCGGTGGCGATGTAGATGTGCCTGACCCAGGGCGCGAACATGTAGACGCTGCGCAGGGCATACTTCAGCTCGTCGATCTGCCGGTAGCGGGCCTCGGAATCATCCCCCTCGCCGACCACGACGCCGTCCATGAAGGAGGCGCGATAGCGCTGGTGCTCGGGGTCGTTGCCGTCGACCCAGGAGAAGACCATATCGATGGGGAAGGAGATGTCCGCTGCGTGATCGGCGAACATGTTCTCGATGGTCGGCCATTCCCTGCCGTAGCGGTGGACGGTCCCGCGGACCGCTTCGTCCGCCGGCAGGGTGGCCCGGGTCAGCGAATTCTCCATGGGCAGATCCAGCAGCCCCGAGTCCTTCCACTGCCATAATTCGATCTGCACCCCGGTGGAGGCCCCGAAGGCCAGACCGCCGGCCGGTTCGATCCGGGGACGGTAGAGCCGATACATCCGTGCCTTCGGTTTCCGGGCCAACGCGCCATCGGCCACCAGCAGGGACTTGCCCTTGCGGGTGTCGACGGCCAAAGAGTAGAACGGTTCGTCCTGACAGGCAGCCACGAGGGCGGCGCGCATGGCCTTGCGCTCATCCCAGGAGACGGCGATGACCGGGCGGGCGTCGTTGCCGCGCACCAGCAGGTAGGCCACCGAGGCGGCGTCGAGGGCATCGCGGATGAACAGCAGGTCGGTCACCATCGCCTCATGCGGAGTGATCGTCGAATTCACCAGGGCGTAACGACCGTCCGAACGCAGGACGTCGGTGCGTTCCATGAACCGGGCGATCGCCGCCGCCGAGGTGACTTCGCGGACCGGGGAGGCCGCGTCGTCGTCCTCCGGGGTCCCGTGGAAGACCTCATCGGGATGCGGGGCCGTCCGGGTGGCCTCGAGCGGATCGGTGGTGGGGTCGACTGGGTTCATGCGCGGTCCGCCTCGGACCAGCCCAGGTTGGTGGCCATGCGTTGCAGGGTCGCGATCGTCGTTTCGTACTGCTCCTGAGTGACTCCGTCGCTGGAACGCTCCCGCATGCCCTCGACCAGTTCGGTGAGCCGTTCCAGGCTGATGTTGCCGCGGTCGGTCAGCGCGTAGGAATCCCCGTCCTGGGAGACCCATCCGGATTCCAGAAGTTCGGCCAGATGCTCTGCCGGGGAGGCCGGCTCGCCTTCGGGGGAGACCTCGTCGAAGAACGGGGCCAGTGCGGACATGAGTTCTGCGGAGGTATGGGGTTTGGACCCCAGGAGGTTCAGGAGCTGCCATTGCCGGCGCGTGACGCCGTGCTCCTCCAGGGAGGTGGCGAACTGCTCGGAAATGAGCGAGTCCACCAGCTTGAGCCAGTATCCGATCGGTCGTTGAGCGTTCATGGTTTCACCCTAGCCCGGGACGGACCGGCTGTCGCGTCATCGATGCGGACGTGACCTGCACGGTCCAACGGGACCTAGAATGAAGTCCATGACCTCGAACACCCCCGCCCGCGCCCGCCTGCTCGAACTCGTCACCGAACTCGCCGTGGTCCGCGGCAAGGTCACTCTCTCCTCCGGCAAGGAGGCCGACTACTACATCGACCTGCGCCGGATCACCCTGCACCACGAGGCGGCACCATTGGTCGGGGAGGTCATGCTCGATCTGCTCGATGATGCGGGGATCGACTTCACCAACGCCGGTGGCCTCACCATGGGGGCCGACCCCGTCGGCACCGCCGTGATGCACGCCGCCGGGCGGGCCGGCCGCGCGGTGGATGCCTTCGTGGTCCGCAAGGCGCAGAAGTCCTACGGGATGGGCCGCCAGGTCGAAGGCCCCGAGGTCTCGGGGCGCAACGTCGTGGTCTTGGAGGACACCTCCACCACCGGCGGCTCGGCGCTCACCGCCGTCGAAGGCGTCCGGGCGGCCGGGGGCCACGTCGTGGCCGTCGCGGTGATCGTGGACCGTGACACCGGCTCGAAGGAACGCATCGAGTCCGAGGCCGGGGTTCCCTACTTCTTCGCCTACGGCAAGGAGGAGCTCGGCCTCTAGTCCGGGTGGGCCTCCGGCTCGCCGGTCGGGTTGGCGGGGTCCGTCTCGGGGGTGGGGCCGGTCCCGGCATGCGCGGTGGTGAAGCCCTCGGGGTTCGCCGCACGGATGATGGTCTGCTGGACCAGCGGGATCCGCACCCCTGCCGCATCGAGGTCGGCCTTGAGCTGGGCCCGCATCGCCCGGGCCACCGCCCACTGCTGCAACGGACGGGTACGGAAGACCAGCCGGATGGTGATGGACTCCCCGCTCAGGTCCTGGACCCCCCAGATCTCGGGGTCGTCCAGGATCTCACGGGACCACTTCGGGTCGGACTGGAGCCGTTGGGCCGAGGCGAGGATCAGGTCGTTGACCTCGGGCATCTTCGAGTCGTAGGGGACCGGGACGTCCAGGACCGCGCGGGCCCAGCCCTGGGAGAAGTTGCCCACCCGCAGGATCTCGCCGTTGCGGACGTGCCAGAGGCTGCCATCGACGTCACGGACCTGGGTGATGCGCAAACCCACGGCCTCGACCTCGCCGGAGGCCTCGCCGAGATCCACGTAGTCGCCGATGCCGAACTGGTCCTCGGCGACCAGGAAGATTCCCGAGAGGTAGTCCTTGACCAGGGCCTGGGCGCCGAAGCCCAACGCGACACCGACTACGCCGGCACTGGCCAGGATCGGGGCCATGTTGATGCCCAGCTGGGAGAGCACGGTCAGCAGGACGACCGCGGTGATGATGATCGTGGTGACAGAGCGCAGGACCGACCCGACGGTCTGGGCCCGCTGGGTCCGCCGGGCCACCGCGATCGGGGACTCCTGCACCAGCCAGCGCCGCCCGCTCTTCTCGGACTTCCGGTGCTCCTTGGACAGGGCGGCGGCCTCACCGGCGGCGATGTGTTCGGTGGTTCGGCGGATGAGACGGCGGATGATGAAGTTCAGCGCCACGCCGATGACGATGACGATCGCGATCTTCAGCGGGCGGTCCAGCCAGAAGGACCAGTCCAGCAGCGGTGAGGTGTCGGCGGGGGAATCAAGGGAAAACGACAGGGGCATATGTCGAAACTAGGGGCTTGCGGCGGGGCGGGGCAAGCCGGGGAGGGTCGGAGGTGAGCAGATCAACAGGGCCGGCCGGCCGCCCGGTGCCCTAGAGCCGGGGGAGGAGTTCGGCGACCGAGGGGAAAACAGTGTCTGGCCGGAAGGGGAAGCGTTCGATGTCCTCGGGCTGGGTGATGCCCGAGTGGACCAGCACCGTATACAGTCCGGCCTCCATCCCGGCGACGATATCGGTGTCCATCCGGTCCCCGATCATCGCGGTGGTCTCCGAGTGGGCCTGGATCCGGTTCAGTGCCGAACGGAACATCATCGGGTTCGGCTTGCCGACCACGTAGGGCTGCCGGTCCGTCGCCTGGCTGATCAGTGCCGCGACGGCCCCGGTGGCGGGCATGACGCCTTCGGGGGAGGGGCCGGTGGCATCGGGGTTGGTCGTGATGAACCGCGCGCCCTGGGCGATCAGCCGGATCGCCCGGGTGATGGCCTCGAAGGAATAGGTGCGGGTTTCCCCCAACACCACGAAATCGGGATTTCGGTCCGTGAGGATGAAACCGGCGTCGTGCAATGCGGTGGTCAGTCCGGCCTCGCCGATGACGAAGGCCTTTCCCCCCGGTGACTGGCGGCGCAGGAACTCCGCGGTGGCCATGGCCGAGGTCCAGATGTTCTCCTCGGGGATCACCAGTCCGGCGGCATCCAACCGGGCGCAGAGATCGCGCGGGGTGTAGATGGAGTTGTTGGTCAGTACGAGGAAGCGTTTGGAGGTCGATACCCAGCGTTCGATCAGCTCCGCCGCGCCGGGAATGGCCTTGTTCTCATGGACCAGGACGCCGTCCATGTCGGTCAGCCAGCATTCGATATCGGCGGGTGTGCGGTCGTCGGTGCTCATTCTCAGCCTCTTCTGCCTCGTGGTGGTTCCGGGGTCAACGCTATCCCGTCGGACGAACGGGGGCCGTACCCGGAATTACAGCCACCTGTTGTGTTTGAACACCACGTACAGGCCGACGCTCAGCCCCACCATCAGCCCCAGGGCCGCCGGATAGGCCCAGGTGAAGGCAAGTTCGGGCATGTGGGTGAAGTTCATCCCGTAGATGCTGCCGATCAGGCTGGGGGCGAACAGGATGGCCGCCCAGGAGGAGATCTTCTTCATCTGTTCGTTCTGCGCGACCCCTGCCTGGGCGGCCTGCTGCGAGACGAGGGTCGCCGACAAGGACAGGGCATTGGTCAGCAGGGCCCTGAACGAGGCGATGCGCTCGGAGACGCGGATGGCGTGATCCTGGACGTCGGCGAACCGGTGGTCCAGTTCGAGCAGCTGCTCGTCCCGGGCGACGGACGGTGCCGGTCGGCCGCCGGGCCCCACCGGCTGCCCGCCGGCCAGGTCCCGGCGCAGGATGGACAGGATCCGTTCCAAGGGGACGGTCGCCCGCTGCAGTTCGATGACTTCGCCGGAGAGTTCGTAGATCCGGCGGGACACGTCGGGGGTGCCCGAGAAGAGTTGGTCGTCGATTTCGTCGATGTCGTTGGAGAGGCCGTCGACGACCGGCTCGTATTCGTCCACGACCTGGTCGAGCACCGCGTAGAGCACCGCCCGTGGACCCATGGCCAGCAGTTCGGGCTCCTCTTCCATCCGGTGGCGGACCCGGGCCAGGTCGGGGGATTCGGCGTGGCGGACCGTCACCACGAAGTCCTCCCCGATGTAGACGTGCAGCTCCCCGAATTCGACCTTCTCGCTGGCATCGAGATAGCGGGCCGGTCGCAGCACCAGCAGCGAGTGGTCCCCGTAATGATCCAGTTTTGCCCGCTGGTGGCCCTTCAAGGTGTCCTCGAGGGCCAACGGGTGCAGTTCGAGCTCATCGGCCACGGATCGCAGCTCGTCCTCGGTGGGACGGTAGAGGCCCAGCCAGGCCATGCCGGAATGCTCGCGCAGCCGCGCCATGGTGTGCCCCAATTGCGACGGATCGTGCACCCGACGCCCGTTGACGTAGATCCCGTTATCGATAATGGCCATGACCACCTCCTGCGGATATTCTGCCATCTGCCCCGACGACCGTCGTGCCCTGCGGTGCGCGGCTGACGCATTAGGCTGGGACGGTGGACCACTCATCGCACGAACCTGCCTCCCCACCACCCCCGGACGCGGTTCCGGCCGCCGACCCCGGAGCCGCGGAACGACCGGAAGTCGGGGTGGGCCCCTGGGAAGGGGAATGGCCCGTCGGAGCGCATTGGGATCCTGAACTGCTGCGGGAGGGGGACCGCCGCAATGTCGGGGACCGGTACCGGTATTGGCTGCACGAGGCCATCGTCGCGGATCTGGACACCCGCCGCCACGACTTCCATATCGCCATCGAGAACTGGCAGCATGACATGAACATCGGCACCGTGGTGCGCACCGCCAACGCCTTCCTGGCCAAGGAAGTGCACATCATTGGACGACGCCGGTGGAACCGGCGCGGGGCCATGGTCACCGACCGCTACCAGCATGTGCGCCACCACCCCAGCGTCGAGGACTTCGTCCAGTGGGCCCAGGGCGAGGGCCTGGCCATCATCGGGGTCGACATCTTCCCGGACTCGGAGCAGCTGGAGACCTATGACCTGCCCCGTGATTGCGTGCTGGTGTTCGGGCAGGAAGGCCCCGGCCTCAGCGACGAGGTCCATGCGGTGGCCGATGCCACGCTGAGCATCGAGCAGTTCGGTTCCACCCGCTCCATCAATGCCGCCTCGGCGGCCGGGATCGCCATGCACGCCTGGATCCGGCGCCACGTCTTCGGACAATTGCCGGCCTAGAGGTATCGCTGCGCCGCTTCCGGTGGGATTCTTGACCTGAGAGAGGTCGTGCCCCACCAGGGAGGTGGACGATGTCCGTACCGGCCGGGACCGCTCCAGAGACGGGGAATGTCTCGACCCTGGAACTTTTCTTCGATCTGGTCTTCGTCTTCACCGTCACCCAGGTGACGCAGGTGATCGACCTGCACCCTGACCCGGCAGGAATCGCCCAGGCGATCCTGATCCTGGCGATCCTGTTTTGGATGTATGGCGGATTCGCCTGGTTGACCAACGCGATGGGGACCGAGGGCACCCTGCAACGGCTGATCGTCCTGGCCGGAATGGCCGCGTTGTTCGTCTGTTCACAGGCGATACCCCAGGCCTTTGGCGAGGCGGGCATCGTGTTGGGGATTGGTTTCCTGTTGCTGACCCTGGTGCATCTGGCGGGGTTCTTGTGGTTGCAGGGCCCGCGGGAGGACGTCTCCATCAGACTCGTGGCGCCGGTCAATCTCACCGGCGCATTGATGGTCCTCGCCGCAGGATGGGTGACCGGGGCGGGGGACTGGATCCTGTTCGGCGGTGCGGCGCTCCTGTTCGCCTCCTCCCATCTGCGACCCTCCGGCCACCGTCTGGCGGTCCGACCCGGGAATTTCGCCGAACGGCATGGGCTGATGATCATCATCGTGCTGGGGGAGTCGATTATCTCCGTCGCACTCGCGGCCCAGACACAGGCCCTCGATATCCTGCTCATCACCGGGGGGCTGCTCGGGGTGGCCGCCATCGCGGCCATGTGGTGGGCCTACTTCGTCGGTGATGACGACCTCGCGGCAAAGCACTTCGCCGCGGCGTCCGGGCCGCGGCAGTCGTGGATGGCCCGGATCGGCTATGACATCTCGCATCTGCTGATGATCATCGGAATCATCGGTGTCGCGGCCGGCATCAGACTTGATCTGGGTCAGCTGTCGTCCCCGGCCCCCGTGGTGTCGGCGTGGCTCGTCGGCGGCGGGGTGGCGGTGTACCTGGGCGCGACGGGGCTTTTCCGTTGGGCGTTGCAGATCGGGCCCGCCCGGGTGCGGTTGATTGCGGCGGCCGGATGCCTGGGCACCGTCCCCGTGGGGGTGGGCCTGGGGACGGCGCAGCAGCTCGGCGCGGTCGCGGCGATCACCGTGGTGGCCATCGCCGCGGGGCGCCGCCGTCGCAGCACTACGGCCGGTACACCTGGACGACCGAGGGGCGTGGTGCCCTGACCTCACCGGGGCCCGGGCGGGCCTCCGAAGGGACGTAGTCCGGGAAACGCGAGCGCAGGTCCGTGAAGGAACCGTCCTCGCCCGGGTGCTGGACCGCCACGAAGACCATCGACTCCTCGTCGTGGATGACCGGCCCGCAGGTTTCTCCATCGCGGGGGACCGAGAGGAACTGTTCGACCTTCCCGCGGTCCCTGCCCTCCACGGTGACCTTGAACAGGCCGTCGTTGTAGCCGATGCCGCTGGGGGCGCCGTCGGTGGAGATCCAGAGGTTTCCGTGGGAATCGAAGGCCACGTTGTCCGGGCAGGAGATCGGACTGACCTTCTCGGCGGGGAAGCCGCTGAAGTAGGTCGCATCCCCCTGCGCCGGATCGCCACACAGCATCAGCAGGTCCCAGGTGAACCGGTCCCCGGTGTGCCCGCCCCGGTGTTCGGTGATCTCCACGATATGCCCGTCCCGGTTTTCGGTGCGCGGGTTGACCTCATCGGCCTTCTGCTGGCCTGAGGTGCCGCGCTGGGAGTTGTTGGTGCAGGCGACGTAGATCTTGCCGCTCTTCAGGCTCGGTTCCACATCTTCACACCGGTCCATCTTGGTGGGCCCGACCTTGTCGGCGGCCAGCCGGGTGTGGACCAGGACCTGCTCCATACTCATGCCCGAAACGTGGCTCGTACCGTCCTTGACCAGCGGCAGCCAACGACCTGTCCCGTCGAATCCGCCATCGGAGGGGACGTCCCCGGAGCCGTCGATCTCGTCGTCGGACGTGCCGGTGAAGCGGGCCACGTAGAGGTCGCCCTCGGTCAGCAAGGTCATGTTGTGGCGGCGGTTGTTCTTGCGGTATTTGCGTTTGGACACGAACTTATAGAGGTAGTCGAAGCGTTCGTCGTCCCCCATATAGGCCACGACGTGCCCGTTGTCGGCAACGATGACGTTGGCGCCCTCGTGTTTGAACCGGCCCATGCTGGTATGTTTGCGCGGCGTCGAATCGGGGTCCTCGGGGTCGATCTCCACGATGTATCCAAAACGGTTCGGCTCGTTGGCGAAGCGTTCGGCGCGGGCGTCGAAACGTGGGTCTTCCTGCTCCCAACCCATGGAGGTGGCCTTGTTCTCGAGCCCGTACCGCTTGTCCTCGGCCGAGGTCCCGTTCGTGCGGAAGAAGCCATTGAAGTTCTCCTCCCCGGACAGGATGGTGCCCCACGGGGTGGTCCCGCCCGAGCAGTTGCCTAGCGTGCCTTCGACGAAGCGGCCGCGCTGATCGCGCCGGGTCTTCACCAGTTCCGAACCGGCGACCGGTCCGGTCAGCTCGAATTCGGTGTCCAGGGTGATCCTGCGGTTGCGTCGCCCGCCCCGGATGTATTCCCAGGGCGTCCCCTTCGTCCTGCGTTCCAGTTCCACCACGCTCAGGCCCACCGCCTGACGGAAGATGTTGCGGCGGCGGCGCTCCTCGGCCGTGGTGCCCGGGGCCGCCGGGAACATGATTCCCGGATTGACGTATTCGTGGTTGCACACCAGGACGGCCTTCTTGCCGTTCTTCGAGCGGAGGATGTCGGTGTAGTCGTTGTTGTAGCCGAACTGCTGGGCCTGTGCCTTGGGGCTCTGATCATCGAAGTCGAAGTCCGGTGTGTGGCGGAACAGGGGATCTCCCCAGCGGATGATCGGCGTCCATTCGAAGCCTTCGGGGACATCGAACACGTCGATGGCGGCGTCGACCGGTTTGATGGGGGTGAAGTCCAGTCGTCCGTGCCGGGCCGGGCGGCCGGTGGGCACCGGCCCGGCAACGGCCGTATCGGCCCCGCCGAAGGCCACGACGGCTGCGCTGAGGGCTCCGGCGGCCCCGAGTCCCAACGCCGAGCGACGCGTCATTTGGGCCGAGACGATATCGCGGAAATAGTCGTTCGAGGAGGTGTTGCAGACGGCCTTGGAGCAGGCGTTGTCGCATTTCAGGGCGCAGGTGACCGGGCTGCGCTTGCCGCGCGTGTGGCCGAGCATGGGCAGGAGGGTCCGGTTGCCGGGAGTCATCGTGAACCTTTCGGAGCGGGAGCTGGAATCGCCTTCACCGTGTCAGCGCCGGATGAACCGGCGGCGACGGGAAGTTGAAATCCGGGAGGACACGGGTCTTCCATTCCGACAACCGGCGCTCTAGGGTGTGAACTGAGTCACTAGTTACTCATCAGTAATGTACGGATCAGGTCATTGCTTTGTCATTTTGCGTACCGATCCATGGCCATCCGTCACAAGGAGCGAATATGTCCCCTGTCCGAAAGCCCCCCGTGTCCCAGTCAAGTCGACTCCGCGTGCTCTTCTCCTGTGTTGCCGCCTCGTCCCTGTTGTTCGCAGGGCTCGGCCCGGCAGCCGCGGCGACGTCCGCTCCCTCGGACCCGGCCTCCATCGAGAAGACCGACGCCGCCGATCCCGGAGACGTGCAGCGTCAGGAGAAGCTGGAGCAGCTTTCGAACAGCGTGGACCCGGATTTCTACACCCCACCGGCGACCCTGCCGGAAGCCGACGGAGCGGTGGTGCGCAGCGAACCTGCCGACTTCTTCCTGGACCCGGTCAAGCTCATCCGCCCGAACGCGACCGTGACGCGGATGATGTACAAATCCACCGACAGCCACGGGGATGCCATGGCGGTGACCGGGACCGTGCTGGTGCCGAAGAAGAAGTGGGCCGGCTCCGGTGAGCGTCCGGTGATCGGTTACGCCGTGGGCACCCAGGGCTTGGCCGATAAGTGTGCGCCGTCCCGCCAGATGGGGGTGGGGCAGGAATACGAGGGGCCGATGATGGCTGCGTTGCTGGAATCCGGCTACGCCCTGGCCATCACCGACTACGAGGGGCTGGGAACCCCCGGATCCCACACCTTCATGGCACGGGCCTCGCAAGGCCATGCACTACTCGACGGGGTGCGTGCGGCCCAGGGGTTGGGCGTGGATGGTCTTGATGCAGGGAACCCTGTGGCCTTGGTGGGCTACTCCCAAGGTGGAGGTGCCAGTGCGGCGGCAGCAGAGCTGGCCCCCGAATACGCGCCGGACATGAAGCTCCGGGGTGCCTTCGCCGGCGCCGTCCCCGCCGATCTGAGCGAGGTGGCCGACAGCTTGGATTCCGGCCTCTACACGGCCTTCCTGCTGTTCGCGATCGATGGAGTGGGCACCTCCAACGGCTTGGCGCCCGCGTCGTACCTGAACGCCGAGGGCATGAAGGAAATGAACGCTGCCCGGAGCGAATGCACGATCGAAGCCATTGGAAGCCATGCCTTCGTCGATACGGCGAAATTGACCAAGAGTGGCAAGAAGCTCAGTGATGTGGCGGACGAACCCCGCTTCAAGGCCGCGCTGAAGGAACAAGAAATCGGGGTGGGCCGCAAGCCGGAGGTCCCGGTCTTGCTGTCCCACAGTTTGCTCGATGACGTCATTCCCTATGCCACGGGACGGGACCTAGCGAAGCGTTGGTGCGCCCAGGGGGTCAACGTCTCCTGGGATGCGACGGCCGGCCCGGCACATATCGGTGGCTATATTGCCGCCGTGCCGCGTGCCCTGCACTTCCTGAAGAGCCGATTCGACGGAAAACGCCAGCTGTCCAGCTGCTGGCGTCTCTGAGCCCGTCACACGCTGGTGTGGCTTTGATCGCATGTCGGTAGGATGGACCTAGCCAACGATGTCTACTCCCAGCCCAACTCATAAGGAGTCAGCATGCCCCTTGCAACCCCGGACAAATACAACGCCATGATCGACGCGGCGAAAGCCGGTTCCTACGCTTTCCCCGCCGTCAACGTGACGTCCTCGCAGACGCTGAATGCCGCCATCCGCGGATTCGCTGAAGCCGAGTCCGACGGGATCATCCAGGTCTCGACCGGTGGCGCCGCCTACTGGTCGGGATCCTCGATCAAGGACATGGTGGTGGGCTCCCTGGGCTTCGCCGCCTTCGCCAAGGAAGTGGCCAAAAGCTACGGCGTGAACATCGCCCTGCACACGGACCACTGCCCGGCAGACAAGCTCGACGGATTCGTGCTGCCGCTGCTGGCCGCTTCCGAGGCGGAGGTCAAGGCCGGCCGTGACCCGATCTTCAACTCGCATATGTGGGACGGCTCGGCCGAAACACTGGAGGAGAACCTCCGCATCGCCAAGGAACTACTGCCGCGCTCCGCCGCTGCCAAGCAGATCCTCGAGGTCGAGATCGGCACCGTCGGTGGTGAAGAGGACGGCGTGGAGAACGCGATCAACGAAAAGCTCTACACCACGGTCGAGGACGCGCTGGCCACCGTCGAGGCGCTGGGTACCGGCGAACACGGCCGTTACATCACCGCGCTGACCTTCGGCAACGTCCACGGGGTCTACAAGCCCGGTGGAGTGAAGCTGCGTCCGGAGATCCTCAAGGACATCCAGGCCGAGATCGGCACCAAGCTCGGCCAGGACAAGCCCTTCGACCTGGTCTTCCACGGTGGTTCGGGATCCTCCGAGCAGGAGATCTCCGACGCGGTCTCCTATGGCGTCATCAAGATGAACATCGACACCGATACCCAGTACGCCTTCACCCGCCCGGTCGCCGGGCACATGCTCTCCAACTACGACGGCGTCCTGAAGATCGACGGCGAAGTCGGAAACAAGAAGGTCTACGACCCCCGCGTGTGGGGTGCGGCCGCGGAGACCTCCATGGCCGAACGCATCGTTGAGGCGGCCCGCCAGCTCGGTTCCGCCGGAAAGAGCCTGAAATAATATGAGCGAAGCACTCGGACGCAACCTCCTGGCCATCCCGGAGACCCGCCTGGCCCCGGACGAGGACGTCAACGCGCGTCTCGAAGCCGGCGACGAAGCCGTGGACCTGGCGGCCAGGTTCCCCGCGTCATCATTGCCATGGGCGATGCTCGCCGACGAGGCCTACGACGACGGCCGCACCGTCGAGTCCTATGCCTACGCGCGGGTGGGCTACCACCGAGGACTCGACGCGCTGCGCCAGGCCGGTTGGCGTGGTCAGGGTCCCGTGCCGTACTCGCACGAACCCAACCGCGGCTTCCTGCGCTCGCTGTATGCCCTCCAGCGGGCCGCGGCAGCGATCGGCGAAGCCGAGGAAGTCGACCGGATCGGAACGTTCCTCAACGACTCCGACCCGACCGCGGCAGAGCGTATCTCCGCCGGTAAGTAACACCTGGTGGCGCTCGGCGCGCCCGCAGAGTAAAGCCGCGATGGGGAGTTCTCCCCATCGCGGCTTCATTCTGCCTGTCATAGGCTGATGGACAGTGGAAATGACTACATGAACGGGGAGGCCGAGTCAGTGGCAGGAGATGGGTGGAAAGTCAGCGTCGTGACGGCGAACTCCATTGTGGACAAGGCCCAGGGAGAGGTGGACGACTTCGAAGGCCAGGAAACGAAGCTGAACACGGCATTCAACGAAGCGGCGACGGCCTGTGACCACTTGGAAATCGGGGAGGCACTCGATGGGCTCCTCGGAGAATTTCTAGGCAAGCTGCTGGAATCCGGCAAGAACGCGGGATATTCCATCTGCGGAAACACCAAGGCATCGATCGGGGCCTACGCCGATGCCCACTGGGAGATGGCTGCGGACGCGGAGGCCGAGATCTACTCGATCCCGGCTCCCCCGAAGACCAAGGCCAGTGCCTGATGAGCGTTGTCATTTCCCCGCTTCCTGACAGGCTTCCCGATACCGCTGCGATCGATTCCAAGGCCAAGGCCGTGCGCAAGGTCGGAACGGACTGCGGGGATATCCGTGACGATGTCCAAAGCCACTGGTCTGGTTTGGGAGCGGTCTTCGAATCCCCGCATCAAGACAAGGTCTACGCGGCGGTGACAACGGTGTTGTCCCCACCAATCGATGCCGTGGGCACCGTCACCGACGACACCGCCAAGGCGCTGGAGGACTTCTCGTCCAGGATCGCTGGTCTCAAAGCACGATATGACGCAGTCGTATCGCGTGCGGCGAGTCACAACGAGATGAGGGAAGAGGCCCGCCCTGACGATTATTTCGACACCACTGGTGATATTCAGCTGGAAGTCAATGCCGTTGCCGAGCTATATGACGATGCGGTCTCGACCTGCGCTTCCAAGATCGCCGAGCTCAACCCGCTATTCGGGGATGGCCTCAAGAATGCGAACAAGGCAGCCGGGTACGGAGGGGATGCTGTAACCGCGCTCACAGTGCTCGGCCTCACTGCTTCGTCCTTCGAGTACAGGGACGGAAAGCTGTTCTTTGTCTACAACTCAGACAGGAATGAGCATAAGAAGGGGTTCCAGCCGAAGCGGTACGGCATTACGGAGAAGAGGCTGCAGAAACTCGGAGTTCCGAAGTCTTACGCGGAGCGCATCGCCGACGGAGGCGGTAGGAAAAACCCGAGCTACGTCCCCAAGCATGCCCGTCTCGCCGGGAATCACTACATCCCGAAACATGCAGCCAACCCGATGGCCCTCGCCGTCGGCGGAGGGCCACTGGCTGCGAAGTACCCATGGAACGTGAAGCCCATCAGGGACGGGGCGCATGTGCGGGTGACCAAGCAATTGACTCGAGGCCCCGGACGCCATGAACGTAACCCCAACACGCGCACCGGGCCCGTCAAGCTGCCCAAGGCGCTGGAAAAGGTCAATAAGTTCACCCAGGGCCCCGGAGGGAAGCTACTTACCGTAGCCGGCGCCGGAATGACCTTTGTCGGGGCCTACGGCGAAGGCTATAACGATAGTGTGCTTCGCAACCCGGAGATGACCCACGCTGAGCATCAAAAGGAAGCTCGAAAAGATGCTGCGGTCGTCACTGCCGCAGAAGAAACCGGGGCAATCGTTGGTACTGCGGTCGGACGTGGCGTCGGGGCGGCAGTGGGCCAGGCGCTCATCCCCATTCCAGGGGTGGGTGCAGCCGTCGGAGGTTTCGTCGGTGGACTGGCCGGTGGCTGGGTCGGCGGCCAAGTAGGCAATGCCATAGGATCGACGATCAACGACCTCCGCCACGGTGACATTGGATCCATCGGCGAAGCAGCGAAGGAAACCGGGAAAAAGATCCTCAAATCACTCAACCCATTCGGCTAGCTTAGGGAGCGATACGGTTCACAGCATGGAAGATTTTCTACTTTCCGTTTTGATTTTCGGCCTTCCCGGGCTGGCATTGCTCACGGCCTGGGGGTTGGCTTGGAGCGGACGGTGGCGGACCTGGGCGGTTAAGCAGCCCGGTCCCTTCATCTTTACGCAGAGAAACTACGATCCGATGTATCTGGGCGTGGGCGGGGTGGCGGTGCTGTGCATCTGGCCGGCGGTCTTCGCCAGTTTGGCTCGTGCGGAGTACGCCGAAACCTTGTGGACGGTGCTCCTGGTGATTTTCGTCCCCATCGTGTTCGGGATGCGCTGGTGGTGGCCGGCCGCCGTGACGCCGCGTTGGCATAAGGAGTGGGTCGCTCGCGGCGGCACGGAAGAAACGCCTCTCTGGGGGCCGGGAGAGCAGGTGCCCGCGAGGGCAGCAAGAAAAGGATGGGCATGACGCAGGCACACACCACGGATCGGTATGAGGGATACCAAGGCATCCTGGCCTTCGAGCTCCCGGCCCCATGGACCGGCCAGCAGCTACGTCCCGAAGTAGAGCTCTTCGGCAGCATGCCGGCGGTGCAGGGCGAATTCACGCCCAACGTCGTCGTGACAGTGAACCCGTACTCGGGCACGGTGCAGGACTTCGGACGGCTGGCCGTCTCCGGGATCGTCGCCGATCTGACGGAGGGTCGGATCGTGGATGTCTCCGAATGGGACTTCCGCCCGGGGGCTTCCACCGAAGAGGCGCTGGGTCATTCCGGCCGGATCATCGAATACACGCATCGTGCACCGGTGGGGCACACGGTCAGCGGTGTCGACTACCTCGTCATCCACCAGGGATGGGCCATCCAGATCAGCACCACCACAGCCCTGCAGACCCGGCACCTTTTCGCGGAGGAATTCGAGGCGATCGCCCGGTCGGTATCGGTGCTGCAGCCAGCAGCCGACACCGAAGAAAAACCGGCCGGGGAGGAATCATCGAGTGGATCCCCGGAAGCATCCGTGGATGAAGTCGCCAGTCGTGCCCGGGGTGAGGTGCTGGAAGACTATTCGTTCTACCAGGCAGCCGGGTCGTGGATCGGCGAAGGCACCTGGCTGACCGGTGCCGCCATCGCGCGCATGGGGGAGTTGGAGGACTCGGTGCTGGGACGCTTGGGCCTAGGAGCCAAGGATCCGGTACTGGCCGAATTGCAGGAACTCGGAGTCCTGGAAGGCGGCCGACTCAGCGAGATCGGCGACGTGATGGCCGCGATGCTGAACGGGGCGACGACCCGGATGCGGCTGACCGGCAGGTTCCTGGACGGGGAAACGATGCTGCAGGCCTTCGTCGTGGGGGATCTGGCCCTGGTGGCCGCCGAGCAGGGGTACGGCCCCCGGGTACTGAACCAGTCCTGGCACCCCGACGACGAGACGATGTTCAACGTCCAGCTCATCCCGTTGAGCGAACTGTCCTCCTGCGCGTCGCGCTGGGTCGGGGCAGGACCTGCATGGAATGTCCACGTCGAGCCCTTGTTGTTGCAGAACGGGCAGCTGGACGAACGTTTCGCCGGCGAAACGCCGCTGCCCAGCGGGGCGAACGAGGCCATGGAACAGGTCTGGAACCACCCGTGGTTCATCTGGGAAATCCAAGCGGAAGGCGATACGACATCCATCGATCCGATCACCTACGTCAATGTGGGTCCCCGAGGGAACTACCGCATCGGCCTGATCGAGCACCCGGAGACCGGAAGGGATCATCCGGGGTTGTGGGCGACGGACAGCTCCTACATCCTCTGGCAGTTGGAGGATGTGTTGCAGGCCGTGGTCTTCGGTCGCGACGTCCAACTGGGCTGATGCCTCCCCGGTGGCCACCCAACGCATAGACTCGGTGCGCACGCCGCAACGAAAAGGAACCCATTGGCCAAGCTTTATTTCCGCTACGGAGCCATGAACTCCGGCAAGTCCACGGGGTTGCTGCAGGTGGCCTTCAACTACGAGGAGCGTGGACAACGCGTTCTGTTGGCCAAGCCGGATGTCGACACCAAAGGCGATGACCAGATCGTCTCCCGGCTCGGCGTCAGCCGTACCGTCGACTTCCTCATCCCGCCCGGGGAATCCGCCGTCGACCTGTTCAACGCCCACGCCTCGGGAGACGATCCGGATGCCCTGCTGGAACACGTGGACCAGCAGCCGGTGGCCTGCCTGCTCATCGATGAGGCCCAGTTCCTCTCCGCCGATCAGGTCGACGACCTCTTCCGCATCGCCGTGCGGCAGAACGTCCCGGTCCTGGCCTTCGGCATCCGCACCGACTTCAAGACCCGGATGTTCCCCGGATCGCTGCGGCTCATGGAACTGGCGCACACCCTCGAAGAGCTCAAAACGATCTGCCGGTGCGGGCGCAAGGCCATCTTCAACACCCGAAGGATCGGTGACACGGTGGTCTTCGACGGCGACCAGGTCGCCATTGACGGGCAGGACGTCTGGTACGAATCGCTGTGCGGGTCCTGCTACCTCGAAGCCTCGGAAGGCCGGCTGGGGAACTGATCCGGCCCGCGCTCCGGACATCAGGGCGATGACCGCTTGCAGCGAAGTCTTCACTTCCGCCGCCACGCAGGGCATGCTGCAGTCATGGGCACCGCAGCGAAGGATGACGAGACCACCGCCTACCAGGCCAGCGAACACATCAGCCTGCCCGTCCAACGCGTCTGGGCCCTGCTGACCGACTTCACCGCGGCACCACTGTGGCTCACCGGGGTGACGGAGATGCATGCGGATGCCCCGCTGGGCCCCGGCGTGGAGCTGGAGGTCCGGATGGGGGACAACGTGCGGACCTACAGCCTGGCCGTTTTCACCCCGGAGCGGGAGCTGGTGATCTCCACCGGTGACGGTGATGTGCACACCATCTACGGTTATCAGCTGTCCCCGGACGCCGGTGGCACGCTGCTGACACTCACGGTGCAGGTGGTGATCAGCCCCCGCGTGCCGGGAGACGGTTGGGATATCCGCCGGGCCGTGGCGGATGCCGAATCAAGCCAGCTTCCTGCCTTCAAGGGGTATGCCGAACTCGCCCCCTGAGGTTCGTGGTCCCCGGGGCGGGATCGGCGGGGCTACTGGCCCGTGTTGTCCTTGAAGTTCTTCTCGTAGATCTCGTCCATCTGTGGAACCCAGTCGGATTCGGTCTCCGATAGGTGGGTGGCCATCTCGACGGCGAGATCCGGTTCGGTGAGGACCGTGGGATCCGTGAAGCGGTCCTCTTCGCCCTCCGCGGCATGGATGAGGACGGCGGAGGTCGTCGCCCCGTCCGCGGAGCAGTGCCAGGCGGCCTGCAGGTCAACGGCCGCGATGCTAGGACCTGGAATCTTGCTTTCCTTCACGCCGTGCTTATTGACCGTGGAGACGCCGTTCTCGTCCGTCTCGACGGTGTCGGCGCACTGGCCGTGCTTCAGATACCCGGACTCGTTCAGGGTCTTGAACTCCTCGTCGTTGGCGAGGTAATACCTGCGGATCTGGACCTCCGCGGCGGCCTGGAGCAGGTCCTCATCGTCGGGGTCGGTGGCGGTGAAGCCGCAACCGACATGCGTGTACAGACCACTCATGGATAGCCCGCCGATTTCCGGAATTGCAGTGGCCACGGCGTCGAGGGTCTTCTGGTCCAACAGACCATCCACGCAGGGAGCGGGGTCCACCGAGTTGCGCTTCGCCGCTTGCTTCGAAGCTGCCTTCCGGGCCTGGTCCTTCCAAGCCTCGTCGGCGGCTCCCTCGGTGATCATCCCGGTGTCCTGGCTCGCAGATTCCTGGGCTTGGGCACTTTCGGAGGTGCCACCGGGGCTCGAGGACGCGCTGGGATCCCCGGCGCCGTCGGCATTGCTGCAGGCCGTCAGGGACAGGAATCCCACGGCCGTGACGGCCATCAGCCGCGGAAGGACGGTGGTGCGTTTCCGTCCCGGTACTACTGCGGTGGGGCGGCTGGACTCCGATGTGCTGAACATGCTGTTCCTTTCGACTGCTGGGACCGAACCCGAAAAAACAAGTTGCTTCATCGAAACTACGGAATTCGGAACGACGGGCCAATGGGTCCTGCGCCTTCGTTATGCCTTCGACGCTTCGGGGCCACGCCGTCGAAGGGGAGGGCTACTGGCCCATGGCGTCCTTGAAGTTCTTCTCGTAGATCTCGTCCATTTGTGGAGCCCAGTCGGATTCGGTCTCGGATAGGTGGGTGGCCATCTCGAGGGCCAGCTCCGGTTCGGTGAGGACCGTGGGATCCGAGAAGCCGTCCTGTTCGTCGTCCGCGGCATGGATGAGGACGGCGGAGCTCGTCGCCCCGTCCTCGGAACACTGCCAGGCGGCCTGCAGCTCCACGGCGGCGGAGGCCCCGGGGATGTTGCTTTCCTTCACGCCGTGCTTATTGACGGTGGCGACACCGTTTTCGTCCGTTTCGACGTCGTCCGCGCACTGGCCGTGCTTGAGGAAACCGGACTCGTCCAGCGTCTTGTACTCCTCGTCGTTGCCGGGGTAGTACCTGCGGACCTGGACCATGGCCGACGCCTGGTGGGCGTCCGCGTCCAGATTGGTGGCGGTGAAAGTGCAGCCGGCGTGGGTGTAGAGGCCGCTGAGGTACATCCCCCCGACTTCCGGCAGGGCGGTGGCCACGGCATCCAGGGCCTTCTGGTCCAGCAGCTCGTCGACACAGCGGGTGGCGTCGATCTCGCTGCCTTCCGCGCCCGCCGAGCGGGCCTGTTCCTTCCAGGCTTCGTCGGCGGCTCCTTCGGTGATCACCCCCGGGTCCTGGATTGCTGAGGCCGGTGCCTCGGAACTGTCCGAAGCACCGCCGGGGCTCGACGAGGCGCTGGCCTCCCCGGCGCCGTTGGCATTGCTGCAGGCCGTCAGGGACAGGAGTCCGACGGCGGCAACGGCCAGCAAACGGGGGCCGGCCGAGGTGCGCGACGGGCCGGAAGCCACTGCGGCGCCGGAGCGGTGACGGCTGGTCTGCGAAATATTGAACTTGCTGTTCCCCTTCGGAAGTACTGAGACCGAACCCGGAAGACCGGGTTCCTCCATCGAAGGTACGGAACCGGCAGTGGGCCCACAATGCACCCGGCGGCTTCGTTATGCGTTCGACGCTTCGCGGACCGGGAGGGCTCCGTCGAGGATGACGCCCAAACCCCAGGCGAAGGCGTCGGCCCCCAATTGCGGGCCGCCGGGGATCGAGGGGTCGGTGGCCGCGAGGGCCGCGAGTTTGGCGTGTTCCTGACCGGCCGCGACGGAACCCAGGATGTGGTTGAGGATCAGATGCTGCGCCCAGGCCGAATGGGCCGGATCGATGCCGGAGGTCTCGAGCAGATCACGCAGCCCGGTCAGCGGGAGCAGGGCCGCCGGCTGCATGGATTGCGCCAGTTGCACCACTTCGGCGCTGTCGGGCACCGGCAGCAGGGCGGAGCGGATGGCCGTGGCCACCTCGATGATCGCCGCGCGGGATTCGGCCGGTCCGCCGGGGGAGGAGGTGGCGGCCAGGGGCGGGAGCGTGATTCCGCCCAGCAGGCGGGCTGCGACGTCGACGAGCAGGTCCTGTTTATTCTTCACGTGCCAGTACAAGGCGCCGACCTGGACCTCGAGCTCGCGGGCGAGGCGACGCATCGACAGATCGGCCAGACCGAACTCGGTGAGGATGCCGACGGCGGAGCCCACCACCTGATCCCGAGTCAACGCCATGCCCGTAGTCTACGGTGCCCGGGGAGTGGCTGAACGCCGTTCAATTTATTGTACGCTGGATCGACGACACCGCTGAACGGTGTTCAATCATGATTTATGAGGGAGACGCAACGTGGCAATGCCAGCAGGAACACCAGAGGCCAGGGTCGCGGAGTCGACCGATGAGCAGACCGTAGCCAATACAACTCCGAGCAGTTGGCGTGGGGTCGTCGAGAAGGTGGCCGCCGGTCACGGACTCGACGCCGAGGGTGCAGCGGCCATCCTGGCCACCCCCGATGAGGAGACCCTCGCCCTCGTCGGCGCCGCAGGGGAGCTGCGACGTCGTCATTTTTCGAACACGGTGAAGGTCAACTACCTGGTGAACCTGAAATCGGGTCTCTGCCCCGAAGACTGCACCTACTGTTCCCAACGGCTGGGTTCGGCCGCCCAGATCCTGAAGTACACCTGGATCGACGCCGATGAAGCGGTCAGGCAGGCCGAGCTGGGCATCCAAGGCGGCGCCAGCCGCGTCTGCATGGTGGCCAGTGGCAAGGGGCCGGCCAACCGCGACGTCGACCGGGTCGCAGGGATGGTCGGCCAGCTCCGGGAACGCAACCCCGAGGTGGAGGTTTGCGCCTGCCTGGGGATCCTGAAATCCGGTCAGGCCGAAAAACTGCGCGAGGCCGGGGTCGACGCCTACAACCACAACCTGAACACCGCCGAATCCAAATACGAGGACATCTGCACCACCCACGAGTTCTCCGACCGGGTCGCCACGGTCCAGGCCGCCAAGACGGCGGGTTTGTCCCCCTGCTCGGGACTCATCGTCGGGATGGGCGAAACCGACGAGCAGCTCGTCGAGGCCGTCTTCGCCTTGCGGGATCTGGACGCCGACTCCATCCCGGTGAACTTCCTCATGCCCTTCGACGGCACGCCATTGGAAGGGACGTGGGAACTGACCCCGCTCAAATGCCTGCGCATCCTGGCCCTGGTCCGACTCGCGGCCCCGGCCTCCGAAGTCCGGATGGCCGCGGGACGCGAAATGCATCTGCGCTCCCTGCAGCCGTTCGCGCTGCAGGTCGCCAACTCGCTCTTCCTGGGCGACTACCTCACCAGTGAAGGCCAGGAGGCCGAGGCGGATCTGGCCATGATCTCCGATGCGGGCTTCGAGGTCCTGGGCGCCAGTAGGGAAAACGTCGGGGCGAACCCAACCATCCGCCGTCGTGGTGCCGGGACGGAAGTGGCCCCCAACGCATGAGTGCGCCCCACACCAGCACTGCCACACCCAGGTTGCTCGACCGGGACGCGGGCCTGCTCTGGCACCCCTATGCGAGCCTGGACGCCGGGGCGCTGTACTCCGTCACCTCCGCCGCCGGCAGCCAGCTGGAACTCGCCGGCCCCGGCGGCAGCCACCGGGTCATCGACGGGATGTCCTCCTGGTGGTCGGCGGTCCACGGCTATAACCATCCGACCCTGAACGCCGCGGCCCACGCCCAGATCGAGGTCTACAGCCATGTCATGTTCGGTGGGCTCACCCATGCCCCGGCGGTGGAGTTGGCCGAACGCCTGCGGGCTGCCGCCCCACCCGGGCTCGAGCACGTCTTCCTGGCCGATTCCGGATCGGTCAGCATCGAGGTGGCGTTGAAGACCGCCGTGCAATACCAGGGGGCCCGGCACCACACCGGCCGCCACCGGTTCCTGGCCCTGCGGGGCGGCTACCACGGTGACACCCTCGGGGCGATGGGTGTCTGCGATCCGGTGGACGGGATGCATTCGGCCTTCCCCGGTCTGGTGGCGGATCACCTCTTCGCCTCCCGTCCACCTCCGGCCCGTTTCGAGCCCGACGCGGGGACCCCGGAGGGCGGGACCTGGACCTATGACACCGAAGCACTCGATGCCTGGGAGGGCCAGGTCCGGCGGCTGGTGGCCGAGTCCTCCGACACCCTGGCGGGGATCGTGGTGGAACCGGTGCTCCAGGGGGCCGGGGGCATGTATGTCTACCCGCCGCAGGTCCTGCGGATCCTGCGGGAGATCGCCGACGCGGAGGATCTGGTGTTCATCCTCGACGAGATCGCCACCGGCTTCGGGCGCACCGGAAGGTACTTCGCCTGCGAATGGGCCGGCGTCGTCCCGGATCTGATGTGCGTGGGCAAGGCCTTGACCGGCGGCTACGTGACCCTGGCGGCACTGCTGGTCGGGCAGAAGGTGGCCCGCGCCATCGCCGCCTCCGATACCGACGCGATCCTGCATGGACCGACCTTCATGGGCAACCCGCTGGCCTGCCGCATCGCCGCCGCCTCGATGGACCTGCTCGCCACCCCGGACGCCGCCGGGGTGCCCGCCTGGAAGACCGCGGTCACTGCCCTGCAAGCCGGCCTGCTCACCGGACTGCAACCGGCGATGGAACTTGCTTGCGTCAGCGACGTCAGGGTGCTGGGAGGCATCGGCGTCATCGCACTGGATCGGCCCGTCGACATCACCGCGCTCACCCATGCCGCCGTCCGGGCCGGCGCCTGGGTCCGCCCCTTCAGGAACCTCGTCTACCTCATGCCGCCCTACGTAGCCGAGGCGGAGGAGATCTCCCGGCTCTGCTCAGCGGTGACCGGGGCGATCGCCGAGGTCCACGCATGAGCGCCTGGCAGCACTGGCTCCTAGAACGTGCCCGGGTCCGAGAGGTGCGTGGACTGGCCCGCGCCACCGACGAAGCCACCGGACTCTACGATCTGGCCTCCAACGACTACCTGGGCCTGGCCCGCGACCCCCGGTTGGCCGAGGCGGCGCACCGGGCGACCCTGCGCCACGGGACCGGTTCCTCCGCCAGCCGGGTGGTCACCGGGACACATCCGGTGCATCGGGAACTCGAAGACGGGCTCTGCCGGCTGACCGGCAGGGACGAGGCACTGGTCTTCTCCAGCGGCTACCTGGCCAATCTGGGGATCCTCGGCGCGCTCGGCGGGCCTGGAACACTGCTGGTGCTCGATGAGCAGGCCCATGCCAGTCTCATCGACGGGGCCCGGCTGGCCCGCAGCCCGCTGGCCTGGACCTCCCATCATTCCGTGAAGGAAACCATCGACCTACTGGCCAGCCGCAGCCAACCGCGGGCCGTGGTCGTCGTGGAATCCGTATATTCGGTCTCCGGGGACGCCGCCCCGCTGGCCGAACTCGCTGCCGCCTGCCGCCGGTACGACGCCCTGCTGCTGGTCGACGAGGCCCATTCACTCGGGGTGGGCACCGCCGGTGGGGCGGTGCGGGCCGCTTCGCTGGCCGCGGACCCCTCGGTGGTGGTCACCGCGACGCTGTCCAAGGCGCTCGGCGCCCAAGGTGGGGCCGTGCTGTTCGGCGGGGAACCGGCAGGAATGCTGCGCACCCACCTGGCCAGTACCGCCAGGAGCTTCATCTTCGATACCGCCCTGGCGCCCGGCAGCGCGGCGGCGGCCGGCGAAGCCGTGCGGATCCTGGAGGAAGACCCCGCTCTGGCCGGGCTGGTGCCGGAGCGCGTGGCGCTGATGACCGGCACGCTGGGCCGGTTGTTCCCTGCCGGTTCGAGTCCGGGGCAGAGGAACCAGGTCGAGGTCGAGGTCATCGAATCCGGGGCCGGGGCCGTGGTCTCCCTCCGGGTGGGATCGGCCGAAACGGCCACCATGATCGCCGCTGAACTGCGTGGGGCCGGGATCGCCGTCGGATGCTTCAGACCGCCCAGCGTCCCGGACGGCATCTCCCGCATCCGGTTGACGGCCCGGGCCACCCAGCACCCCGAGGAGCTGGTGGAGGTTTTGGCCACGGTGGCCAGAACGGTGTCACGCCATGCCCGGGTGACGGCATGAAAGCCGCCGACTACTTCACCGTCAGCGACCCGCAGCAGGTACGCGAGGTCCTTCAGCGCACCACGGAATTCCTCCCTACCAACGCCCTGACCGCCGTCGAACCCTTGGGCCCGGAGGCGCTGCGTGTCCTGGCCCGGGTCGGCTTCGCCCTGCCGCCGGTACTGGCCTCGGCCGTGGGGGAGGAACACCTGCGCGTCAGGAGACTGGTCGCCCGCTTCTTCAGCCCGGCCAAGGTCGCAGCCGTCGCCGACCGGGTCAGCTCGCTGGCCCGCGAACAGGCAGCAGGAGCCCGGCCCGCACTGGAACAGGGATCCACGCTGGACCTGGGCGAACGCGTGGGCGGGATCCCCGCGCAGATCATGTGGGAACTGATCGGGGTGCCCGGACCGGAGCAGGAGACCTTGCAACGGTGGAGCCGTGACTCGCTGGAACTGTTCTGGGGGTGGCCCGGGCCGGACCGCCAGGTCGAACTCGCCCACGGGGCCGCCGACTTCCATGCCTGGCTCAGGGAATCGGTCACCGCCAGCAGGGGCAGTACGAACCTGTTCGGGGTCCTGCACGAGGCAGGGCTGGGAGTACGGCAGATCTGTTCGCTGGGCTACTTCCTGGTCATCGCCGGACAGGAGACGACGGCGTTGCTGATCAACACCGTCCTCCACCGCACCCTGGCCGATCCCGTGGCCTGGGCCGAATGCGGCGGACCCGACGGGCTGACAGCCAGCAAGCGGCGGGTCCGTCAGGTGCTGGCCACCGAGTCCTCGGTCCCCACCTGGCGACGTACAACGGTGCCGGGGGCCACGCTGTCCGGCCGCCAACTGCCCGCAGGGGCCGAAATCCTGTTGGAACTGACCGGTCACCACGCCCCGGACGCGGTGGCCGAGGACGGGGCCGGCTATGGGCTGGCCTTCGGCCACGGATTGCACCGCTGCCTGGGCGCCCGCCTGACGGAACTCGAAGCAGGACTGGTGCTCCACGAGGTGGCCCGCACCCTACCGGACGCGGTGCCTTCCGGCCCGGAACCCGAGTGGCTGCGGCTGCTCTCCTTTCAGGCGCCTCGGGCGGTCCGGGCGCAGATCGATGGAGGAACATGAAGATCGTGATGGTCACCGGAACCGATACCGGTGTGGGCAAGACGGTGGCCACTGCGGCGCTGGCCGCCCGCTGGCAGCACGAAGGGCTGCGCGTCGGTGTGTATAAGGCGGTGCAGACCGGCATCCCCGCCACGGGAAGCGGACCGGAACCGGCGGATGTCTCCGAGGTGAACCGGCTGGCCGGGGAGGACGTCGTCGTGAAGGAAGGGATCCGGCTGCCGCTGCCCCTGGCTCCGGTGCCCGCGGCCCGGGACGCCGGGGTCGCGCTGCCACCGCTGAGCGAACATGTGGCCACCATCCGGGCCCTGGCCTCGAACGTGGACCTCGTCCTGGTCGAGGGCTCCGGGGGTCTGTTGGTCGAACTCACCGCCGCCGGACAGACCCTGGCCGAACTGTGCACCGCCGTGGACGGAGGCCTGGTGCTGGTGGCCCGCCCCGACCTGGGCACCCTGAACCACGCCCTGCTCACCCTCGAAGCCGCCCGGGCCCGCGGCCTGCAACTGACTGGGCTGTTGTTGGGAAGCTGGCCCGAAGACCCCGAAATCCTCCATGCCACCAACGAGGAGTATCTGCGCCACCGGTGCGCCACCACCTCGACCCCCTGGCTCGGGCGCATCCCCGAGCAGGCCGGGTCGTGGTCGGGGGCACGGTTCCGTGCGGGAGCGCTGCGCTGGCTCTCCCCGGTGGCCGCCGACGCTTCATGACTGGTCCAATGCGTGGAAAAAGTCGCATGTTGGCGGGCACTTGGGTAACCTTGATGCGTAAGAGCCCCTTTCACTCTTACGCTCCAGCCCGGTTTCGGGGCGGGGTGCGGAGGTCAGGGGCGTTCTTGTGTCCGGCACCGCCGGAACCCGGCGCAAGCCGGCCGCTGACCCACGCAAGGGGGAGGATCCCATGCCAGCAATCGTGATCGTCGGAGCCCAATGGGGTGACGAGGGAAAAGGCAAGGCCACTGACCTGCTCGGAGGCCGTGTCGACTACGTGGTCAAGCCCAACGGCGGCAACAACGCCGGGCACACCGTCGTCGTCGGTGGCGAGAAGTACGAGCTGAAGCTCCTTCCCGCGGGCATCCTGTCCCAGAACGCGACCCCCATCATCGGCAACGGCTGCGTGGTGAACCTCGAAGCGCTGTTCGAGGAGATCGACGGCCTCGAAGCCCGCGGCGCCGACACCTCGAAGCTGCGCATCTCGGCCAACGCCCACCTGGTGGCCCCCTACCACCAGACCATGGACAAGGTCACCGAACGCTTCCTGGGCAAGCGGGCCATCGGCACCACCGGCCGGGGCATCGGCCCGGCCTACATGGACAAGGTCGGCCGGCTGGGCATCCGCGTCCAGGACGTCTTCGACGAATCCATCCTGCGCCAAAAGGTCGAGGGGGCGCTGCGGCAGAAGAACGAACTGCTCGTGAAGGTCTACAACCGCCGCTCCGCGGAGGTCGACGAGATCGTCGAGTACTTCCTGGGCTTCGTGGAGCGGCTGCGCCCGCTGGTCGTGGATTCCACCTTCGTGCTCAACGAGGCGCTCGACGCCGGCAAGGTGGTGCTCATGGAAGGCGGGCAGGCCACGTTCCTGGACGTGGACCACGGCACCTACCCGTTCGTGACCTCCTCGAACCCGACGGCCGGCGGCGCCTCCGTCGGCTCGGGCATCGGGCCGACCCGGATCACCCGCTCGGTCGGGATCATCAAGGCCTACACCACCCGTGTCGGGGCCGGCCCGTTCCCCACCGAGCTCTTCGACGAGATGGGCGAGTACCTGCAAAAGACTGGCGGTGAGTTCGGTGTGAACACCGGACGGGCCCGCCGTTGCGGCTGGTACGACGCCGTTCTGGCCCGCCACGCCTCGCGGGTCAATGGCTTCACCGACTACTTCGTGACCAAACTCGACGTGCTCTCGAACATCGAGAGGATCCCGGTGTGCGTGGCCTACGACGTCGACGGCGTCCGCCACGATGAGATGCCGATGACGCAGACCGACTTCCACCACGCGAAGCCGATCTTCGAATACTTCGACGGCTGGACCGAGGACATCACCAAGGCCAGGACCATGGAGGATCTGCCGGAGAACGCGCGGAACTACATCCTGTCGCTGGAGAAGATCTCGGGAACCCGGATCTCGGCCATCGGGGTCGGCCCGGACCGCGAGCAGACGATCGTGCGTCACGACCTGATCGACGACTCGCTCTAGGCCTCGCGGCGGTGCGCCCTGACCCGATGCCGCACGGCCACGAACCCGTCGGGGCGCACCACCACCACGGTCCCGTCGGGTAGCCCACGCCGCGGCGATGCCCCGAAGAGGTGCAACTCGACGCCATGCTGTTGGGCCGTGATGGCTCCCCGGCCTGCGGCCCGCGCCCCGTAGGCGTGGACCTGCCACCGGGCCGAGGCCAGCGGGGCGTGGTTGTCCTCGCCCGGGTTCGTCGCCCCGATCCAGGGCAGCCGGCGGCCCACCACCGGATCCCGGCGCCGGATCCTCGCCACACCGTGGCGCGCCTCGGCCCGGGTCCGCTCCTGCTCGGTCATCCAATAGTGGATGCGCAGCTGGGAGACGTAGCCGAAGATCCGGGTGCCGAGCGGGCCCCGGGGGGCCACACGCACCAGGACCGGCCACAGCAACGGCATCACCCGGCTGCGGATGAACCGTGCCCGGGCCGTGGAGGAAGTGACCCGTGAGAAGAGTCGGTCGGTGGTGGCGACCAGCCTGCGGGCGACCGGACGGCGTTCGGCCTCGTAGCGTTCAAGATAGGACTCGGGCATGCGACCGGAGAGGACATCGGCGAGCTTGCACGCAAGATTATGGGCATCCTGCAGTCCGGTGTTCATGCCCTGGGCCCCGACGGGGGAGTGCACATGACCGGCATCCCCGGCCAGGAAGACCCGCCCGGCACGGAAGGCATCGGCCACCCGGTGGTGGACCCGGTAGGTGGCGAACCAGCCCGCCTGGGAATAGCTCACCCCGAAGTCCTGCTCCAGCGCGCCCCGGGCGCGCTGCTCATCGACGCCGACCTGATCGCCACTGGCAGCGTGGGCTGTGCTGCTCCGGGCCCCGGCGGCCTCACGCAGGATGCCCAGCAGCCTGACCCTGCGGGCGTCCGGGGAGGGGTCGGACATCGGGAAGGTCAGCAGGAAGTCATCGCCGGCGAGCCGGACGTTGATGCCCGATCCGGTGCCGTGGACGTCGTGGGCGTCGATGACGTAGAAGACCTTTTCGTTGGTTTCGCCCTCGAAGCCGATCCCCAACTGCCCGCGGGTCGGGGAGGAGGCGCCGTCGGCGGCCACCACGTACCTGGCACGGATCGTCTGCCGGGGCCCATCGGCGGACTCGACGTCCAGGTCGACCCCGTCGCCGTCCTGTCGGAGACCGAGCAGCTTCGTGTTCCAGGCCACCGCCCGCCCGCGGGATGCGAGCCGGGAGGCCAGGATCTCTTCGTTGGCGTGCTGTTCCAGGATGGTGATCCCCGGGTAGGGGGTCAGCCCTTGGCCGATCCGATCCAGCGGCACCGGATGCCACGAGCTGCGACCGACTCCCGGGCGCATCTCGTTGGCCGGGACCGCTTGGGCCAGGACCTGGTCCACCACGCCGAGCTGTGCGTAGATCTCCATGGTCCGGGCCTGGACGCCCAAGGCCCGTGATTCACGGGTGGGCCCCGCCTTGCCGTCGATGATGACCGCCTCGACCCCGAGTCGTTCCAGCCAGTTCGCCGCCATCAGTCCGGTGGGCCCGGCGCCGACGACGCAGACGTCCACGGTGCGCTGGTCGGTTTCCATGCGCTCAGGTTACTCCTGGCTGAGCCCCGCGTCGGCGCCCGTGGCGCCCTTGCCGGTCAACCGGGCCGCGGAGGCGACCCGGAACGAGGCGATCAGCCCGAGAATGAGGAATGCTGCAGCGCCGAAGAGCGACCACTGCACGCCCGTGGCGAACCCTGCGGTCAGGGCATCATGCAACGGGTTGGCGGGATTCACGCTGGAGATCAGGCCGCCTGCGGAGTCACTGAGCCCCGAGGCCATTTTGGTGGCGGTGGCCTCGTCGGCGCCGGCATCGCGTAGCAGGCCCATGGCGCTGGCCGCCGTGGCGACGGCCAGGATGGTTCCGGCGATGGCCGAGCCGAGCCCGGAGCCGATCTGGCGCACGGTGGACTGGGTGGCCGAGGCCTCGCCCGAGGCTTCGGTGGGGATGTCCCGCAGGACGGTCCCGGTCAGCTGTGCCGAGGCCAGGCCCAGCCCCAGACCGTAGACGACCAGCACAGGAACCAACAGGGCGATGGGCAGGCTGTTGCTGGTGAAGATCGCCAGCACCAGTACCCCGACGACCTCCAGCGCCAGACCGAGGATCACCACCCGGGCCGCGCCCATCAGATCGGCCAGATGCCGTGCCGCTGCCCCCGAGCCGAAGGCACCCAACGCCATGGCTGCCAGGATCAGCCCGGCTCCGAGGGTGCCGGTCTCCAGCACGTTCACCAGGAAGAGGGGCAAGACCAGCAGCAGGCCGAATTCGCCGACGGCGACCGCAGCTGCGGCGGTGTTTCCCCAGGAGAAGGTGCTGATCCTGAAGAGCGTCAAATCCAGCAGGGCGGCCTTGCCCACGGTGGCGCGGTGCCCCTGCCAGCCCAGGAACGCCGCGAGGAGCACGACGCCGGTGACCGCCAGCGGGATGACCGGAGAACTGCCTGCGGGCCAGGATACGGGGCCGATGGTCAAGGGCTGCTGGGGGGTCCACCAACCCAGTGTGGGGCCCTCGATCAGCGCGAAGACCAACAGGCCGAACGCGGAGGCGCTGAGCAGTAGCCCGACGACGTCGAATCCCGGAGACGCATGCGTGTCACTGGTTTCGGGAACGAAAAGCACGGTGCCCACGAGGATCAGGAGACCGAAGGGCAGATTGACCAGGAAGATCCACCGCCAGTCGACGCTGGAGGAGAGCCAGCCGCCCAGCAGCGGGCCGACGGCTGCCATCCCGGACATCACGGCGCCCCAGACACCGAAGGCGGCAGCACGGTCGCGCCCCTGGAAGTTGGCGTTGACGCTGGCCAGGGTGGACGGCAGGACGGCGGCACCGCCGACGCCCTGGATGGCCCGGCCCAGGATGAGGGAGGAAGAGGAGTCGGCCATCGCGGAGAACAGGCTGCCGGCCATGAACAGCACGACGCCGGCGACGAAGAGTTTGCGTCGTCCGACCCGGTCGCCCAATCGGCCGGCACTGAGCAGCAGGGCGGCCAGCACCACCGAGTAGAGGCTGTTGACCCACTGGGCGTCGCCGAGGTCGAGTCCCAGGTCGGTGATGATCGTCGGCAGGGAGACGCCGACGATGGTGCCGTCGAGCACGATCATGGATAGGCCGGCGGCCAGAACGGCCAGGGCGGCCCACTTATTGGGTTGAGGCTTCTTCACGTCCTCAACGTTACGGTCTGCACCGTCTGGATCCATCCACCTTTTGATCGATCATGGGTAGGCTGGAGGCACGCACAGCGGAAGGCGGAAACCATGAAGATCAGTGTTGGACAGCTCTCACCCAGCGGCGAAATGGCAGAGAACCTGCAGGTGGTTCGCCGCCTGGTCGCCCGCGCCAAGGATTCCGGTGCGGAACTGGTGCTTTTCCCCGAGGAAACGATGTTCACGGTCCGCAAGGTCGAGGGGGATCTGAGCACCGCCGTGGAGCGGGATTGGAGCACCTTCGTCCAGCAGCTCTCGCTCCTGGCCGCCGAATTCGGGGTCGCGATCGTCGCCGGGGGATACGAGCCCAGTGCAGACCCCCAGCCTTACAACACGCTGGTGACCATCGATTCCAGCGGTGCCATCCTGGGGACGTACCGCAAGATCCACCTCTACGACGCCTTCTCCTACCAGGAGTCCAGCCGGATCAAATCCGGCGACGTCGAGGCGGTCCCCGTCTTCGAGATCGGCGGACTGAACGTGGGGATCATGACCTGCTACGACATCCGTTTCCCCGAGGTGGCCCGCCGTCTGGCGGTCGCCGGCGCGGACGTGGTCCTCGTGGCCGCCGCCTGGTTCAAGGGCGACCACAAGATCGACCACTGGGAGACCCTGCTCAAGGCCCGCGCCGTGGAGAACACGGTCTGGGTGGCTGCCGCCGGGACGAGCTCGACGAACACCGTGGGCCACTCGGCGATCCTGGATCCGCTGGGCATCCCGGTGGCCTTCCTGGGCGAGGAAACCGAGGCGCTGGCGACCGTCGACGTCACCCGTCGCCGGGTGGAGGAAGTCCGCCAGTTCCTGCCGGTGCTGGCCAACCGGCGGATCGGCACCGACATCAATGCTTGAGGGGGGCCGACCTCGGCGGCCATCCCGGGCTTCGGGAGGGCCGCCGTCGTAGTTTCTAGGCCAGGACCTGCCGTTTGGAGGAGATGACGCCGGTGTTGAAACCGGCCAGATGCAGGCCGCCGTGGAACCGGGCGTGTTCGATCTTCACGCAGCGGTCCATCACCACGTTCATTCCCGCGGCTTCGGCCTTCGTCGCGACGTCTTCGTGCCAGGCGCCGAGCTGTAGCCACAGTGTTTTCGCCCCGACCGCGAGGGCCTCGTCCAGGACGCCGGGCAGGTCGTCGTTCTTGCGGAACACCTCGACCAGATCGGGGACCTCGGGCAGCTCGGCCAACGAGGCGTAGACCGGCCGGCCCAGGATCTCGTCCAGCACCGGGTTCACGAAGTAGACCGTGTAGCTGGTGGAGGAGAGCAGGTAGGTCGCCACGAAATAGGAGGCCCGGGAGGGTTTATTCGAAGCCCCCACGATCGCGATCGAACGGGTGTTGCGCAGGATGTTCAACCGTTCGGGGGCCGAGGGGCCGATCCATCCGCGCTCGGTGGTTTCGGTGCTCACGAGAAGACTCCGATCTCTTCGGCGCTATCTGCTGGGGTCGCATCGGCTCCGGCGGCGTCGGCGGAGGTGGCCTGGGCGGCGGTGAGTGCCTGATCCAGATCCCAGATGATGTCTTCGACGTCTTCGAGCCCCACCGAAAGCCGGATCAGGTCCTCCGGCACGCCCGCGGCGGCCAGCTGTTCGGGGTTCAACTGCTGATGCGTCGTCGATCCCGGATGCAGGACCAGGGTGCGGGCGTCACCGATATTGGCCAGATGGCTGGCCAGCTGCAGCGCCTCGATGAACCGGCCTCCGGCCTCGCGCCCGCCGGAGATCCCGAAACTGAAGACCGAGCCGACCCCATCGGGCAGCAGGTCCTGCGCCCGTTCGTGCTGGGGGTGGGAAGGTAGTCCGGCGAAGTTCACGTAGCTGACGCGGGGGTCGGCCTCGAGCCAGGCGGCGATCGTCGAGGTGTTGGCCAGATGGGCGTCCATGCGTTGCGGGAGCGTCTCGACCCCCTGCAGCAGTTGGAAGGCCGACTGGGCGGACAGGGCAGGACCGATATCGCGGAGCTGTTCGGAGCGCAGCTTCGTCAGGAACCCGTATTCGCCGAAGTTCCCCCACCAGGACACGTTGCCGTAGGAGGGCACCGGTTCGGTCAGGGTCGGGAAGTTCCCGTTGCCCCAGTTGAAGCGGCCGGATTCGACGACGACCCCGCCCATCGTCGTGCCGTGGCCGCCCAGGAACTTGGTGGCCGAATGGATGACGATATCCGCACCGTGTTCGATGGGGCGCAGGATGTACGGCGGGGTGAGGGTGGAGTCGACGACGAGCGGGATGCCCGCCTGGCGGGCGACGGCCGCCAGGCCCTTGAGGTCGGCGATGTCCCCCGACGGATTGGCGACGACCTCCGTGTAGAGGGCCTTGGTTTCCGGGCGGAGGGCGGCGGCGAAGTCGGCCGCCTCGTTGCTGTCCACGAAGGTGGTGTCCACGCCGAAGCGGCGCAGCGTCACGTCCAGCTGGGTGATGGTGCCCCCGTAGAGCTTCGAGGAGGCGACGATATGGTCTCCGGCGCCGGTCAGTGCGGCGAAGGTGATGAACTCCGCGGCCATGCCCGAGGCGGTGGCCACCGCCCCGATGCCCCCTTCCAGGGAGGCAACGCGTTCCTCGAAGGCCGCGACGGTGGGGTTGCCGATCCGGGAGTAGATGTTCCCGTACTTCTGCAGGGCGAACAGGTTGGCCGCGTCGTCGGTGTCCTTGAACACGAACGAGGTGGACTGGTAGATCGGGACCGCACGGGCCCCGTGCTCGGCATCGGGGGTGCCTCCGGCGTGCAGGGCGCGGGTACGGAATCCAAACCGGTGATCGGACATCTACGTGGTGGCTCCTTCGGGGTGGGGTCGGGAGGTTCCCGATCCCCCATCGTGACAAATCTCCGGGTTCCATCAAAGAATGTTTCGCCACGTGGCGCTTTTTCGTGGCCGGTCCGAACAAACTGCACGCTGCGGGCCCCGGATAGGATGGGTGCATGGGAACACGCATTGCGCTGGTGCGCCACGGGGAAACCGCATGGAACGCCGAGGGCCGTCTTCAGGGGCAGACCGACATCCCCCTGAACGAGGCCGGCCGGGCCCAGGCCCGCGCCGCCGGGGAGCGATTGGCCGAGCATGACGGCGACTGGGGCACCCTGGTCTCCTCGCCGTTGGGCCGGGCCGTGGAGACCGCCACGCTGATCGGTACCGCGCTGGGTCTCGAGGCGGTGGAACCCGTTGTGGGGCTCCAGGAACGCCACTACGGCGAGGGCGAAGGCCGGGCGGTGCTCGGGATGCCTCGCCCCCGGATCGACGAACTACTGCTCAGTGCCGAACCCGAAGCCGAGGTCGTCGACCGGGGGCTGGCCGCGTTGGTCGGCCTGGTCCGGGAGCATCCGGACGCTGATCTGGTGGTCGTCGCCCACGGGACCCTCATCCGGCTGGTCATGAGCGCCCTGCAGGACGCCGTCCACCCGCGGTTGGAGAACGGGGAGATCGTGCTCACCGACACCTGCCAGCTCGAGAACACGATGGTGCGACGGAATTCGACACCCGTCCACTAGGCCGGTGATGTATGCCACAGGTTCTGATACGGTTTTTCAATGACTCTCGCGAACCTGAATGACTGGCTCGGTACCTCTGAAGGCTGGTTGTGGACCTTCATCGGCATGCCCGTCGTCGTCGTCCTGGCGCTCTATTTCACCCTTCGAACCAAAGCCGTCCAGTTCCGCATGCTGCCGGCCATGTTCAAATCCATCACGGAAAAAGCGCAACGCGACGAGGACAGCAACACGAAGTCCCTGTCGGCGTTCCAGGCGTTCATCGTCTCCGCGGCAGCCCGCGTCGGGACCGGCAACGTCTCGGGCGTTGCGGGTGCCTTGTTCATCGGCGGGCCCGGTGCGGTGATGTGGATGTGGATCATGGCCCTGTTCACCAGCGCCGCGAGCTTCATCGAATCCACGCTGGCCCAGCTCTACAAGACCCGGGGCGAAGACACCTATAAGGGCGGTCCGGCCTTCTACATCCACCGCGGCCTGGGCAGCCGGGGCTTCGGCGTCTTCTTCGCCACCCTGTTCATCTTCTGCTTCGCGCTGGCCTTCACCTCGCTGCAGTCCAACACCATCGTCGACGCCGTCACCGGCGCGGTCGGCACCTTCACCGATCCGGAATCCGTGACCTGGCTACCCTGGGCCCTGGGGCTGCTGCTGGCCGGCATGACCGCCGCCATCGTCCTGGGCGGGATGCGCCGCGTCGCCTTCGTGGCGCAGAACCTGGTGCCGTTGATGGCACTGATCTACGTCAGCTTCGGCCTCGTGATCGTGCTCATGAACTTCGAAGAGCTCCCACGCGTCATCGGCCAGATCGTCGACGGGGCCTTCAACGTCAAGGCAGCCGTCGGCGGCGGCATCGGCGTCGCCATCGTCCAGGGCGTCCAGCGCGGCATGCTCTCCAACGAAGCCGGCATGGGCTCGGTCCCCAACGTCGCCGCCACCGCCTCGGTCAGCCACCCGGTCAAGCAGGGACTGACCCAGACGCTGGGCGTCTACTTCGATACGCTGCTGATCTGCTCGATCACCGCGTTCATCGTCCTCATCGCCTTCCCGGACCTCGGACAAGGCGGCGAAGGCCTGGTGATGGTGCAGGAATCCCTGGTCGGCAACCTGGGGGCGTGGGCGGCGATCGCCCTGGCGGTGATCATGTTCCTGCTGGCCTTCACCTCGGTGCTGGGCAACTTCTCCTACGGGGAAGCCAACGTCAACTTCATCACCCGGAACAAGCGGGTGCGGACCCTCTTCGCGCTCGCCGTCACCGCCGTCGTCTTCCTCGGGTCCGTGATCTCCGTTGACCTGGCCTGGTCGCTGGCCGGGGTCACGATGGTCTTCATTGCCATGATCAACCTGGTGGTGATCACCATCCTGGCACCCACCGCACTCAAGCTCCTGCGCCACTACAACGCCCAACGGGCCCAGGGCCTGGACCCGGTCTTCCTGGCCACCGACATGCCGGAAATCAAGAACATCGATTGCTGGACCGAAGAGGACGTCAGTGACCACCTGACCCAGCGCGGCTACCAGCGGAAGGTGTCGGTGTCGGACACCGAATGATCAGCCAGCGGTACAAATTCGCTGCAGGGCGGGCAGGCACTCTTCATTCTGCAGGCTCGTCGTATCGCCCAACGCGGATCCTTCGAACAGTTGGGTCAATAGCCGGCGCATGATCTTCCCGGACCGTGTCTTGGGGACATCGGGGACGAAAACGATGTCGCGCGGTTTGGCGATCGGGCCGATCTGGGTTGCCACGTGAGCGCGCAGATCGGCGGCGGCGGCCAGTTGCGAGGGCGTCGACCCGGAACTGGTGCCGCCCCCGAGGAGCGCCTTGTCGCGGGGCACGACGAACGCCGTTGCCGCATGGCCGGTCGTGGCATCGACGGAGGGGCAGACCCCCGCCTCGACGACCCCCGCATGGGAGACCAGAGCTGATTCGATCTCGATGGTCGAGAGCAGATGACCCGAGATGTTCACCGCATCATCGGTGCGCCCCAGGATCCAGATGTCGCCGTCGTCGTCGTACTTCGCGCCGTCTCCGGCAAGGAACCAGCCCTGCGCGGCGTACTTCTGCCAATAGCTGGTGAAGTAGCGTTCCGGATCGCCCCACACGGTACGCGCCATGGCCGGGCCGGTGGCGGTGAGCACGATGTTCCCTTGCACGTTCGCCGGGACCCGGGCGCCGTCCTCGTCCACGATGTCCGTGGCCACCCCGGGAAGTGCGCGGGTGCCGCAGCCGGGCTTGAAGCTTATGTCGGTGGGGCGGGGGGAGAGGACCGTGGCGCCGGTTTCGGATTGCCACCAGGTGTCGACCATCGGGATGCCTGCATTGGGCTCACCGGGAACCACGGAATCGCGGCCGACTTGGGTGCGCAGCCAACGCCAGGCCTCGGGGTTCACGGCCTCCCCGACGGTGCCGGCCATCCGGATGGAGGAGAGGTCGTGATCGGCGGGGATACCGTCCGGGAACCAGCCCATGAGCGAGCGCACCAGGGTCGGGGCCGTGTAGTAGCTGGTCACCGAATAACGTTCGATGATCTCGAAGTGCCGTCCCGGATGCGGGGCGTTGGGGACGCCTTCGTAGAGGACCTGGGTGACACCGTTGGACAGTGGTCCGTAGATCTCGTAGGTGTGGGCGGTGACCCAGGCCAGGTCGGCGGTGCACCAGTGCACGTCCAGGTCCCGCTGGCCGGGGTCCGGATGGCTGAAGAGGAACTCGTGGCTCCAGGAGGCTTGGGTGAGGTAGCCGCCGGTGGTGTGCACCAGACCCTTGGGCTTCCCGGTGGTCCCCGAGGTGTACATGATGAACAGCGGGGTTTCGGCGTCGAAGGCCTCGGCGGCGTGGGTGCGCGGCTGCTTCTCGACCACCTCGTGCCACCACAGGTCCCGGCCTTCGGTCCACGCGATCCCGCTGCCGGTGCGACGGATGACCAATACGTGTTCGATGGCGTTGTCCCCGGCCACCGCGGCGTCGGCGTGGGCCTTGACCGGCACCGCGGTTCCGCGGCGGAACTGGCCGTCGGTGGTGACCAGGAGCTTCGCCCCGGTGTCCTCGACCCGGAATCGCAGGGCCTCGGCCGAGAAGCCGCCGAAGACCAGCGAATGCACCGCACCAATCCGGGCGCAGGCCAGGGTGATGACAATGGTCTCCACCAGCACCGGCAGGTAGATGACCACGCGGTCCCCGACGCCGATGCCCAGGGAGGTCAAGGCGTGGGCCGCCTGGCTGACCATGCCGGTCAGCTCGGCGTAGGTGACACTGCGCCGGTCCCCGGGTTCGCCCTCGAAATGCAGGGCGACCTTCTCCCCCTGGCCGGAGGCGACATGCCGGTCGGCACAGTTCACCGCCGCATTGAGTTTCCCGCCCTCGAACCAGCGTAGTTCGGGGCCCCGGCGGGCCACCGGGTCCACGGCGGTAGTGCTGTGGATCGTATGCCAGGGTTCGGTCCAGTCCAGGCGTGCCGCGGCCTCGGCCCAGAAGTCCAGGCGTGCGGCTTCGGCGTTCAGGACATCGAGCTGGGCGTCGGCAGTGGGGGAGTCCATTGTCGGTACGTTGGTCATGGGTGCTCCAATCGGGTGGGCAGTATGACGCGGGGCCATGTAAGGCTTCCCCGCGGTGGGTAGCGGCCCCCGGGAGATGACCGGTGGGGTCCTAGGCGGAAACCGGGATGGTTTCTTCCGTGGTGGGCAGGTGCTGCCGGCGGGTGGTTCCTACGGTGAGATTGAAGATCGCCAGTGAGTAGAGGGTCACGGCGGTGAAGAGTCCCAGCCCCAGAAGCCCGAAATGTCCCAGCCATTCTCCGAACGTCAGCAGTGCTGCAGCGACCAACGTTCCACCCGCGGTGTAGCGGATGCCGGCCGTTCGTCGTTTTCGATCCGGGGTGGATTCCCAGGGCACGGTCACCAGCGTGACCACGACCATGACTGCAAGGTTGATGCCCATTCCAACCCACACGGGATGGATTCCTGCGAAGAACGTTGTGGCGGACCAGCCCGAGAGCTGGTTCCAGGCAATGCCGGCAAGGAACCCGGAAAGCATGGCTGCATGTACTGCCCGACGGCTGGCCAACGGCCAAAGGAAGACCGCGAGAACCGGCGCCAACGTGGCCCCGTTGCGCAAGGTCCAGGCAAGGACGTTCCACCAGGCAGCCTGCTCGGTGCGAAGGATCCCGTAAAGGATCATCAAGGCCGTCAGGGCAACCAAGGAGTACCGGGTGTAGCGAACCAGATCTTGTTCGGTGGCCTTGGGGCGTAATGCGCTGCCGACATCACGGCCCAGGGACGTGGCTCCGGAAAACTGGCATGGCCCCGCCCAGCCCATGGCGCAGGCCCAGACGCCAAGGAAGAAGAGGCCGACCAGCGGCGCCGGCAGGGTCTCGCTGATGTAATAGGGGACAGCCACGAGGCCAAGTTCCTGGTCGGGAACCGCAATGGCTGCGGAGGTCCCCACCAGGGCACCGAGGACGATGAAGGGGATCCCGAAGAGGGCTGCCGCATACAGGCCCTTCTGGCCGTCACGCGGAGAGCGGCAGGACATGGTCATTTGGAAGGCAGCCTGCGCCAGCGGCACATTGACGATGAATGTCCCAAACCAGGCGACGATGAGGGACAGCCCGGCATTTCCGGGGTCGACCATCGCCGGACGGGTGGCTGCCAATTCCTGCCAACCGCCGGGGCCGGGATTCGACAACACTACGAAGCCCGCGATGACGAGCATGACGACGAAGACCAGGCAGTTCAACGTCTGATTGAATGCCACGGACCTCATGCCGCCCGACCAGAGAAAAACCAACAGAAGCAGCGCGGTCGCAGTGACCGTCCATTGCAGCGGCAAATCGGTGAACGCCGTCAAAGCCGAGGCGAAGGCGATCGTTGTGGCCACCGACCACATGGGGAAAGTGACCGCCGTAATGACGCCCGCGATGGCTTTAGCCGCCCGACCGAACCGATCACCGATGATGCCGGTGACCGTCACGACGAGCTTCTCCCGCAGCGGTTTCACCAGCAACAAGGCGATCAGCAGAATTTGCACCGTTTCGGCCACTCCGTACCAGGCAGCGGAAATCCCGGTCCGATAGCTGAGTTCCATGATGGAAATATATGAAGAGCCCGAGAAGAGCCCCGTGATGCAGAAGGCGACGGTCCAAGGGCTGAAGGAACGGCCGCCATCGAAGAAGCCCTGTCCGCCGGGACGCCCTGCGCGCACGCGGGACCAGCGGCCGCCAAAGAGCAAAAGAGCCGTATAGCCCACGGCTAAGCCGATGGTCCATGCGCCCGCCGATGTCACTGCTCCACCTTTCGGGACCGCGAGTCGAGACCGCGAGAGAGGGCATCCGCGTTGTTGCATTCCCTTTCAGGAGCGTCGACATCGATCAACTCCGCGAAATGCCAGCGGAGATCCACGACAACGCCGGCGGCGCGGATCAGGGTCAGCGCCGGACAACGTGATTCCACGGACGTCGTCAGCTGGTCCAACCGGCTGGCATCTTGTTCTCCGGTCTGGACGTGGACGGCGATCCGGCAGGAATGAAAAAAGGGCTGGACATCGGCGGTACCGGCGAATCCGCGCGTGTCCTGGGTAGCCAGGCAATAGGTCTCGATGGCTTCGAGACCGATCTGCAGTTCCTCGGCGATCTGTTCGACCACCACGCCCAGGCATGCGTTGACTGCGCCGACCATGTATTCCATGGGAGTGGGGGCGGTATCGGTCCCGCCAACGGGTTCGGGCTCGTCCACTTCGAAGCCGAAGGCCCGGATCCGGATCTTCGTCCGCATGGATCCCTGCCACGTCCCTTGGGAACGAATGCGTTTGTCGTGGGCTTTCGGGGAGACGGAGCCCCCGAGGCGGGTCTGCTGTGCGTCGGTCGTACGGGTCGGGGCAATGCTCATGAACTCAGCTCCATCGTTCCTGGCGGAAGCACCTTCGCCGGTGACGGGTTCCGCGGGGTGGCGGGGCCTTGTTCGGCGTGGTTGCTGCGGCGTCACGGAGCCAGATCTCTCGGCCGCTCGGGATGGGTACCTTTCCACTAAAGGCCACCGGCACCAGAAGAAGCAACTTCACACGACGCGTTGCGAAATATTTCATTGATGTTTCCTGCGAGGTGCCCGGATTGAACTTTCGTGTCCAGAACCCGTGCAAATAACGGAAATATTCGATGTTGCTTGGATTGCCTGGGGCTCGGAACCTGGGCTGAAACACCCCGGAAAAGTGGTTTCCGTTGACTCCAACGGTGGCGCTGAGGGCCCATGATGTGGCCCAATGGAGACAACAACCATCCAGAGCGGCCGAGAGATCTGGCTCGATGACGCCGCAGCAACCCCTTCCCGATCCGTCGGGAGGAAGGTGCTCACGCCGGAACCGATGGAGTGATGTTCTGTGGCTGCCCTGCCGATCGACGAAGCGACCCCGCGACACCTGATCAAACTGACCCCCGGCGTGCCCGCCGACGGACACTACGACGAACTCGCGGCGGTCTTCAGACCCGTGTTCGCCAGCATCGCCGATGGCGCCGCCGACCGAGATGCCCGGCGGATCCTGCCCTTTGAACAGGTCGGCTGGCTCAACCAGGCCCGCTTCGGTGCCCTGCGGGTCCCCCGGGAGGTCGGCGGCTTCGGCGCCTCGCTGGTTGATTCCTTCCGCCTGCTCATCGAGCTGGGGGAGGCCGACTCGCAGATCGCCCAATTGCTGCGGGCCCATATCGGCTTCGTCGAATCGGTGCTGCTGCTCCACGACGAGGCGGTCAAGGCGCGCTGGTTCGCCCGCTTCGTCGCCGGGCAGATCGTCGGCAACGCCTACACCGAGCGCGGCGGCAACGACCTGGGCCACCTGAACACCGCCGTCGAACAGTCCGAGGCCGGCTGGATGCTCACGGGGCAGAAGTACTACTGCACCGGGACGATCTTCGCCGACTGGGTGGCGGTCACCGCCATGGCGCCAGCGGTTGAAGGACGCCACGTCGCGGTGGTGTCCACCCAGCATTCGGGGGTGGTCATCCACGACGATTGGGACGGATTCGGCCAACAGCTCACCGGCACCGGGACCACCGGATTCGCCCGGGTTCCCGTGGATACGCTCCTGGACCCCGAGGTGCTGGACGTCCACCCGGAATCGGCCATCTTCCAGTTGGTACTGCTCGCCGTCCAGGCCGGTATCGCCCGGGCGGTCCTCGCCGACGCCCGCGCCCACACCCAACTGCGTGAACGCGCCTTCACCACCGGAACCGGCGTCCCCTCCCGGCATGAACCCCAGGTCCTGCAGGTCATCGGAGAGATCTCGGCGACCGCCTGTGCCGTGGACGCGATCCTGTTGGCCGCCATCGCCGAACTCGAATCGGTGATCGGCCAACCGGGGCTGAGCCCCGCGGAGCAGTACGCGGTCAGTGAGCTGGCCGCCAACCGGGCCCAGACGAGCATCCAACCACTCGTGCTCGAGGCGACCAGTAAGCTCTTCGACGGCCTCGGCGCCTCGGCGACCTCCACCGCCTGCAATCTGGACCGCCACTGGCGCAACGCGCGCACCATAGCCACCCACAACCCCGCCATGTACAAGTCCCGCATCGTCGGCGACTACGAGGTCAACGCCGCGACGCCGCGCAAACTCGGCGCCGTCGGCGACCTCAAGACCCCTGAAGGAGAAAAATGAGCACCACACCAGCACGCCGCCGGATCCGCCTGAACGCCTTCGACATGAACTGCGTGGTCCACCAATCGCCGGGGCTGTGGCGTCATCCGCAGGACCAGGCGTGGCGCTATAAGGAACTGGGCTACTGGACCGAACTGGCCAAGACGCTGGAGAAGGGGCTGTTCGACGGGATCTTCATCGCGGACGTCTTGGGCACCTACGACGTCTACGGATCCACCAACTCCACCCCGCTCTCCGCCGGCGCCCAGGTCCCGGTCAACGACCCGTTCCTGCTGGTCTCCGCGATGGCTTCCGTCACCGAGAACCTCGGCTTCGGGGTCACCGCCGGAACCGCCTACGAACACCCCTACCCGTTCGCCCGCCGACTGGCGACCCTGGACCACCTGACCAACGGCCGCCTCGGCTGGAACGTGGTGACCGGATACCTGCCCTCGGCAGCCAGGAACATGGGCCAGGAAGACCAGATGGAACACGACGAACGCTACGACCACGCCGATGAGTACCTCGAAGTGGTCTATAAGCTGCTCGAGGGTTCCTGGGAGGACGACGCCGTTCTCCGCGACCGGGAATCGGGGGTCTACACCGACCCGTCGAAGGTCCACGAGATCGGCCACGAGGGCAAGTACTTCAAGGTCCCGGGCATTGCCATCACCGAACCCTCGGTGCAGCGCACCCCGGTCATCTACCAGGCCGGTGCCTCCCCGCGCGGCCTGGAATTCGCGGGGGCGAACGCCGAATCCGTCTTCGTGAATAGTCCGACCAAAGAAATCCTCACCGACACCGTGCGGAGGATCCGGGACAATGTCGAGGCCGCCGGCCGCGACCGCTACGACGTGAAGATCTACACGATGCAGACGATCATCACCGCTGCCACAGACGAGGAGGCGCAGAACAAATACGCCGACTATGCCTCCTACGCCGACATCAACGGGTCGCTGGCCCTGCTCTCGGGCTGGACCGGAATCGACATGTCACAGTACGACCTTGACGACGTGATCGGTGAGGACGTGAAGTCCAATGCCATCCAGTCCTCGGTGGAGACGTTCAAGAAGGCCTCCGGGGATGACGGCAAACCGTGGACCATCCGCCAGTTGGCCGAATGGATCGGCGTCGGCGGTTTCGGCCCGGTCACCGTCGGTGACGGGGCCCAGGTCGCCGCGAAGCTCGTCGAATGGGTCGAGGACACCGACGTGGACGGCTTCAACATCGCCTACGCCATCACCCCGGGCACGTTCGAGGACGTCGTCGAATTCGTCATCCCCGAACTGCAGGCCCTGGGTGCCTACCCCACCGAATACGCGCCGGGGACCCTGCGCCAGAAGCTCTTCGGCGCCGGGGACCGGGTCAAGGACAGCCACCGGGCCGCCGACTACCGGCTCGCGGGAGCACAACTGGCCACCAGCTAGCAGCACCTACGAGAACCACCATCCAGAGCGGACGAGAGACCTGGCTCGTTGACTCCGCAGCAACCACCCGTTTCGGGCAGGTGCTTCCGCCGGGACCGATGGAAAGGAACCACCATGACCACCACCACGCCCACCCCGCCAACCCGCAGGATGCGTTCACGCGTCGCCGTCGCCAGCTTCATCGGCACCACGATCGAGGGCTACGACTTCGTGCTCTACGGGCTCGCCGCGGCGACTGTCTTCGGCCCGCTGTTCTTCGCACCGGCCGACCCGTTGGTCGGGACCATGGCGGCCTTCGCCACCTATGCCGTCGGGTTCATCGCCCGCCCCATTGGTGGGCTTCTTGGAGGGCACTACGGGGATCGGATCGGACGCAAGACCGTGCTGGTTGCCTCCCTGCTGCTGACCGGTATCGCCACCACGGCGATCGGTTTGCTGCCCACCCACGACACTGCCGGATGGATTGCCCCGGCGCTACTGCTGATCCTGCGCGTGGCCCAGGGCATCGGCTACGGTGCCGAATGGGCGGGAGCCGCCCTGATGACCGTCGAACACGCCGCCCCCGGACGCCGCGGACTGACCAGCAGCGCCACCCAAATCGGCCCGAGCGCGGGCATGCTGTTGGCCACGGCGGTGCTGTTGGGACTGGAATCAGCCCTGCCGGATGCCGCCTATCTGGCCTGGGGATGGCGGCTGCCGTTCCTGGCGAGCATCCTGCTGGTCGTCGTCGGTCTGGTGGTGCGGCTGAGGATCGAGGACAGCGCCTCCTTCAAACAGGTGGTTCAAACGCAGCAGGTCTCCCGCCGCCCGGTGCTGGAATCGCTGCGCACCCATCCCCGCCAAGTCGCCCTGACCACCGGGCTGCGCATCGCCCAGAACGCGTTCTACTACGTCTACACGGTCTTCATCCTGACCTACCTGGCCCAGGGCGGAATCAGCCGCGAAACCGGGTTGCAGGCCATTCTCATCGCCTCCGCCCTCGGACTGGTCACCGTCCCGTTCTGGGGCTGGGTATCGGACAGGATCGGGCGCCGGCGCACCTACCTCTTCGGCGGGATATTCAGCATCCTGGTTGCCCTGATCGCCTTCCCGCTGCTCGATACCGGCAGCTTCGTGCTGATCGTGCTGACCGTCGTGCTGGGCATGAACATCGGCCACGACGCGATGTATGGGCCGCAGGCGGCGTTCTTCTCCGAGCTCTTCGACACCCGGGTCCGCTTTTCCGGGGTGTCCATCGGCTATCAGATCGGTTCAGTCCTGGGCGGTGGCCTGGCCCCGCTGGTGGCCACCGCGCTGCTGGCCGCCGGCGGCGGCAGCCCGATCTGGGTCATCGCCTACTTCGTTGCGGTCGGCGCGCTCACCGTCGTCACCACCCTGCTTTCCCCCGAAACCAGTGCGCGGGATCTGGACGCACGCCAAGACGCCTGCCCCGTCTCCGAGCCCGAACATACCCTCGTCAGTTAGGAACGACCATGAGTGAAACCACCACCACCCCACCGGCCTTCGACACCCCCGTGCCGGAGGGCTCCGAAGCCCGCTATCTTGCCCTGGCCGCACGCTTCCGCCCCGTCTTCGACGCCATCGCCGTCGACGCCGTCGCCCGCGAACAGGACCATGTGCTTCCCTTCGAACAAGTCGGGTGCCTCCAGGAGGCCGGTTTCACCACCTTGCGGGTGCCGGCCGAATACGGCGGGAACCCGGTGAACCATGAACACCTGTTCCGGCTGCTGGTGGAATTGGCTGCCGCCGATTCCAACGTGGCCCATCTGCTGCGATCACATTTTTCCTTCGTCGAAACCATCGCCTTGCAGCCGCGGGACTTCCGCAACACCTGGTTCCCGCGGGTGCTGGCCGGGCAGATCTTCGGCAATGCGGCCACCGAACGCGGTGGCAACGCCCTGGGCACCACGGCAACGAAACTGAGCGAGCACGACGGCGGATGGGTCCTCAACGGTGCGAAGTACTACACCACCGGCAGCATCTTCGCCGACTGGGTGGTCGTGATGGCCAGCACCGAAGGTGTCGAAGGCCGGCAGTACGCCGTCGTTCCGGTCGGGGCCGACGGGGTGACCATCCACGATGACTGGGACGGCTTCGGCCAACCGTTGACCGGCACCGGAACCGCGATCTTCGACAACGTGGCCGTCGAGTCTGCAAACATCATTTCCCGCAAGGTCACCAGCACGCTGGAACCGGCGTTCTTCCAACTGGTCCTGCTGGCCGTGCTGGCCGGGATCGGCCGGGCCGCCCTGTGCGACGCCTCCGAACTCGTCGCCGCCCGCACCCGCACGTTCAATACCGGCTCCGGCGGACTCTTCCGCGATGACGCACAGATCCAGGAACACGTCGGCACCCTCGCCGCACGGGTCTATGCCGCCGAAGCAGTGGTTGCTGCAGCGGCCCGCGACCTGGACGCCGCCGTCGATCCGGCTGTGGCCCTGGACACGGAAGCGGCGTTCCTGCGCGCGGAAATCGCCGTGCAGAAAGCCCAGGTGACTGTCCCGCCGCTGGTCCTCGATGCCGCAGGGGCCCTTTTCGACGTGACCGGGGCCTCCGCCACCAGCCGCGGAAAATCCTTGGACCGGCACTGGCGCAACGCCCGCACCGTGGCCACCCACAACCCGGCGGCCTTCAAGGCCCGCTCCGTCGGTGACTTCCATATCAACGCCACCATCCCCATCGGCCTGAACAGCATCGGCGAAGCCACCACGACTCCGAAGGACACCACCCGAGCATGAGCACCAACCAACGCCCGCGCCTGCTGCTGAGCGCCTTTTTGATGAACACCCCCAGCCATATCCTGGGAGGCCAGTGGCGCCACCCCGAGGCGCAACAGCACCGCTATAACGAACTCGGACTCTGGGTGGATCTGGCCCGCCAACTCGAGGACGCAAAATTCGATGCCCTGTTCTTCGCCGACGTGGCGGGCCTCTACGGCAACCATGGGGGCGGGTGGGCCTCCCTGGTGGAGAAGGGTCTCCAGGTTCCCTCCAATGACCCTCTGGTGCTGGCCTCCGCGCTGGCCGCGACGACCTCTCAGATCGGCTTGGCGCTGACCAGCTCGGTGGTGCAGTCCGACCCGTTCCAGATGGCCCGCCAGTTCTCCACCCTGGACCACCTTTCGGGTGGCCGGGTGGCCTGGAACATCGTGACCAGCGTGTTGGAGAACTCCCACCGCAACTTCGGGGCGACGGGCCTGGCCGCCCACGCGGACCGCTATGACTGGGCCGAGGAGTACGTGGCGGCGGTCTATAAGTTGTGGGAAGGCTCCTGGGCGGATGGGGCTGTGCTGGCCGATAAGCAGACCGGTCGCTATGCCGATCCGGCCCGGGTGAATAAGATCCACCACCAGGGCCCGCGCTATTCGATCGAAGGCCCGCATTTGTCCTCGCCGAGCCCGCAGCGCACCCCGTTCCTCTTCCAGGCCGGCAGCTCACCGCGAGGCAAGGCCTTCGCTGCCACCCATGCCGAGGCCACGTTCCTGTTCGCCCCGACCACCGACTACGTGCGCAAACAAGCCACGGCCATCCGGGCGCTGGAGGCCGAAGCGGGCAGGTCACCGGGGGACGCGAAGATCTTCGCAGGACTGTCCTTCGTGGTGGGCAGCACCGAGGCCGAGGTCCGGCGCAAGGAGGCGGAGTACGACGACTACCTGGACCCCCACGCCCTGATCGCCCATATCGGCGGGGGCATCGGCGTGGACCTGGGGGGCCTGGACCTGGACACCCCGCTGGGCGATATCGAAACCGAAGGGGCCCGCGGAATCCTCGAAGCGGTCATCGCCTCGGTGCCCGGCGGAAAGCCGACCGTGGGGGATCTGGCCCGCTCGCGGGCGAAAGCACAACAGATCTCGGGGACCCCCGAACAAATCGTCGACGAACTCGAGCGCTGGCAGGACGCCGGGATCGACGGGATCAACATCGTCAACCAGATACTTCCCGGCTCCTATACCGACTTCATCGAGGGGGTCCTGCCGGAGTTGCGGGCCCGCGGTCTGGCCCAAAGCGAGTACGCGCCCGGCACCCTGCGGGAAAAGGTCTTCGGCCGGGGCGCCACTCTGGAAGACAACCACCCGGCCGCCGTCTACCGGGGAGCTTTCTCCGGTTGCTCGGCAGCGGCCACGCAGCAGGCAACCCCGGTGGGCTGACGGGCGTCGACGGGCCTTGTAGGGTGGTGGCCATGACGGAACCAGCACCGCAGAACCAACCGTCCGATGCCGAGCTGGCAGGGATCCCCGATCTGGAGATCCCCGCAGCCGATATCCCGGAGGCCGATATTGCCGATGTCGACATCCCCGCGGCACCGGTCCGTCCGCCGTCCACCCCCGGGGAATCGGCACCGCCAGGTCTCGACCTTGCGGGGACCGGCCGTCGCGGAGCCGTCGTTGAACCGGAGGTTCCCGAGGTCGAAGGACCACCGTTGGGCACCACCGATCCGCAGCTGCGCACCACTGAGCCGGTCCTGAACGTGTCCGATCCGGTGCTTTCCGAACCGGTGCTGCGCGAGCCGGTACTCGGTGATGGCGGGACCGACGGTCCACAGCTGCGCCAGCACCACATCAACGATCCGGACACCATCCGGCGTCTGCTCACCACCCCGGCCCGTTGGGCCATCGTCGGTCTGTCCAATAATCCGATGCGAGCCGCCGTCGGGGTGGCGCGGATCGTGCGTGATGACCTGGGCATGGACATCGTCCCGGTCTCGCTGAAGGGGGACACCGTCCACGGGGAGCGGGGCTACACCCGGCTCGACGAGATCCCCGGGACCATCGACGTCGTGGACTGCTTCGTGAACTCGCAGCGGGTCGGAGCGGTCGTGGACCAGGCCATCGAGATCGGCGCGAAGGCCGTATGGCTGCAGGTCGGGGTCGTCGATGAGGCCGCTGCGGCCCGCGCCACGGCTGCCGGGCTGGATGTGGTCATGGATGCCTGCCCGGCGATCGAGCGGCGCAACCTGATGCGCTCCTAGAGCCCGGCACCCTGTTTCATCTCGTCATAGCGCGAGCGCATGAACAAGAAGAGGGCGTAGGCCAGCAGGCCGACGGCGATCGCGATGAGGGCGAAGGACCCGAACGGCTGATCGCGCACTGCCTTCAGGGCCCCGTCCAGTCCGGTGGAGTCCTCGGGGTCGTGTTGTGCCGTGGAGACGACGATCAGCAGTCCCAGCGCGGCCAGAGTCAGCCCCTTGGCCACGTAACCCGCGGTGCCCAGGATCATCAGGGTGCGCTGCACCGTGGGGCTGGAGGGCCGGCGCAGGCTCTTGGTGAACTTTCTGGCCACGCCGGAGTAGATGAAGTAGATCCCGACGCCGATGACGACCAGACCGGCGATGATCAGGGCGACGCTTCCGGCGGGTGAGGACATCAGGGTGGCCGAAATGGACGTGCTCTGTTGGGAGGAGTCCTTTCCGGCGCCGAGGGCGTAGCTGCCGAACGTGGTGCCGATGGCCGCGAAGACGACGCCGGTGCCCGCCTGTTTAACGATGAAGCCGGCACCCTTGTGGCTGGGAACGACGGCCTGGGTCAGGCTCCAGATTGCCAGCAGGAGGCAGCCCAGGAAGCAGAGCCAGATCAGGATCCCGCCCCCGGGTTGCGCGGAGAGTGCCCTCATGGCGCCCGACTGGTCGGCGTCCCCGCCACGCGCCAAGGCCACGTTCAACGCCAGGAGGCCCAGCATGCCGTGCAGCACCCCGTTGGCCACGTAGCCGAGTCGGGCCGCGCGTTCGAACCACTCGCTGCGAGCTGCCTTGCGGGCTTCTGCGGCCGCCTTCTCGGTGTTCTTCATCCCCTGAGCCTAGGCCGAAGGAGCCGCCCGTTGGCGCATGAGCGCCAGAGGCAGAGTGGCCAGCGAGATTCCGGCGGCCACCAACAGGGCGATGGGGAAGGACAGCCCTGCGGCCAGGGCTCCCACGAGCACCGATCCCAGACCGGTTCCGGCATCAAAGCCCATGTTCCAGACGGCGCTCGCCGTCCCGTACTGGGAGGGCCTCACCGCCGAGAGGGAGAGCAGCAACGTGAGGTTCTGCAGGCCTCCGTAGGTGATGCCGATGATCGTCATGGCCACCAGCAGCAGGGGGACGCGGGTCGCGTCGGGATCCTTCACGGCCCAGGCTGCAAGCACGAGCCCGATGGCGGTGAGCAGGACCAGCGGCCACAGGAAGGCCTTCGTCCCGTGCCGGTCGGCCCAGGCGCCCAGACGCCACCGGCTGAGGGCCGCGGTCGCGGTGAGCAGGGCCAGTCCCCCGGTCGTCGCGGCGGGCGAGGAGCTCATCTGCGGGACGAAGGTGATCAGTGCCCCACCGGCGAGGGTGACGGCCAGCAGCAGGAGCATGGGACGGAGCAGTCCGCCCGGAAGCCGGGGGGCCCGTCGCTTCCCGGTCGTCGTGTTCTCCTCGGCCGGGGTCGCCGGGGCCGGGCGGCGACGGGATTGCTCGGCTTCGCGTTCACGTAGGGCCAGCGCCAGTCGCGGGGCCGCCACGATGCCCAGCAGCGGCAGGGTCCCCAGGGCGAAGACCGTCCAGAAGCCGATCGTGTCGGCCAACCAGGGTCCTGCAGGCAGCAGGAGCAGTTGGGGTACTGCGATCGCCGCGCCGTAGGCGCCGATGGCGGCACCATGCCTCGCCGGTGCCACCAGGTGGGCCACCGCCGCGGAACCGGTGACCGTCAGGATCCCGAACCCCACCCCACGGATCAGTGACAGGGCCAGGATCCAGCCGAGCTGGTCGGAGAGGAGCATGAGCAGGGACGGTCCGCCGAGCAGCAGCAGGCCGGCAGCCAGAACGCGACCAGTGCCCAGACGCTGGAGCAGCCGGGGGACGAACCCCTGGGTCAGGACGGTGGTCAGCAGCAGTGCGCCATTGACCAGGCCGGATCCGGCCTCGTCGGCGCCGCCGCGGACGGCCCACAGCGGGGCCATGGGTAGCAGGGCGGCGAATCCGGCGAATCCGGCGGCCGTCAGGGACAGCAATGCCGGCATTCCGGGGGCGCGCCACACCGAATTACCGCGGGAAGGATCTGAGCTGTTCACGAAGCCCCACCCTAGCAAGTGGGCCACCCTTCACTCGTATGCTCATTTGAGTATGGTGAGATGCTCATATGTTATGCTCTTGATTGTTAGCTACATCACGATCGGAGCACATCATGACTCGTCTGAATGCCGGGGCCCTGCCCGTACTGAAGGACCCGGTCTCCGTGCCCGGGTATCCGTTGGGGCAACGACGGATCGGCATCGTGCATTTCGGCGTCGGAGGATTCCACCGGGCCCACCAGGCGATGTATCTCGACGCGCTGATGAACGCGGGTCAGGACCTGGACTGGGCCATCTGCGGGGTTGGGCTCATGCCCCACGACCAGCGCATGCGCGATGTCATGTCCGACCAGGACGGGCTGTATACCTTGGTGGCCAAGGCCCCCGACGGAACCCGTGATGCCCGGGTCATCGGTTCCATCGCCCGTTACCTTTATGCCCCGGACGAACCCGAGCTGGTCCTGGAGCAGCTCACCGACCCGATGGTGCGGATCGTGTCGCTCACCGTGACCGAGGGCGGCTACAACTACAACCCCTCCACCGGGGAATTTGATGCCACCACCCCAGCCGTCGCCGCGGATCTGGCCGAGGGGGCCGTGCCAACCACCACGTTCGGGTTCGTCACCGAGGCCCTGCGTCGCCGCCGAGCCGCCGGGATCGAACCGTTCACGGTGATGAGTTGTGACAACATCCAAGGCAACGGGCATCTGGCCGCGAAGGTCTTCACCACCTTTGCCCGGTTGAAGGATCCGGAGCTCGGGGCGTGGGTGGCCGAGCAGGTGCCCTTCCCGAACTCCATGGTCGATCGGATCACCCCGGTCACCACCGAGGCCGACCGGGCTGCCATTGCCGCCGAATACGGGGTTCAAGACGCCTGGCCGGTGGTCTGCGAGGACTTCATTCAATGGGTCCTGGAGGACAGTTTCCCCACCGGGCGCCCCGACTGGGGGTCGGTAGGAGTCCAGCTGGTCGACGACGTCGAACCCTATGAGCTGATGAAACTGCGCCTGCTCAACTGCAGCCACCAGGGCATCGCCTACCTCGGTTATCTAGCGGGCTACCGCTTCGCCCACGAGGCCTGCTCCGACCCGCTGCTCGTCGAGTTCCTCCTCGCCTATATGGAACGCGAAGCCACCCCCACCCTCCAGCCCGTGCCGGGGATCGATCTGGACGCGTACCGGCACGAACTCATCGAACGGTTTGCCAACGAACAGGTCCAGGACACCCTGGCCCGTCTGGCCGCCGAATCCTCCGACCGGATCCCCACCTGGCTGGTCCCCGTGATCCGTGCGAACCTGTCCGACGGCGGTGCGGTGCGCCTCAGCGCCGCGATCGTCGCCTCCTGGGCCCGCTACGCCCGCGGCGTGGACGAGGCCGGGCAACCCATCGAGGTCGTGGACCGGCTCCGCGACCGGGTCCTGGCGGCGGCGGCCGCCCAGGATCAGGACCCGTTGGCGTTCCTGCGCGACCGGGAACTCTTTGGCGATCTGGCCGACCAGGAGGAGTTCACCCGGCCCTACCTGGAGGCGCTGGCCATCCTGGACGACGGCGGGGCGCTGGCTTTGTTGCGCACCTTGCGCGCGGATGGCTGGACGTAGGACTCCAACTCCCTGCTACTGCCTCGACGAGGGGCCTACACCCCGTAGAGGCGGGTGCGTTCGGTGGCGTAGAGGTTGCGGGATTGCGCGCCCCAGCCGGCTCCGGAGGGGCTGAGTCGGGTCTCGATCCGGCGTTCGAAGGCAGGAAGTTCGCCCGTCGCTGACCACACCGCCTGGCGGGCGGCCCCGAGTGCCACGTATTCGCCGGCTTCCAGGACGTCCACGTCGATACCCAGCAGTTCGGGGGCCACCGCGCGCAAGGATGCCGATCGCGCGCCACCGCCGATCAGTAGGGCCCGTTGGGCCGGTCGGGACACCTCGGAGAGGGCTTCGGCGGCATCGGCCAACGAGTTCATCACGGCCAGGACGGAGGACCGGGCCAGATTCTCCCGGGTCAACGAGGCCCGGCTCATTCCGGTCAGGCTCCCGGTGGCCCCGGGGAGGTTCGGCGTGCGTTCGCCATCGAAATAGGGCATGAGGTTCAGTCCTCCGGCCAACGGGTCCCCACAGGAGGCGAGCCGGTCGAATTCGGCCAGCCCAACGCCCAGCAGTTCGGCGGTGGAGGCCATCACCCGAGCCGAATTGATGACCGCGAGCAAGGGGAGATAGCCACCGGTGGCATCGGCGAAACCGGCCACCGCCCCCGTGGCATCCGCGGTGGGGCGATCTGGTACGGAGGCGAAAACGGTGCCCGAGGTGCCGATCGACACGGCGATTTCCCCGGATTGCAGGCCCAGGCCCAGGGCGGCTGCGGCATTATCGCCGGCGCCCGCCGAGACGACCGCACCGTCGGCCCCGAACTCGGGCAGGAGACGGCCTCCGACGGCATCCGGGGCGATCACCTCGGGTAGTTCGGGGGCGCGACCGAAATATTCGGTCAGCAGTTCCGGGAGGTATCCGGTAGCGGGGTGGTAGTAGGCGGTGCCGCTGGTATCCGAGCGATCGGTGAACCAGCGGCCCGTGAGCACGTGGTTCAGATAATCGTGGGGCAGCACCACGCGGTGTACCCGTGCCGCGGCTTCGGGCTCGTTCCTGGCCAACCAGGCCAGCTTCGTCAGGGTGAAGGAGGCCACCGGCACCGATCCCACTTCCCGGGCCCAGAAATCCGCCCCGTGGTCGGAGACCATGGCCGCGGCCTCGGGAGCGCTGCGGGTGTCGTTCCACAACAGCGCTTCGAAGACCGGTTCCCCGGACACGTCCAGGGCGACCATGCCGTGTTGTTGGGCGGCCAGCCCGACGCCGATCACCGTACCTGCCCCCGCAGGGTCTGCTTCTTTCCAGGCGCGGTGCAGGGCGGAGGCCCAGATCCGCGGATCGATGCTGGTCCCATCGGGGTGGGCCACCTTGGCCGAACGCAATTCGGTCCCGGTGGCGGCATCCAGGGCCAGCACCTTGCAGGACTGGGTCGAGGAATCAATGCCGACGACGACGTCGCTCATGCTGGATCCTCCGTCGCGGTTGCTTCAATCAGGTCAAGTTCCGTGGCCAGGGCGTGGGCCAGTGATGGGCCAAGGACCAAATGGTTCACGATTCCGGCGGCCACCGCAGCGCGGACCCCCGCGACACCGTCCGGGCTGGGGGCGACCATCACGACTTGCGGGGTGGCTTTCAGCTGGGCCAGCGAGACGGCGATGACACAATCATCGACCCCTGCCGCGGCCGCTGAACCGTCGGCGGCCAGCAGTCGGCCCGAGCATTCGGCGACGGTGCCCGCCGCGGTGGCGGCCTGACGCTGGGTGGGGGAGAGGCGTTCATAGACGGTTGACTTCCCGGGGACCCAATCGCCCAGGGCGACGACGGCGACATCGAGGTCCTCTGCCGCCTTCAGGGCGTCGGAGATCTCCGGCTGGCGGCGCAGACTCGCTGCCGTCTCGGCCGTTTCAAGGATGAGCGGGGCCGGCAGGGGCCAGGTCCGGCCACCGGCTGCTGCCCCGAGCCGATGGATCAGCGCCCCCGAACCGCTGCCGCCGGTGACCGTGATGGAGCCGGCGAGCTGGACGACGTCACAACCGGGCAGTGTTGGCAGGTGGCCGGCCATGGCCTGCAAGGTGCGCGACCAGGAGACCCCCAGTCGGCACCCCTCGGTGACGACCCCGGCGACGACTGCTGCTGCCGCACGGGCCAGTCGGTCGCGTTCGTCGAGGGCTCCCGTCGGGGTCGGAGCGATGGTCACCGACGTGATGCCCAGGGCGCGGGCCAGTTCCGCTTCTTCGACGGGTACGGCTGCAGGGCGACGGATGGTGATCTGCACGATGCCTTCGTGGCGTGCCTCATCAAGATAGCGGGCGACCTGGAAGCGGGAGATCCCGTGGGTTTTGGCGATCTCGACCTTCGAGGTGTTTTCGAGGTAGTACTCGCTGGCGATCTGCGCCAACATTTCCTCGTGCCGTTCGGGCATGGGGTGGATTCCTTCGTTTAGGTCGGCACTCCCTCGGGTCCGACTCATGTGAGTTGAATGTCTTGCTCAAATGATCTTATATGACTAGAGTCACATAACAAATGAGCACTTGATGGTTATCACATGAGCGAAGCGGTCGCTCGAGCGAGGAGCAGATAATGGCGATACGGGATTTTCCCCTCAGCCGCCGGGGATTCATGGGCGCCGGGATCGGTGCCGTGGCCGCTGCGGGGCTCAGCGCCTGCTCGGGACAGGCGACGGCGGGTGGGAAGACCAGCCTGATCGTGGCCATCGTCTCCAACCCGCAGATGAACGACGCGATCTCCTTGATGGATGACTTCCGGTCCAAGCATCCGGGCATCGACGTCCGCTTCGTTTCGCTTCCGGAAAACGAGGCCCGCGCGAAGATCACCGCCTCCGTCGCCACCGAAGGCGGGGAGTTCGACGTCGTGATGATCTCCAACTACGAGACTCCGATGTGGGCCGAGAACGGGTGGATCACCGATCTGGGTCCCTATATGGAACAGACCCAGGGCTACGACGCCCAGGATTTCATTCCGACCATCCGTGAGTCGCTCACCCATCAGGGAAGCCAGTACTCGGTCCCGTTCTACGGGGAGTCCTCGTTCGTGGTCTACCGCGAAGACCTCTTCGAGAAAGCGGGGCTGAGCATGCCCGAACAACCGACCTGGGAACAGATCCGCGGATTCGCGAAGGAACTGCACGCGCCGCAGAAGGGCTTCTCGGGGATCTGCCTGCGCGGGCTGGCCGGATGGGGCGAAGTGATGGCGCCGCTGGACACCGTCATCAACACCTACGGCGGGCGCTGGTTCGACGAGGACTGGAACGCCACCCTGGACAGCCCCGAGGTCCATGAGGCGGTGGCCGGATATGTCGACCTGGTCCGCAGCTACGGCCAACCCGGGGCGGCGACCTCGGGGTACGGCGACTGCATCACCCGGTTCTCCCAGGGCAACGCGGCCATGTGGTACGACGCCACGGCGATGGTCTCCTCCATCGAGGACCCGTCCTCGTCGAAGGTCACCGGAAAGACCAACTATGCCCTGGCGCCGGTGAAGGAGACCGAGTCGGCCGGCTGGCTCTACACCTGGGCGCTGGCCATCCCGCAAACCAGCCGGAAGAAGCAGGCCGCATGGGACTTCATCGCCTGGATGACCAATAAGGACTACCTGAAGCTGGTCGGCAACTCCATCGGCTGGGAACGGTTGCCCCCGGGCAGCCGCAAATCCACCTACGAGATTCCCGAATACGCCTCGATCGCCGAGGACTACGCGACACCGACGCTGAAGGCCATGGGCAATGCCACCCAGGACAAATCCATGATCCATCCGGTGCCCTACACCGGACTGCAGTTCGTGGGGATCCCAGAATTCCAGGACCTCGGCACCCGGGTGGCGCAGCAGATCTCCGCCTCCATCGCCGGCAGCCAAAGCGTCGAGGACGCGCTGCGCCAATCGCAGGACTTCGCGGCCACCGTGGCCCGGACCTACCAGAAGAAGGGCTAGGCCATGAGTACGTTGACCCGGACGGACCGCCAGCAGGCGGCCGCCGACTCCGCACCGCACGCAGCGCGACAGCGCCGTGCCCGGCGTAGGGAGGGCTGGAGCCGCCGGCTGCCGCTGCTTCCCGCGCTGATCTTCACCATCATCGTCACCCAGCTGCCCTTCCTGCTGACCATCTGGTATTCGCTGCGGTCCTGGAACCTGTTGCGTCCCGACGGCAACATCTTCGTGGGACTGCAGAACTTCGTGGACATCTTCTCCGATTCCACGTTCCGGGTCGCGGCCGTGAACTCGGTGGTGATCACGCTGGGCTGCGTGGCCGTCGCCCTGGTCCTGGGGACGTTCTTCGCGATTCTGTTGGACCGCGAATTCCTGGGCCGGGGGATCGTGCGGACCCTGCTGATCACCCCGTTCCTGATCATGCCGGTGGCCTCCTCGCTGCTATGGAGCGTTTCGATGCTCAACCCCAGTTACGGGATGGTCAACTGGGTGCTGGGGTTGGTGGGGATCGGACCGATCGACTTCACCTCCTCGCTCCCGCTGCTCTCGGTGGTCATCGCCCTGGTGTGGCAGTGGACCCCGTTCATGATGCTGCTGGTCCTGGCCGGACTGCAGGCCCAATCCAAGGACGTCCTCGAAGCAGCTTCGCTGGACGGTGCCGGCTGGTGGAAGACCTTCACCTGGGTGACCATGCCGCAGCTGCGCCGGTACATGGAACTGGCCGTGTTGCTCGGGTCGATCTACGTGGTCAACACCTTCGACCAGATCTACCTGATGACCGCCGGCGGACCGGGCACGGCCAGCGCGAACCTGCCCTTCTACATCTACCAACGCGCCTTCCTGGGCTTCGACATCGGCCAGGCGGCCGCCATGGGCGTCGTGGTGGTCATCGCCACGATCCTCATCGCCATCTTTGCGCTGCGTTTGATCTTCCGCAGCTTCGACGACAAGGAGCTGTCATGAGCGCCACAACCCAACAAACCGCGGGGTCCGGCACCCGGGCCGAACGCCCGGAAGTCTATAAACCGCGACGGAAGGGGGTGGTCAGCGGAAGTCTGCTGACCACGTTCACCTGGGTCGCGGCACTGGTCTTCTTCGCCCCGATCGCATGGATGGTGATGACTTCCTTCAAGCAGGAGAACGTGGCCTCGTCGAGCCCGCCGAGCTTCTTCTTCGAACCCACCTTGGATCAGTACAAGGCAGTGCTGGGCTCCGATGCCGCCCCCTACTTCCTGAACTCGCTCATTGCCACCGGTGTTTCGACGCTCTTGGTGATTCTGTTGGCCATTCCTGCCTCCTATGCGTTGAGCATCCGGCCGGTGAAGAAGACCAATGACGTGTTGTTCTTCTTCATCTCCACCAAGATGCTCCCGATCGTCGCGGTCATCATGCCCATCTACGTGATCTCCGGTCAGCTGCGGGCGCTGGACAGCATCTGGACGCTGGTCATCCTCTATACGGCCATGAATCTGCCGATCGCCGTGTGGATGATGCGTTCCTTCTTCCAGGAGGTCCCCGGGGAGGTGCTCGAAGCGGCCTCGGTGGACGGGGCCGGACTGATCAAGACGCTGCGCTCCGTATTGATCCCGATGGTCACCCCGGGGATCGCGGCGACCGCGTTGATCTGTGTGATCTTCTCCTGGAACGAGTTCTTCTTCGCTCTGAACCTCACCGCCGCGAAGGCGGCGACGGTCCCGGTGTTCCTGATATCGCAGATGACCAGCGAGGGCTTGTTCCTGGCCCAACTCTCGGCGGCCTCGGTGCTGGCCTCGCTGCCGGTGGTCCTGGCCGGTTGGCTGGCCCAGAAGCAGCTGGTCCGTGGCCTGTCGATGGGTGCCGTGAAATAAACAGCAACCACGTCCTCCTGCGGTACGACGCCGGCACCCCTCGGGTGCCGGCGTCGTACCGCGTAGGATGCCGGGTATGGACGACTCCGCCTTCCGTGCCTATTGCCTCGGGTTGCCGGGGGTGTTCGAGGACCATCCGTTCGGCCCGGATGCCAGTGTGTTCAAGGTTTCTGGATCCCCCGAAGGGCGGGTGAAGATGTTCGCCCTGCTCTGGGACGGATCGGACCCGGCGCGCGCGAACCTGAAATGCGAGCCGGTCCTGGCCGACCAGCTGCGGGCCGCGCACCCTGAAATCACTCCCGGCTACCACATGAGCAAAAAACACTGGAACACGGTGGCCTGCGCCGGATCACTCGATGATGCCACGGTGCGTGACCTGATCGAGGACTCCTACGATCTGGTCGTCGAATCGCTTCCGAAGGCCGAGCGCGAACGCCTGGGGTGGAATGGGCTGGCTCGGGGATAGGCTGGGCGCATGATTTTCATCGTCGTCAAGTACAAGGTCAAGCCCGAATTCGTCGACTCGTTCCTCGAGATCACCCGGCCCTTCACCGAGGCCACCCGCGCCGAGGAAGGCAACCTCTGGTTCGAGTGGTCGCGCAGCGTCGAAGCGGAGAACGAGTTCGTGCTCGTTGAGGCGTTCCAGGACGGGGCCGGTGAGGCCCATGTGCGCAGCCAGCACTTCGCCGATGGCCTGGAGGCCATGCGCCCGACCCTGGCCGAAACACCGCTCATCGTCAGCCGCCAGGTCGAGGGCGAAGGCTGGGAGCAGATGGGCGAACTCCAGGTCGACGCCTGAAGCACGCCCCCTGCGATGGTCCCGGTTCTAGGCCGGTTCACCCGTGGAGACCTCGACGTCGAAGGCCACGGGGGTTCCGTGCTCGACGGTGCGTGAGACCGTGCAGTGCTTATCGTGGGAGAGCTTGACGAGGCGTTCGACCATGCTGGCCGCCTTCTGGCCCCCGGCGTCATCGCCGAAGGCCAGCTTGAACGCGAGATTCAGATTCTCCATCCGGCTGGCACCGCCCTCGTCGGCGATCTTGTCGCCCGAGGCGGTGACCTCGAATTGGGTGGGTTCGGCGCTACGTGAGGTGGCGACGTCCACATCGATCGCCGAGCAACCGGCGATGGCCGCCAAGAGCAGTTCCACGGGGGAGAGCAGCCCCTCGCCCTGGCCGAATTCGACCTCGGCTCCCGCGGCATTGCGGGCGGTGTAGTGGCCCGTCCGGTTACGTGACAATTCGATGGAACGGGTGCTGGAATCCTGGGTTTCACTCATGCGACCATCATGCCATCGGCGGATCGGTCCGCGGGGCGGGGGGATACGCTGGCGCTATCGACGTCACCGAGGAGGAACCCCCATGAATCGCCCGCACTCAGTGTCCGGCATGTTCGTCGCCACCCTCGTGCTGTGGCTGGTGTCCATCGGCTGCGGCATCGCCGCCGGACTCACGCTGAACTGGAACGCGGATCCGGGGCAGCAGATCCAGCCGCTGGTCGTCATCGGGGCCGTGGCCGCGGTGGGGTCGGCCATCTTTGCCCTCTGGACCGGGTGGCGGGCCTGCCGGGCGCTGGACTACCTGGTGGCCACCGCCCGGTAGTGCGGGCGTCACCGGCCCGCCCCGGCGCCCGGGATCATCCCTGGGCCGGGGAAGTCTCCGCCACCGAGGAGCGTCGCATCCGCTTGCCGTTGACCAGGCCGATGGACACCGAAGCGAGCAGCAGGACGCCCATGCCGATCAGCAAGGGGTAGGGCCCGAACTGGTAGATCAGGGGCATTGCTGCTGCCGTGATCAGCCCGCCGCCGAAGAACGGCTCGAAGACCAGTTGCTTATATCCGAAGGCCTCGTAGGCGGGGCTCTTGCCCTCGGGGTCGGCGATCCGCATGAGGATCAGGCCCGTCGCAGTGACCCCCATCGACTGCCCGAAGTCCCCGATCCCGCGTTCGAACCAGTACTTCGGGATGTAGCGGCGGGCGAGGAAGAACAACACGACCACGTTCCAGATGATGCCCACACCGGCCAGGAGCAGGAAGGGGCCGATGTTGGCGGCGATCGCCTTCAGCGACAGGGACGCCAGGGCACTGACGATCAGCAGGTCCAGGGCCAGGCCCTGGATGCGCATCATGGATCCACGGTCGATGAGGTGGGTCTTGCCGGTCTGGTCCAGGACGAGCTGGATGATGACCCCGCCGAGCATCGCCAACGGGAAGAGCGGAACGTATTCGAAGACCTGGACGCTGTCGGCCCAGGTGACGCTCTCGATCCACTGCAGCGCCGAGAGGAGCACCTGTCCGACGAGGATGGCCAGCGCGATGAAGGCCACGTGCAGCGTCATGCTTTCCACCGACGAGGAGCGCACGGTCAATTGCCCGGCCGAGGGCTGGTCGTCCTTGGAGTAGAGGCCCTTGAGCTCATTGTCCGGAAGCTTGGTCGAGGCGGAGATGACCTCGGTCCGCCCCGTGCGCACGGCCCAGTTGATGGCTGCGATCCCGATGACGATGCCGCTGACGATGCCGATCGTGGCCATGCCCAGCGCCAGGTCCGGTCCTTCGGTGAACCCCAGTTCGTTCATGACCGGGGCCATGCCGGCTGCCGTGCCGTGGCCGCCTTCGAAGCCGATCTCGATCAGTGCCCCGGCCATGGGGGTCATCCCGAAGAGCGGGACCAGGACCAGGACGGCCAGGGCCAGGCCGAAGACGTACTGCCCGGAGGCGAAGGTGACGCCCAGGCTCAGTTGCGGGCCCAGCAGCCGGGCGGCACGTTTGGGGGAGGGGATCGATTCACCCATGAACAGTGCCGCGAACACCACGCTGATGAGCAGGCCGGGCAGCGTGCCCCAGACCTCGAGGATCTGCGTTCCGAAGAGGCCACCCTCGGCGAATCTGTCGGTACCGGCCAGCGAGGCCAAATTGCCGAACACGTAGGGTCCCAGCAGCAGGGCCAGGAATCCCCCGAGGATCGAGGCCGGCAGGAACAACTTCTGCGCGATCTTGCTACGTACCCGGATCAGCTTGCCGAGCAGGACGATGAGTCCCAACAGGGCAAGAGCCAGGCCCACGACGTCTGCCGACATGGTTCTCCGATTCTTGGTGGGCGGACGCTGTCACAGCAGCGGCGCGGTGGTCGATCGGCAATTATTGCGTGATGCAGGCCTCTCGGTCCACTCGGATCTTCGGCCCGGAGGCCGGTTCCCGTACCGCCGCGTGACAATTCGGTGCAATAGGTGAACAAGGTCACACGGTATTGGTTGAAACCGAGCAAATTCCGTGCGTTGTTTGCCGCGTCCTCAGGGCACCCCGGCGGTGGGGGCCGGGATCATTTCTGGTGGATCTGTACGCGGTGCCCGTCGGGGCCGTCGATGAAGGCAAACGAGCCCCACGGCTGGATATCGGGGTCGGTGACCGTGGCGCCGCGCTCGCGGAGCCAGCCGACGGTCGCGGCGATGTCCTCGCAGGCATAGGTCAGGTAGGCGCCCTCTCCCGCCTGCTTGCCGGCCTGGCCGGCATCGAGCAGCGCCATCGTGGTCGCTCCTTCCGCCGGGGCCAGCTCGAGCCATCGGGCGCCGTGGCCCATGTCCTGATCGGTGACGATCACGAATCCCAGCAGATCACGATAGAACCGAAGGGACGCGTCCTGATCCGAGACGTACAACATGGCGGTACCGATGCGGGTGATCATGCGCTCACGGTACGCGGAAGGGCCCCGCGGACCAAGGGGTGAAGCGCTGTCGCGCTAGGCTCACTGGATGCGCTTTTCCGCTTTCGACTGGTACGTCGAGCACACCCTGGGCCTGCGGACGGAATTCGTTCCCGTTGCCCCGGAGGAACAGAACAGCGATTACGAAGCAGGCAATGCACCGGTCTCAGGGCAGCGCTGGCGGTTGCGCACCGCCCGCGTCACCCCGACGAAAGCGGGAGCCTTCGTGGCCGTGTGGCGCCGATCCGAGCAGGGCGCCACCGAGCCCTTTCCGGCCGATGAAGAAATAGCGGGTCTCGCCGTATTCGTGGTGGAGGAGGACCAACGCCGGGGGCTCTTCTGGTTCACCGCGGCACACCTGCGCGAGCTGGGCATCACCAGTTCGCAGGGGCATCCCGGAAAACGGGGGTTCCGCGTCTATCCGGAATGGTGCACCGGCCTGAACCGGCAGGCTTCGAGAACCCAGGCGGCGCAGGCTCCGGCGTTTGTCCGGCTCGGAGCAACTTCAGGATCGTGAGCCCGGTCCGGGGGAAACTGCGACAGAATGGCAGGATGGACGCCAACGCCCCGGAATCCGCTCCGGCCCAGGGATCGCTCAAGCGCAGTCTGACATTGGGGCAGTTGGTCTTCTACGGTCTGGTCTTCATCGGTCCCGCCGCTGCCGTGGGCATCTATGGCACCCTCGACGCCAAGTCCGGGGGAGCGGTGGCGACGGTCTATGTCGTGGCCACCCTGGTCATGGCCTTCACCGCCTCCAGCTACATGCGCATGTCGCGGGAAATCCCCCGGGCCGGCTCCGTCTTCGCCTACGCCGGGGCCGGGATCGGGCCCCGCGCCGGGTATGTCTCGGGGTGGATGATCCTGCTGGACTACCTGCTCATCCCCTCGGTCGCCTACATGTTCACCGGCATCGCCCTGAACTCGTTGTTCCCGTCCGTGCCCATCTGGGTGTTCGTCGCCGTCGCCGTGGTGGGGACCACGGCGCTGAACCTGGCCGGGGTGCGTGTGGCCTCCAAGGTCATCACCGCCGTCGTACTCCTGGAGGTCCTGGTCCTGCTGATCGTGTTGGTCTGCGGTGCCTATGTGCTGGCGACGGCCGGACCGGAACGGCCCTGGCTCAGCCCGTTCACCGGGATCGGCGGCTTCTCGCTGACCGCGGTCCTGGCGGCCGTCTCCGTCGCGGTGCTTTCCTTCCTGGGCTTCGACGCCCTGGCCACGTTCGCCGAGGAGACCAAGGGGACCGTCCGGCTCGTCGGCCGGGCGACACTGATCTGCCTGGTGGCGGCCGGACTGCTCTTCGTCGCCCAGACCTACGTCGGGGCACTACTTTCCACCACGACGCCTGCGCAGCTGGCTGCCGATCCGAGTCTGGAAGGTGCCGCCTACTATGTGGCCGTGGAGGACAGCATCGGCGAATGGCTGCACTGGTTGCTCGCCCTCTCCAAGGCGGCGGGCGCGGCCTTCGCGGCGATGGTCGGGCAAGGCGCGGGCAGCAGGATCATCATGGACATGGCGCGGGAGCGGCGCCTGCCGCACGCACTGGCCGCGGTTTCGGAGCGGACCGGGGTGCCGGTACGCAGCATCCTGATCACCGCCAGCGGGAACATCGTCGTCGCCGTCTGGGCGGCCACCCGGGCCGACGGGCTCGATATCCTCAGCTCGATCGTGAACGTCGGGGCGCTGACGGCGTTCATCCTGCTGCACGTCTCGGTGATCGGCTACTACCTGGTGAAGCAGAAGGCCGCCGCGCGCGGGACCTGGTTCGCCCACGGCGCCATCCCGGTCGTCGGGGCCCTGATGCTCGGGGTGGTCCTTGCCTCGGCCACGCAGCTGGCACTGCTCGTCGGGCTCGTCTGGTTCGGTGTCGGGCTCATCGTTGCCCTGGTCTCGCATCGGAGTAGCCGAACCTGACCCGGGAGTAGGCTTGGGGAATGGACCTGTTGGCACCTTTGAGAACCCGTTTGCGGATGACCTTCGCCGGCCAAACCGAAACTGTTCCTGCCTGGGAAGACGCGTTGGAGAACGGCGAGGATGCCGGATACTTCAACGCCGGATCCGTCGTCTGGCAGGTGAACGGGGGCACGACGCCGATTGCCGCCGGGATCCGTGCCCTCCTGATCCAGGCCCTGCATCCGGGCGCGCTCGCCGGCGTCGCCGAGCATTCGAATTACCGCGAGGATCCGCTGGGTCGACTCGCGGGAACCATCCGCTGGATCTTCACACTCACTTACGGCGATACGGTCGCCGCCCACGAAGCCTGCCGGTATGTCCGCAAACTCCATGTTCCGGTCCGGGGGGAGTATATGGACGCGCAGGGTACCGGCCGTCGCTACTCGGCGAACGACCCCGGGCTGTCCGAATGGGTCCACCTGGCCTTCACCGACGCATTCCTGCGTTCCTACGAACTCTTCCGCGGCCCCGTGCCAACACGGCTCGGTGGTGCCGACGCCTATGTCGGCCAATGGGCGAAGGCCGGTGAACTCATGGGGGTCATCGATCCACCGCGCACCGACGCCGAATTGCGTCAACGCCTTCAGGGGTACGACGACGAGGGCCTCCTGGCCGGTGGTCCTCGCGTGGATGAGGTGGTGTCCTTCCTGAAGAACCCTCCGCTGGATCCGATGCTGATGCCCGGCTACCGCCTGCTCTTTGCCGCCGTCGTTGATTCCCTTCCGGGGCGGTACCGCGACCTGCTCGGGCTCTCAGCCCCTGCACTGGGACTGCCCGGCGGCCGTCAGGTCCACGTTCCCGTACGCTCCGGCGCGAAGGCGTCGTTGGCCGTCATCGGTGCCGCCTTGGGCAAACAGGGGCCCAGCGAGCTGGCGGCACTGCGCCGGCTCGCCCGGATCGGCCAGCCCGGGGATCTGACCTACACCGATTATGGGTTGACCGAACTCGGGCACGCGCCGGCGGGTTACCGAACCGTCAGGCGGCGCTCACGCGTCGGGGCCGGCGAGGACGCGTTCCGCCGCCTGGCCGACGGGATCCTGGATTGGCAGATGCACCGCGGTGCCGGACTGAGGGTGCCGGAGGATACCCCGCGGGCGAGCCCGGGCGTCCGCGTCGTCTCCGGCATGGGGATCGGACCGATCCGGGTGCCCGCGCCCTGCCGGGTGTTGTGGAGCCTGGAGCCGGAGGCTGCGGATCCGGATACCGGGCCGCGCCGGGCCGGCTTCGGCTACGGAACCCTGAAGGGCCATCCCGTGGCGGGGGAGGAGGCCTTCACCGCCGTGCTAGATGACGAGGGCACCGTCTGGTTCGAGGTCCTGGCCTACTCGAAGCCGGCCAACTGGTTGATGCGGGCTGCGGCACCGGTGACCCACCGAACCCAGGAGTGGGTGACTCGGGCCTACTTCGAATCCGCCGAACGGTTGGCCGACGGCCGCCTGTCCTGAGGATGGACCGCGGAAGAATCCCGAGGAATCAGGGGCGGGGCGCCCGGCGGCGCAGAGGACTGTTGACCACGCGGCGGGAGGATCTGGACACCGGGGGGTTCGAGATGACGATCTGGGATCCCTGTTCGCTGCGCTCGGTGCGGGCGATCAGATCCGGGAGAGTCGGGACGTCACCGCCGTCGATTTCGTCGCGGAGCTGCGGCAACGGTGGAGATTGCGGCCGACCCACACCTTGGCGTCCCAACATCAGCGAGACAAGCAGGGCGAGTGCTCCCGCCACCGCGAGGATGCCCGCCCAGAGCCAGGTGCTCTGGAAGGCGCCGGAGAGCAGCAGCAGGGCGGGGATCGTGGCCGAGAGATGGGCGATGAGCACGGTGAACCAGCCGGTGGCGGCGGTCAGCGACTCCATGCCCAGGGCAAGGACGAGGTAGAACATCAGCCACAGGATGGTCCATAAAAGCCAGATCACCCCGAAGACCGGATCCCCGACGAGGGTGAACTGCAGATAGGACATCACGACCGCGACGCCGGAGACGAACAGCGAAAACCAGCCGACCCCTTCGCCATCGAGCCCGAAGGTGATGTTGAAGGCGATGTAGAGGTAGGTGAACCCGAACAGGTACAGGCCCGAGGCGGAAAGCGTCATGGCCGGGTCGCCGCCGGACTGGGCGATGATGATGGTGGGGAAGATGACCTGCATGGCCCCGACGAAGTAGTTCATCGGGGCGGCAGCGCGTCCGGGGACGAAACCCAGCAGCATCAGGCCGTTGATGAAGAGCACGGCGCCGACATACAGCAGTCCGACGTTTCCCATGGGGAACTCCTTGTGAAGTCGTGTTGACCGGTGGAGGTCCCCGAAAGGTGGGCCAGCATTTGGCGGCGCACGCGAGGGTGGTCGATGAGGCCCATCATAGTCGTGAAACAGGGCCCGACCAACGCGAAGCCGGTGTCGCTGAAGGATGAAAATGTCTTTCCTGTATGGCAAGACAAATGTAGTCTGGCCGCATGGATTCCGATGACACCCCCAATGCGGCCCAGGCCGGGGAGTCGCTTGTAGCACTCGGCGCCGTCGGTGAACTGAATGCCGAACGCCTGCAATGCCCACCACGCTATTGGTTCCTGGTGGGCTTCATCCTTGCCGTCCTGGCCCTGGTGCCACTGGTCACCGATCTGCTGTCGATGCCGGCGGCCCTGCTGGTGCTGCCGGGAGCGATCCTGGTGGTCTTCCTCTTCGCCTCGTGGAAGCAGCCCAGCGCGGTGCGCCATATCCGCCTGCACGGTTCCATGTGGTTGCCCTTTCTGGGCGGCGTGCTGGTGGTGGGGTTCATCGGAGGAATCAACTCCGCCCTCTACGACACCCATGGTTGGTGGTGGATTCCGGTCATTGCCGCCGTGGTGTTGTTCTGCCTGGGCACGATCGGCGGACCGGCGCTGGACCGGTATTGGGCCCGTCGCGTCCGGAACCCGCGGGACTGAGCCGTCATGAGCCAGGACGGGTTCGACCCGGTGATCCACCCCCTTCCACGGCTGCGGATCTGTGCCCTGCTGGAGCCGGTCCGCGGCGAAACCTTCGGGAGGGTCCGTGACCTGCTGGGGTTCACCGACGCGACGTTGAGCAAGCACGTCCGGGTGCTGATCGATGCCGGCTATCTCGAGCCGACGAACGCGGTACGCGCGGGACGCCGTCCCGTCACCCTGGCCATGACCCGTGCCGGCAGGGTGTCCTTCCGACTCCATATCGACGCACTGAACCAGCTAGC